>DAONFX010000005.1:0-46180 GCA_035403825.1 Anaerolineaceae bacterium
GGCTTGAGTTACCGCGGACTGTACCGCTCAACGAATCAGGGAGCGGACTGGGCCCCCAGCCACAGTGAGGTGAGCAGCCATTCGATCAACGGGTTTGCCTCTATCTCAGCTCAGCCGGGCTATGTTTACGCGGGGGTCTACGGCATCGGCGTGGTTCGCACGAATGACGGCGGCACTACCTGGCAGGAGGTGAATTCCGGCCTTGGAAGCCGCCTGGTGACCTGGCTGACCGCGGCGAACAATAAGCTCTACGCGCTGACTCCCAGCGCGGTGTACGTTTCCAGCGGAGGAAGCTGGACTACGATTAATAATCCCCAATCCGCGGGTTACGACCCGAGCTGGTATCTCGAGACCATCCTGGCAGGGATCAGCCAGCCGGAAGACGACGCCGCGCAGGAGATCCTGACTGCTCTGGAAGTCCAGACCGAAGCCGCGCTTACCAGCACGCCGCTCATCAGCCTGACAGCCATCGGCAGCACGCTTTTCGGCGGCAGCGCGGGGGCGGGTTTGTGGAAGTATTCGGGCGGTTCATGGACCCAGGTTGGTTTGAACGGCTATTCCATCCCCAGCCTCTCAGTCGATACAGCGCTTGGCCGGGTGCTCTTGACCGCCTGCGATTCTTCCGGAATCTGCACAGCACGCTACCTGAAAGACGGAGCCCTCACCAGCATCAATCAGGGTTTGGAAGGGATTAACACCAATCAGATACTGGCCAGAGGCGACGATTACTTTGCCGCCACGGTTAACGGCATCTACATGCGCGATAACACCGGCTCGCTGTGGATACCGGTGGGGGCCGCAGGCAATAACATCCTTTCCATCAGTTTCCACGCCCAGAACACAGCCCTGATGGCCGCAGGTGGGGCGGGTTCCACATTCTGGAGCGGCGATTACGGCGCGCATTGGCAGCTTGCCACGCCTGTGCTGACCCGCTGGTCCTATCAGAGCGTCATTCTCGACCCAGCGGACAGCTCTCGGGTCTTGTTTGGCACACGCGAAGCCGGCGCATTCCGTTGGAGCGGGGAGTAAAAAACCGTGTTTTCCGCGGCGTTTCTGGTATTTCCGGTGCGGCTGCATACCCGGGCTTCACGAGAATAAAGAGGTAGAAAATGCTGATTGTCATGTCCGATCTGCATCTGGCGGAGTCGAAGTCTCTGGGATTGGGCAGTACGCAGTTCAATCACAACCTTCCCGCCGGGGTCTATCAGGAGTACTTCCGTGAAATCGCGGAGTCTTTGGATGACGGCGTGGTTGGCGAAGTGGACCTTGTGCTTGCCGGCGATATTTTCGAACTCACCCGCTCCGCCTCGTGGCTGGAGGACAGTCTGCGGCCTTACGGTCATCTGGATGACATCGCTGAGGGCAGCGCCCGGGAAGCCAAGATTCTGGCCATCCTGAAAGAAATTGCTGAAGACGCGCGCGTAGCTGAAACCTTGCAAAGCATTCGCAGTCTGGAAAACAGCTTCCAACGCCCGACCAGAGTGCATTTCATCCCAGGCAACCACGACCGCCTGGCCAATGCCACACCGGCAGTCCGTTCCGCCGTGAGGCGCATGCTTGGGATAGCGGACAGCCCCGCGCCGTTTGATAACCAGTATCTGCATCCGTTCGATGGTCAGCCCGGGGTCTTGGTGCGGCATGGGCATGAGTACGACCCGAACAATTTTGGGATTAACCTCAGCGCGGAAGCCTCACTGCCGCTGTTTATGCCCGCGGAATGGTACAAACGCCCGGTGCTGGGCGATATTACCACCTTGGAACTGGCTGCCAGGCTGCCAAAAGTCTTTAAGGACTATTACACAGCCGAGGGCATCCTGAAAAAAACTCCGCTGCTCCTGCTTTATCAGCGCATCATGGAATTTGACGATGTCCGCCCAGCCAACGCGCTGATGAGTTTTCTGTTTTCCACTCCGGGTCTCAACCGTGATGAAACCTGGGGCTACCTGGAACCCGTGTTCAAGTGGATTCGTGACGAGATTGCGAGGGATGAAGCCCTGAAGCAGCAGTTTCTGACTTTGGGAGCGCTGGTCGGGCTTCCCCTTTTCACCCTGAAAATCCTGCTGGATAAACGCATCTGGAAGCGCCGCATTCCCTTTTGGGTTTTCGAAAAGCTGATTGAATCGCTTTCAGGGAAGTATACGCTGGGTTCACTGATGGGGATGATCCAGAAAGAAGAATGCCTTAGCGGCAGCGATCCCACCGTAACCTGCATGGTCAGCGGGCATACGCACACTCCCGCAGTAGAGCTTGTGCGCACTTCCGGGGGGCGGGAGAGATATTACCTGAACAGCGGCACCTTCCGCAACGTGATTAGCGCCGCACCGGACAGCTCAAGTTTCGGGCGCTTGCGCTCGAAGGCGCGCGTGCTGATCTACGGACCCGGGGAGAAGAATCCCGAGTACGCGCGGGAAACGGGCTGGTCATTTGATTATTCAAGCAGGTTCGGATACGGCTCTGAGAGGTAATTCCCCTCTCAAACCACTTTCCCGGGGGAACGGCCAGAAATTAACGCACCTGCATCAGACTTTGGGCGCGTTTGTAATCTTTTGGGCGCACATAGATGGCATACACAAAGGTTGGCGTTGCTGCCCCTTTGTACAGCGCGATATTTGACGCCGCATATGAGCGGGAGTCCATGAAGGAACCTACGGAGCCGCGGGAGCGCTGGGTTTGAAGGCGGTAGGGAATATTCTCCTGCTTGAGCAGATCTTCAATCCGGCGGATTTCAGCAGAAGAAGTGTCGGAAATTAATTGCTTGCCAAGAAGAACAAGGCGGTTTGACATTTGCTTGCCTCTATAAAAACACCATTAGCCCCAGCGTTTAGAACCGCGTAAGGGTTTGCAATTCGTCATTTCTTGCACACCCTGAAGAAGAATTAACTTTGCTTACTTTGCTTTGCCACCGGGCGCGTTTCGGTCAGGGTGTGCCCGCGCAGCGCGCGCACCAGGTCCGCGCGGCGTAAGGCGCGTTTGCGGTCAATCTCCACAGTTTTCGCGTTGTCGTCCGCCAACTTGCGCAGGGCTTCGGTCCAGGCAGCGCTGGAAACGGGTTTATGGTTGAGCCGCCAGCGTTCCACTTTGACTGCCAATTCGTCTGCGTTCAGCAGCACATCGCGGCTGCGTTTGACTTGCATGCCCTGATACTCAAATTCGAATTCCTGGCTCTCGTATTTGGGTTTGATCGGGCAGACCTGCATGCAAGCTCCGCACTTGATGCAGTAGTAATCCGCCAGGACGAGCTCGCCCTGGTCGTCGATATGCAGGGCGCGGGTCGGGCAGATATCCGCGCAGGCAAAGCAGCCTTCCACGCAGCGCTCGCGGTGCAGTTCTACCGAACCCTGCCAGGCTTGGCGCACTTCAAAAGCGCCCTTGCTTGCGATTTCGCACTGTCGGCAGTGGATGCAGTTTTCAAAATCCACACGCATCGTGTCGCGGGTCTCATCGTAACTGATGACGTTGGCGGAACAGTTATCTATGACAAAATCTTTGAGGCTGAAGTCGAAAAGTTCCCGCCGGAAGATGGTTTTCGAGAGGTACTCCGGATAAGTTTCATATTCAAGCACCGGGATTTCCGTTTTGCCGTTGATGGTCAGGCTGATGGCGTGCGTCGGGCAGGAGACGACACACATGCCGCAGTTCACGCATTTCTTCTCGTCCACATCCACGGAAGCTTTGACGGCGATGCGGCCGTTTTCCAGCTGGACGGGCACGTGCGTCAGGGCTTGCTTCGGGCAGACAATCGGCCCAATCTGGCAGCCGACGCATTTATCCAGGTCCCAGGTCATCAGGTAATTGCGCGTGACCATGCCGCGGCGGATGGTCATGCTGTGTTCATTTTTTGATTTTTGTGGAATTCCGCGTTGACTCATGCTATCTCCATTAAATATCCGCGGGCAGCGCGTTGAGTTCCGCCAGACTGAAGACTGGACCGTCTTTGCAGATATACTTCGAACCGATGTTGCAGCGGCCGCACTTACCCAAGCCGCATTTCATGCGTTTTTCCAGGGAGGTAAATATCGCCTCCGCTGGGAAACCCAGCGAGACGAGCGCTGGCAGAGTGAACTTGGTCATGATTGGCGGGCCGCACACGATTGCTACCGCGTTGTCTGGAGAGGGCGCGATTTGCCTGACCACATCCGGAACATATCCGACGTGGTGATCCCAGCTCTCTTCGGGAACGTCGATTGCCTGATGGACTTCCATGTCTTCGCGCTGGTACCAGCTTTGGATATCCTGTTTGTACATGCACAGCCCGGAGCTGCGCGCGCCGTAAATAACTACCAACTGAGCGTAGTCCGGGCGGTTTTGAGGGTATTGGAGGTGCTTGGTGAGGGCATAGAGCGTGGAAAACGCGCAGCCGCCGCCAATGATAACCAGGTTTTTGCCTTTCCACTCCGAGAGCGGGAAGCCGTTGCCCAAAGGTCCGCGCATACCCAGTGTATCGCCGGGCTTTAGTTCGTGCAGAGCTTTGGTGACCGAGCCCATGCGCTGGATGGTAAAGCGCACAAAATCGCCTTCCCAGGCAGCCGAGGCTACGCCAAGGGGGGACTCGCCTTTGCCAAAGACTGATAATTGGCAAAACTGGCCCGGGTTGAACTTGCGGAAGAAAGCCTGTCTGTCCGCGTGGTTTTCAAAGGAAAGCTCCAGCGTTTTCAAGCTTCGGTCGGTGGACTCGTAATACGCGCGCAAAACGCGCATGGGTGTGGGCTGGTATGGGTTGCGCGTAGAGATATCAGTTGGCATGCAGCACCTCGTTTTCGTACGCGCCGGCTTTGCGAATCATCGCGCGAATATCCAGACCGACCGGGCAGTAGCGCACGCAGCGCCCGCAGCCGGTGCAGCCCAATTTGTCGGCGTGCTCCCACCAGTAGCTGTACTTGTGCATCAGGCGTTGGCGGGTGCGTTCTTTGCGCGTCGGGCGCGGATTATGCGCCGAAGCTTCCAGCGAGTACACCCGGAACATGCAAGTGTCCCAGTTGCGCACGCGCGTATCCCGCTGCGCTTCGTCCACCAGGTCAAAGCAGAAGCAAGTAGGGCACAGGAAAGTGCAAATGCCGCAGCCGAGGCAAGACTGCGCCAGCTGCGCCCAAATATCCTGGTCAAAGACGCGGTCCAATTTGCCTTTTAACCCGTCCAGTTCAAAAGCCTTGGGCAGGGCACATTCCGCGGCTGATTGGACAGCTTGAGCATTCTCCTGCAGGATGGAGCTGGCGGGCGCCAGAGCATCGAACAGGCCGGCAGCGCGTTCTGAAAGAAGTTCCACCAGATAGATTTCTCCCAGGTCTGTCAGAAGGGCATCCAGCCCATCTGTGTGGAAGGGTCCGGATTCAGCGCTGGTGCAGAAGCAGGTCGCGCAGGGTGCATGGCAGCCCAGGCCGATGAGCAGCGTTTCCGCGCGGCGGGCCTGCCAAAAGGGGTCCTGATTGTCGCCTTCCGCGAAGACCGTATCCAACAGGCTTACCGCTTTCGCGTCGCATGGACGAATGCCAAAAATCACCCGTTTCTGCGCTACAGCTGAGATGCTCTCCAACTGTCCGGTCGTTCGTTTGTATTGCAGAATGGCTTCGGACTGGGGGAAGAAGAGCGCCTTGGGGGGATAGCGGGTGTTGTGCGGTTCTTCCAGGCAGAGTTCCGACCGGGGAGTGTAAGGCAAAAATTCCGCGTACGCTCCGGATTTTTGCGGCGCGAGAACAGCGTACTCAGCAGACCAGCGCTCCAGAAGGGCGTTCAGATCCTGTTTGGGGAGGATGTATTTCATGAGTGCATTCCTCCAGCCTGGAAATGTTTCCTGTCATCCAGCGTGAATGAAGCGAAGGGCGGCTGGCTTTTGGCGTCCATGCCCGCCGCGAATTGGTAACTGTCCCACATATCTTTGCCCAGTTTGTCGGTCAGGTAGGTCATCTGGATATCCATCGGGCAGGCGCGCTCACAGGCGCCGCAGCTGGTACAACGGCCGGTCTGGTGAAAAGCGCGAATGATGTGCCAGGCATGCGTGCCGGCTGGGGTGGTGCCGCTTTCTGTCCAGCGCGGGCTGTTGTGGTCCACAAAGCACTCCTCGCAGTAACACATCGGGCAGGCTTCGCGGCAGGCGTAACAGCGGATGCAGCGTTCGGCTTCCTGCTTGAAGTAGGCTGTGCGCTCGGCGCGGGTGAGGGCCTCAAAGGCTTCCACGCGCTCACGGATGAGGGCGGGGTCGCCCTCGGGAAGCGCTTCCCCGAGCACGATGTCAGCGCTGAGGGGGTTGGGGTGCACGCAGCGCTGGCAGGAAGCGTGCAGCAGTTCGCGGCGCGGAAGCTGGTAGCTTTGGCGTTTGGTGCGTACGTGCAGGCTGCTGTCCGTTTCCTCATATCCGAGGATGTCTTCCCCCGTCAGCGCGACCACTTTGCGCCAATCGATAATCCCGGTGCAGGGGACACCGATTAAGTAAAGGTTTTGGCGGCTGTGTTGTTTTTCCACCACCAGCGCGTTCACAGAACGGTTTTCGCAGCCGCGCACCAGCATGCCGATGCGGGTCTCATCCGGGTAACGGGTCAGGTAATTTGCGAGGTTGTTCGCGCACAGGCCGTTATAGATTAGGTTTTCCAGGTCTTCCACGCAGGTAAAGAAGGCTGGCTGTGGGCGTAAGGGGGCGTCTTCTTTGCGGAAAGCCATCACAACGTCCACCAGCCCTTCCGAAAGCAAACGCGCCGCCTCCGCGCGGATTTTTTGTTCCAGCTCAGTCATTCGCGCCTCCTTCGGTTTCAGGTACGCGTGTGGCAAGGCTTTTTGCCGGGTTGAGCTTCTTCAGGAGGCTTTCGAACTCGGTCAGCTCGCGCTGAATGCGCCCGCGGTCCTGCAAATCCAACCAGATAAAGCGCACGCGCGCCTCATCGTAGCCGATGTAGTCCAGGAAGCTGGAAAACGCATCCAACTGCCGGCGGGCTGCCAGATTGCCTTCTTTGAAGTGGCACTTTTCCGGCAGACAGCCGCTGATGACCACGCCGTCGGCGCCGCCTTGAACCGCGTTAAGTACGAACAGTGGGTCGATACGGCCGGTGCAGGGCACTTTAATCAGATGTATGTTTTCTGGCAGGCTTTTGTCCACCCATTCCTGGTCTTCCGGAGCATAGAGGCACCACTGGCATTGAAAAAACGCGATTTTCGGTCGATTGTCCATCAATTCAGCGCTCCTTCCGGGTTCAACCAGGACCAGATATTCTCGACCACTTCCTCGTCGGAGGTATCGGCAGGTATCCCGATGGAGTTGGAGCGGCAGGCCGCGCCGCAGGCGCCGCACGCCATGCATAAACCCGCGTTTACCACTGCGACCGGGATGCTGCCGCGGTAGGGCAGTTTGCGCGTTTCAATGGTAATCGCATCGTACGGGCAGACTTCCGCGCAGAGACCGCAGGCCACACAGGTTTGCTGGTCTACCACGGCGGTGGGCAGGGGCGTCTTCTGCGCGGCTTGCACCGCGATTTTTTTTACAGCCGTGATGACACCGGAAATGTGAATTTGCTGCGGGCAAGCCGGATAGCATAAGTCGCAGGAGGAACACAGCCAGGTGGTCGGGTTGGCGTAACTCTCCGTGCGCATCTCCATCATGACCATGCGCAATAAGCGGCGCGGATTGTATTCCGGTTCCAGTTTCTGCTGGATCATGCACTTGCTTGTGCAGGTCCCGCAGGAATAACACATTTCAAGGTTTTCTCCACCCGGAATTGCCCTGATTTCATTTGCCAGTCCGGAACTAATCATACGGGCTCTCCCTTTCTGCTGAGAATTGTGTTCACGACAACTTCAGTATGGTCCATAGCCCGTTGCACGCCGGGGATGTTCGGCAGGCGCGTCAGGCGTTTGGCCATATCGGGCCGCATGCGCTCGATTTCAGCGTGCAGGGCTTCCGGTGGAATCTCGTCCAGGGCTGCCTGCATTTCGTTCAGCACCCGGGCATATTTATCGCCTTCAGCCGCACTAATCCACTCAACCCGGAAGCGTCCGGGGCTCATGTTCATGCGCTCGAAGATTGTTTCCAGGCGTTTGGCGCGCTTGGCGCCGATAACCTGCCCGGTAATGTAGTGGCAGTCCTGCGGATGGCAGCCGGAGTAGAGCACGGCCCCCGCGCCCAGGCGGTAGGCTTCGTAGATGAAGTCAGCGTCCATCCGGGCGGAACACATAACCTTGATACCGCGCTCATTGGATGTGTATTCAAAGTGGCTGGTGCCCGCCAGGTCCGCGCCGCCATAAGAACACCAGTGACAGCGCAGCGCGAGGATTTTTTTCTCGGGTTTGTCCGCCAGCAGGGTGCGTATCTGCGAAAGGATTTGCGCGTCGGTGTAATGCAGCTGGGTAATCGCATCGTGCGGGCATTCGCCTACGCACGCGCCGCAGCCGTGGCACTTGGCGGTGATGACCTCTGCTGCCTTCCCCTGGGTGTAATCAATTGCGCCGTACGGGCAGGAGCGTTCGCAAATACCGCAGGCTTTGCCCTGGGCGCTGACGCAGCGGTCGGACCAGACATTGGCGATGGTGGGTTCGATTTGCCATGTTTTGGAGTGCAGGACGCGCGAGGCGCGGGATGCCGCGGCCGAACCCTGCGCGACGCTGGCGGGAATGTCTTTTGGTCCCTGGCAGGCTCCGGCGAAGAAGATACCATCCGTGGGGCTGTCCATCGGGCGCAGCTTGGGGTGGTATTCCATGTACCAGCCGCCTGGCGACTGCGCGACGTTCAACACGGAGCTCATATGGTTTTGGTCCGGCTGGGGCACCGCTGCCTGGTTTAACATGACCAGGTCGTACTCATGTTCCACAACCTTGCCCAGCGCGATATCTTCCGTATGGATGAATAGATTGTGACTTTCGGGGTCTTCGGTAATCATCGCGGGGCGCCCCTGGATAAAATGGATACCCATGGAGCGGGCGCGATTATAGAACTCTTCATAACCCTTGGAAGGTGTGCGGATATCCATATAGTAAATGGTTACATCCGCGTTTGGGTTCATCTGCTTGACCAGCACGGCGTTTTTGATGGAGTACATGCAGCAGAAATTCGAGCAGCTTTCCACGAAACGCTTATCCCGCGACCCCACGCAGTTGATGAACGCCAGGCGCTGCGGTTTCTTGCCGTCGCTGGGGCGAATCAGACTGCCGGCGGTCGGACCTGCGGAGTTGTTCAGGCGTTCCATCTCCATGGAGGTAATCACGTTGGGGTAGCGGTTGTAGCCGTACTCCTCCATGGGAGAGGGGTCAAAGTGGCTGAAACCGGTCGCCACAATTACAGCGCCGATTTCTTCTTCCACGATTTTGTCCTGCATGCTGAAATCAATCGCCTCGAGCGGTCCGCAGGCTTCCACGCATTTGTAGCAGTGGATGCAGGCATCCATGTCGATGTTGTAAATCAGCGGGACAGACTGGCTCATCGGGATGTATGCAGCCTTGCGGGGAGCCAGGTTCATCTCAAAGTAATTCGGGACTTCAATCGGGCAAACTTTTGCGCAGGCGCCGCAGCCGTTGCAGCGGTCCGCGCGCACATACTTGGCTTTTTCGCGCAGGGTTACCTTGAAGTTCCCGACGAAACCTTCAACTTTTTCAACTTCCGTGAATGTTTTGACTTCGATGAGGGGCTGACGCGCCGCGTCAACCATTTTTGGTGCGAGAATTCATATACTGCAGTCCATCGTTGGAAAGGTCTTGTTGAGCTGAGCCATGACCCCTCCAATCGTTGGTTCTTTCTCGACCAGTACCACCGGAATACCTTGCTCTGCCAGGTCCAGCGCCGCGCTGATGCCAGCCACGCCGCCGCCGATGACCATGGCTTTCCTGGAGACCGGCACGCTGATCATATCCAGCGGCTGCAGGAACGATACCTTGGAAATGGCGGAAGCGGTCAGGTCTTTCGCCTTCGCCAGGGCGCCCTCGCGGTCGTGCCCATGCGCCCAGGTGCACTGCTCACGGATATTGGCCATTTCCATCAGGAAGGGGTTCAAGCCGGCTTCGGATACAGCGCCGCGGAAGGTGGGTTCGTGCATCCGGACGGAACAGGCGGAAACTACCACGCGGTTCAGGTTGTACTTTTTGATATCTTCTTTAATCAGGCGCTGACCGCTGTCGGCGCAGGCGTAGAGCGTATCGGTGGCGCGCACCACACCTGGCAATTCCGCGGCGAAGTTGACCACTTCCTTGGGTGGAATTACGCCGGCGATGTTGCTGCCGCAGTGGCAGACGTACACGCCGATGCGCAGTTCTTCCTCAGGCGCCGGCTGTGCTTGCTGGGGGTTGTTGGGCTCGGCGCTCATTTAGGCTCCACTGCTTTGGTAGGGATGTCCAACGTCTCCGCGATGAGCTTTTTTCGGGCGCGCTGCGTACGCTGCTCCGCGGTGGTCAGAGTGAGCGCTTCTTTGGGGCACCATTTGACGCATTGCGGGCCTTCCGGGTCGGTTTCGCACTGGTCGCAAATTTCAGCCAGGGCTGTGGCAGGGTTGATTGAAATCGCGCCGAAATCACAGGCTTCGACGCACCAGGCACAGCCGTCGCATTTGGTGGAGTCCACGCGAATAATCCCTTTGTCCGGGTCCTGAGTCATCGCGTCGCGCGGACATACAATGACACAAGGCGCATTTTCACAGGTGCGGCAGGCGATAGCGCTGATGAGCACTTCATCCACCCGGATCGTGCGGATGCGGCTGCGGAAGCTGTTGTATTCGCCGGTCTTGCTGAACGAACACAGATACTCGCACAATTGGCAGCCGACACACAAATTGGGATCACATTCGATATAGGCGTATTTTGATGTACTGGTTACTGACATCGATTTTCTCCTTATACTCCAATTTCCTCAGCGACATCAGGCATGCCCAGTTTAATCAGGAGTTCTTTTGGAATCAATCCTTCCGGGGTCCAACCTTTAGCCTCATAATAGATCTTCTTCAGATACGCGAGTTCTTCCTCGGTGACATACACGCCTGCGCCGGGGCCTGAATGCATGGCTTCATTCTTCCAGCGCCATGGCAGGTCGTCATCAGCCTGGGTCCAGCCTTCCCGGATGTTGAAAGATTTTTTGATGGTGTGGGCGCGGATACCAATCAGATCCACGTCATCATACCCATAATTCCAGCCGGTGGTGGCATTGATGAGATTGGCAATCGCGGGCCAGGCGCCAGAACGATCTGCTTTGCCGGTAAAACAGCGCCGGATGAATTTGCACAAGGGCAGGGTATCGTAAACGGCCGCGTATTCTTCCGATTCAGCGGCAACCCGACCGCGGGTTTCATCGACAGTCAGGCGGTTGGTTTCGCCTTTCATGTCAGGGTCATAGGCTGCGGAGCGGTTATGGCAGCCTCCGCGCGTGCCAACTGCCAGCCCCAGCGCGAAAGTCTTCAGCGAACGGGAGTCGTATCCCCCCGGTTCCAGGCCTTTGGTGTGCATAGCCCATTTCCAGCTTTCACTGCCTCTTTCTTCATCCAGCTTTTTGGAGGCGATGCGTACGCCTTCGGCGAATAAATCGCCGATCCCTTCGCGGTCGCGAATCATTTCCGCCAGCTTGACCGCGGAGTCACCGTCCCCAAAATTAAGCGTGAAACCTTCCGGGTGAGAGGGACAGGCAAAATCTTTCTCGGTCAGAACACCCCTTTCAAAACATTCCATCGCGAAACCGATGGTGACACCCATGCTGATAGAGTCCATACCGTCATGGTCGGAGATGGTAATCAGTTTGATTGCGGCGCGAATATCGGAAATCCCCAGATTGGAACTGTTCGCGAACAGGCTTTCGTACTCTATGCCCGTCATGGCGCCCGCGAAAGGGCCGGTCTTGACGATGGACATCTGTTCACAGGCAATCGGGCACTGGGCGCAGGCAATCACCTTAACCTTATGATGCTTGTCCAGGTATTCCCCGCTGACTTCCTCGGCGTGTTCAAAGACACCTTCAGAGAAGTTGCGTGTAGGGAGAACACCCGCCTTGTTTTGGCTCATGAGCCCTGTGGCGGTGCCGTAAATGCGATATTTCTCCGTGTCTTTCCCTTGCGCGGCCTTCGAGATATCATAGGAAAGTTTGTTTAGTGTCGCCGGGTCAAATACCTTAACCCCTTTTGTTCCCCGCACGGAAAAAGCCTTGAGTTTCTTGTGTCCCCAAATCATTCCATGACCGGTGCGGCCGAGCTGTCTGCCGTCATTGGTAACGTTGGCATACCGAACCAGGTGCTCACCACAAATCCCGATAGTACAGGAACGTATCTGCTCATCTCCCATCTTCTCGCGGATGGCTTCTTCCGTTTCGAAGGTGCCTTTACCAAGCAGATAAGTAGCATCAAAAAATTGCACACGGTCATCGTCGATAAAGAGATGCGTCCAATTCTCGCAGCTGTTGTGCAGCACTACGCCGTCCCAGCCTGCTCGTTTGAGCGCGATGGAGAACCAGCTGCCTGAGAGGCTGTCGCCTATAAAACCGGTCAACGGGGATTTGGAAGCCATACCGAACTTGCCACCAACAGGAACGGGCGTGCCTGTGAAAATCCCATTGGCAAAACAAATCGGGTTGCCGTCGTCCAACGGGTCGCAACCCGGGACGATATTTTCCCATAACAGACGGGAAGCCATGGAAACGCCGCCAATCCAGAGCTTGTACCACTCTTCCGGCTTTTCTTCGATACGGGTTTTATGGGTTCTCAGGTCGATGTGCAGAATTTTTCCACTGTAACCGTACATTTCAACTCCCTTTCGTAGCCGCATCCATCCCACGCGGATAGAACGGCCTCAAACATACTTCACACGCAATTGTAATCAAAAATTGGATATCAAACGTCAATTCGAACAAACCCTTTTTTTGTGATTTCTGAATTTATTATACACTTAGTCGTAAAATCTGTGGGGATTCTCCCCTGTTTCTGAAGGAGGTAACCTATGGTTTTTTCTGAAAGTCCGGCCGGCGAGAGACTCTGCGCAGCGAAAGAAGTCTTTTGGAAATAACTGAAGCCCCCGGGTGCGAGGGGCTTCAGAGCGGAGGGGAAAACTGGATGCTACGCCAGAGTTTTCTGCAGGGAAGAGCTTATTTCGAGAGGCTCAGTTTGATGATATCCCCTTTCTGGTCGAAGGTCATGCGGGCGTAATGGTCATGCGGGATTTGCTTGATTTCCACGCTCTTGCGTAATGTAACCACGTAGCGCTCGCTGCCTTCCAGGTAATGCTTGCGGGCCTTGCGGTCTTTCACGCCGGCAGTATCCAGCGAGAAATTGGTCAACTGCGGGTTAATCGCCACGGTGGCGTTATCCAGGCCGGGCAGGTACGCGCTGATGACCTTTTTGACATTCTCCAGAATTTCGTCCGGCATTTCTTCAGGGGAAACAACCATTTCCTCGTGGGAATCGCTGATGGTCTTGATGACCAGCGTCTTGGAAGGGCGCAGCAGCGGTTTGGGAATGTTCCGCAGGCTTTCCTTGCTTGCCAGCGGGTCGCCATAGAGGACAAAGGACAGGATGGTCTTCTGGTCTTCACCGTCAAGATAGCCCTGGGCTTGAGTCATCTGGCTGGCAAGCGTCAGCTTGGCGCGCATCAGCGCGTAGCCGACGGGAACTGTATTCTGCACATGCGTCCAGAAGCTGTGCGCCAGAAGGTCGGCGCCGACCAGGGACTTGTTGACAGACCCATAGGCAATTACCGTGCTGCCGACGAACGCGCGGCTGCCTGCGGCCAGCAATTTTAACGCTAATGCGTCTTTGGCTGTCTTGTCGAGGATATTGGCGCCGTAGCACGCTTCGCTCAGGACGATATCCGGCGCGTTACTGCTAAAGCTTTCGGGAATGAGCGCGACAGGGTACTCAGGGCTGTTGAGCCGACGCGTTAAATCGCTCTGCCCGTACCACTCGGGGGAATCCTTTAGCCCGTGCAGGTTAAAGTACGCGAACTTTGGATTCGATTTCTGTGTCGTCACAAAGCTCGAGGCCTCGACCGGCGGGCTGGATTTGAGCCTGTCCCCACGGTCAATCACATTAAAGACTTCCGTACTGGGGATTTTCCACACTTCTGCGCAGTAACCAAGCTGTTCAGAGCGTCTGAAGTTTTGCATGGTCGCGTTTAGTGACTCGCGCAGATTGATGAGCCAGTTTTCAAATATCGTCCCGGAAATCAATGTCTTGGCTTTCAGTTTGAGCGCGTATTCATTGTTGAGGTAACGCAGCTGCTCAATCAGATACACCGGGTCGCTGCCAGCTTCGTCCGGGATGCGTCCGACCGGCCACTGGGGGATGAAATAATTGTCGTCTACGGTGGCATATGGATTATCCGAGGGCACATAATTATCCGCGTCATCGGTAGGGTTGGGGAGCTGGTGGAAGGGGACGATGTCATTCCCGCCGATAATCAGCAGGGTGCCAATCATCTCGCCTTTAGCCGCCAGGCTTTTATCCAGGTCTGCCAGCGCCAGCTTGAACTTCCAGGCATCGTTTGCCAGGCTGGGAGTCAGACCGAGGTCGTTGGCAATGCGGGGGTCATCCGGTACAAACACAACACTGTTCCAGCCAGGGAGGGCGGTAATTTTGATTGAGAGGTCCTGCATCGCATCCAGGATGACGTTGGCAGTATTGGCGCCGTACTTGTTGGTAAGGGCAGAGCGGGAGGTCATCAGGACATAATTCGGGAAGCGCGCGTCCGCGGCGGTCAATTCAGACTTGCGCATGGTTTTGGCGATTTTATCGAATTCCGCCTGAATTTCGTTCAAGGAGTCGACGGTCTCATTCCGGGCTTTCCTGTGCTTCTCGTCGCCAAAGTTCGGGGATTTGCTGAGCAGGAAAGCTTCGGGCGGGACTTCGGAGTAGTCGACCGGGTTGGTGTTCGCAAAATCCGATATCTTTTGGGTTGCCGGCAAGCTGCCAGCCGCGGCGGTCTGTGAAGCGGCAGGCTGTGCCGAAACGGTGGCTTCGCCTGAAGCTGAAGGCGCAATATTTGCGCCGGGCGTGGCGAGCGCGTTCCAGCCAAGTTCCACCGCGATGGATGCCGGGATAGGCAGGTCGAAGTAGACTTTCAGGTCATCCGGCCAAATTGGTTTGAAAGCATGGTCGGCGCCAAGCAGGCGAATGGCAGCCTGCCCGCTGATATCGTGGGCTGCGCTCCAATGCAGTTTTTCAACGCCGCGCGCGTCCTCGCCCTGCTGGATATCCGCCAGAGCGGAAAGCAGCTTGATTTGGATGCAGTCCGGCCAGCGGTTTCCGTAGATACCTGCCAGAGTATCCAGCAGGGTCATGTTCCCGTTTTTGTAGATGATGCGCATGTGGAGAATGGCGGGAAGCGGCAGGCTCGGGTTGTGCGCGAGCGCTTGCAGGATGGCTTTTTCGGCTGCTTCCTGGTCGCCAGCTTCAAAGGCGCGGCGGGCGTTCCATAACGGCGCGAACCATCTCGTTACGGGCGGCACGGGCGCGGGGTTGCGCTGCAGGTAGGCCAGCGATGAGTGGTACTCTACGTCAATCGCTTCCCCATTTACCAATTGGCTGAGCAGGTTCATTGCCTCCAGGAATTCGGGATCGTAGGCGATGACTTTTTCGAGGTTGCCTGCAGCCATCTCCACATCCCCCAATTCGGCCAAAATAGCGGCATAGATGTAATTCACCAGCAGGTCGCCCGGATAGCTTGCCAGCCAGATCAGGCAGGCCTGACGGACAAATTGCAGTTCGCGCTTGTTCATCGCGGTCTGCACAAGCGTCAGGAATTTGCCGCGCCTGACAATCATGGCTTCGTCATTTTTTGGTACGCGATAAGGTATCATCTTCGTTTTGGTGCCTCCTGCAAGTTGTTCACCAAATTCAGGGCAACAATGGATGCAAGCTGCCGGCGGATGACGGGGTCATTCGGGGCAAACTGCGCTGCCTGGCGCAGCATGCTTTCAGCGTTGCGGTAGTCTTTGCTGTCTTTGTATGCCGCAGCAGCCTGGATGTACGCCCGCGGGTCTTTCTCCACCATTTCGATGGCTCTGTGGTAAGTCTCCAGGGCCCGGGTGTTATCCCGGCGGTCCTGATAGGTTTGCCCAAGCTCCAGGTAGGCTTCAATCAGGCTGGGGTTCACTGCCAGCGCGCGGGTCAGGTACGCCAGGGCCTGGTCCAGGTTGCCGCGCCTGCGCGCGATGCGCCCAAGCATCACAAGCGTCTGCGGATTTTGCCCGTCGATTTCCAGGCTGTGGTGCAGGGTTTCTTCAGCCTGAGTTTGCATAGCTGCTTCCAGGTAATAGCCGGCCAGGGTATTGAGCACCAGCGGGTTCTCCGGGTTGGATTCGGCCAGCGCCAGCGCGGCGCCGAGCCCCGATTTGCGCAGCATGCCCGCGTCCAATTCGATGGCAAGCAGGTCAAAGGGAATCGGGTCGCTGACCATTTCCCGGGCGGCTTGCAAGACGCGCCTGGCTTCTTCGTATTGGCGCTGTTTCATCAAGGCTTTTGCCTTCACCTGCAGCGCGCGGCTGCTGTGCGCGTTGGTCTGCAAAACCCGGTTTGCCTGGTCTTGCGCCGCCTGGTAGTCTTGCAGAGCGAACAGGGATTCGGCGATGCTTTCAGCATAGACGGTTTTTCCGGGGTCCAAGGTCTCAACCTCGCGCAGGCATTGAATGGCAGCCTGATGCTCACCGAGCTGCTGGTTAATGACCGCCAGTGAGAACAGCGCTTCGGGGTCCCCCGGGAAGAGCTCATGAGCCTTGGTGAAGTAATCCCGCGCCGCGTGGTAATCTTTTTCCAGAACTTTGATGTCGCCCAGCATCTGCCAGTACTGCGCGGACTTGGGCAGGATGTGGATGGCATCTTCAAGGTGTTTGGCTGCTTTGTCAAACGCGCCGCATTGCTCGTGGAAGCTGCCCGCTATCGCGTGCCAGTCCGGTTCATCCGGCCATATCTCCAGCGCTTTTTCAATCGCTTCAGCCGCTTTTTCAGGTTCCGCCTGGTGGGCTATGGCCAGCATTGTATACAGCCCGGGCTTGTCCGGGTGCTTCCTGAGCAGGCTTTCAGCCTTATCCGCGCAGGCTGCCGGGTTTTTATACAGCAGCAGGACAGCTTCCTGAAAAGCCACCTCAAAATCCCCCGGGAAAGCCGCGCAGATGTTCTTGATTGTGTCGCTGTCGAGCTGAACAGAGAGAGCCTGGGCAGCCTGGCGGCTGTTCCTGACGAGCTGTTTCAGCTCCTCGCCGTCGTTCCAGCGCCCGCTGAAAAGCGCCTGACCGATTTTGAGCGTAGGCAGCATCTCTGCTGCCGGAATGTACCGGCCGGCTATGGAAATCTGTTCCTGGTGAATGTCCTCGTCTGGCTTTTCCGCGCTGAACGGGTGGGGCAGATGCTGAACAATTCGTAAAGCGCGCGCGTTGCTGCTGACCCTGGCTTTCTCTACCAGGTATTCTGCCAGCTGCTGGTTCACGACCGGGTTAATCTTGATTTCCGCCAGTGCGTACCCGAAGCATTTATCCGCCAGGTCCCAGGCTTGGGCCTCAAATGCCGCGGTTGCGACTGCAAGCGCCTGCCATACCCAGGCGAAATGCGCCGGGATGCTGAAAGCCTCCAAACCCGAGCGGGCATAAGCTTCGTCCATCAGCGCTTCAGCGGAGCGAAGCTCTTCCTCCGTCCGGTCGGCTTTGCCTTCGGTAAGCGCCAGGAAGGCCCGCGCCGCATGGAAAACTGCTGAGGGGCTCTGCCGTGCAAGGAAATGGTCCAGAAGAAGGTGGGTTTTATCCGGGTCGCGCTCAATCAGCGCGTTCACAGCCAAAAGGCGGGTCATTTCCTGATGCGCCGCAGAAAGCGGGTTATTTTCCAGCAGCTCAAGCGTGGAATCCAGTTTTTCTGTTTTTCGCAGCGCGAAGGCCAGCTCGGACTTCAGCAGGATGTATTCGCTTTTGTCCGCTTGGAGCGCGAAGGCTTGGCCGGCATGTTTCTGTGCCGCGGCCAGGTCGCCAGAGGCGCGTTCCAGTTGGGCGGCGCGGTACAAGACGCCCGCCCAGTTGTAATCCGGGATACTCGCGTCTGTTTCGGCGCCAAAAGTGGCTTCAAAGGATAGGTCGGAGCCCGAAAATTCGATTTCCTTTAGCAGGCTGTCAAGGTTCTGCAGTGCTGGCAGAAATTGCTTATTGCCTGCCAGGACGTCTGACTTGAGGATCGGGAAACAGGGGTGGCTGCCCAACGTTTTTTCCAGTTCCGCCAACAGCTGCAGCGCGGCTGCGCCGTCCCCCAGGCGGAGGACTGTGTACGCAAGCTTGCGGGCTTCGAGGAAATCCGGCTGAGGATTATTCGCAATAGCCAGGCGAATGATGCGGGCCGCCTCGGCGGAGTCGTTCATGTGTAAATAGATATTCGCGACGTTGACATACTCTTCAGTGCTGATGTCTTCGCGTTCCAGCATGCGGTTGAGCGTCTCTTTTGTCTCCGCGGTGGAACCCATCGCGAGGTAAGCTCTCGCCAGCGCCAGATAGAGCGCCTGTTCATCCGGCAACAGATACAGCGTGTCTTTGAGGATCTGCACCGCTTCCCTTTCATTTCCATTCTTACTGCAGAAGCTGCTGTACCACAGCACATTATCGAGCTCCGTCGGAGCGAGCTGCAGGGTGGCTTTGGCGGCTGCCAGGCTTTCCTCGGGCATCCCCGCGGCAGCAAAGGCTTCCGAGAGGGTATGGCGCACCTCCAGATTGTCGGGGTTTACCAGGACCGCTTCCTGAAGCGCGGAAAGGCTGATTTCCGGGTGCCCTGACTTGAGAGCGCACTGCCCAATCTGGTGCTGCAGATGGAAATAGGTTCGCGGGGTTTTGCCTTCGGGTTGGTCCAACAGTTCAAGATAGGCTTTGTAGGCAGATTCCATATTACCCTGGGCGTACTGAATGTCTGCTTCGAGCACTTTGAAATCGAAGGAGCCGCTTTCCGGTCTGGCTTTTTCGTGAACGGCTTCCATAAGCTGGTTTAACTCTTTCGTGTCCCCGGCGGAAAAACCTCCAGAATGCGCTGGGGCTTGCAGCAGCAGGTTGGCATAAGTCTTCAGCGCTTCCTCCGAGCGGCTGGACTGCCACGCGAAACGCAAGACCGGCTTTGTCGCCTGGTAATCTCCTAATGCGAGCATCACTTTGCCAAGCGTCAGCGCCAGGTCGGGATCCGAGGTGTAGTCAGCTTCCAATGGACCGATGACTGACCAGGCTTCGTTCAGGTAGCCGTGCGTCAGGTATGCCTTGGCAAGCGATTTGCGTATCTCCGGGTCGTTCTGGTCGAGTTGAAAGGCTTGCTTGAGGACGCCGACCGCTTCGGTTGGCCGTTCGTTTTCGGTATAGAGCTTGCCAAGCGCCAGCAGAATGCCTGGATTAGCGGGTAAGGCAGCTTTGGCTTTCCGCAAGGATTCCATTGCCATTTCCGTCCTGCCCAGGCTCGTCCAGATTTCCGCCAGGGCGAGCCAGCTGGCAGGCTTTTCAGGCGCGATCGCGGAGGTCTGCTCCAACAGGCTGATTGCGCTGGCTTCATCGCCCTTGCGGATGTGCGCAGCGCACAATGTCACCAGCGCTTCGCCATCCAGGGTGTCGCGGCTGAGGAAGCTCTCACAAATCGGGATGGCAATTTCGGGTTTTTCCGCTTTTATTGCGACCTCCGCGTAGGTCAGCAGGTCGGAGCGGGAAGGCTCCGGATTTGCGGAAATCAGCTCCTGGTAAATTTCCAGAGCTTTTTCCGGCTGGCGGGACTGCAAGAAAAGGCTGGCAAGCTCTTTTTTGGTCGTTATGTTATCCGGTTCATAGAGCGCCACCAATTCAGAGGCCTGGATGGCCGCGTCAAGGTCTGCGGTGTGTTTCTTAATTTGACCTGCCAGTTTGAGAGTTTCGAGGTCGTTCGGGTTGGTCAGCAGCGCTTTGCCAATCAGCTCATCGGCAAGCGCGTAATTCTTGTTTTCGAAAGCGTAGCGGGCGGCTTTCAGGCTGTCCGGTTCCCGCTGAAAGCGGGAAAGCGAGACCGTTTTCCCCGGGAGCTTGCGCAGGTCTTCGTTGTTAAGCTCCATGCCGGCGCGCAGCTCCGGGTATCGTAAGAGCAGCAAGGTCTTTTGCGCGGAGGCAGGCACTTGATTTAGCAAATCCAGGGCGTATTCCGTTTCCCCGTGAGCGAGCAAGAACTCAGCGTACTCCTCCTTATAGACAGCGGCTTGCGGCGCAAGATTGAGGACTTGCTCCCAGGTTTTCCGGGCTTCTTCCGGGTCACTGTTTTCCAACGCAAAGGCCAGTTCACGCAAGAGCTGAGCTTGACTGGCGCTGAACTGTTCGAAGGCGTTGTGGATAGCCTTGAGGGCTTCCTGCGGTTGACCCGCGGCTTGGTTCAGGAAGGCGATTTTGCGCAATTCGATTACATTCTCAAACGAAGGCGCTTTGAAGTTTTCTTTTTCGGCGGGCGGCTCTTGCGGGAAGGCTGCCAGAAAACTAGCTGCCAGGCGCCCGAGAAATTCCGGGCTTTCCACCGCTTTCAGCTGTTGGAGGCATTCGCGCTGAAAGTCCAGGGAAGAGGTACCGAACAAGTCGATCAGGAGTTGGAAGCGGTCATTCTCAAGCGTGGGCGTGCAGTCCACCATATGCAGGAGCAGCGCACAGACTTTTCCGGTCTGCGCCAGCGGGGTTTTGGCGGCCAGATCCTGCGCAAGCTGTGGGAGCTGCGGCAGAAGCGCGGGCAAACAGGCAAACGCGGAGCGCCAAAGGTCGAGATTGCCGCGCGGGGCGCTCAGGAAGCTGGAAACGTCCTCCCACCCATTGTTGAGCGCGTGGTAATTCCGCAGCGCGAGCGCTAGCAGTGCGGCTTCTTCCAGTGTGCTGGGTTCCAGGCCGGTCAATCGAATGGTATCGAGCGTTTTTGTGGCTTTTGTGTTGAGCGCGGTGGGAATTTTAACTTCCTGATCCAGCAGGTTTTGGGCTGCCAGCTTGGGGCTGAGGGTAAACACCGCCAGCAGACCTGGCTGCCACAGCTTGGGGTCCTCTCCGGAAAATTCCTCGAAAGCGTTCAACAGCCCCTCATCAGTCAGCGCTTTCCATACCAGCGGCTCAGCGCGGAACGCACTGATCACCGCCTTAGCCAACTCCGAATCGAAACGGGCTTTTACCAGGTTAAGAAAACGCGCGATGCTCATGCTTCCATCCTTTTCCGGGAAACGAGGATCAGGGGACGATGCCGATGAAGGATTTGATAAAGAAATACGCCGCCGCCAGGAGTACCAGGCTCAGGAAGACGAAAAAGATGCCGATGCCGGTGTTGGAACGGGAGAGATCGTTCAGCGAACTGATGAGCAGGGAAGCGTTCCCTACCAGCCCGGACACGCCGTCGGTGATGCCTTTTTCAGCCAATTTTGTGGTTTGGTTGGCAATCGTCTGGATGTTTTTTCCCATCGCCTGCCTGGCGAGAATGACAATGCTAAGAATAAGACAAAGTACTCCCAGGCCAAACAGGATGTAGGAAATGAGCTGTACGACCTGATTTGTTGTAGAAATCATAGAAGCCTCCTGACAAGATTACTTGTAAGAGGCTTCGTTGCAATTAGCGTGCCAGAACAAATCATGTGCCGGGTTCCACGGCGCTCAGTACATCGGACGAGAGGTGGTTCAAGTCTATGACGGGGTCGTCGCAGAAGATTACCGCGCGTTCCATCACATTGCTTAGCTCGCGGATGTTGCCCGGCCAGGAGTAATCCATGAGGGCTTTCATCGCGCGGGGGGTCACATCCGTGATTTGACTGCCTGAACGCAGGGTGAATTTGCGTAAAAAGTAACCGACTAAATCCGGGATATCCTGCTTGCGGGCGGAAAGGGGAGGAAGATCCAGGTCGGAGACCTTTAGGCGGTAGTACAGGTCTTCGCGGAAGCTTCCGTTGGCGATCATTTCCTTCAGGTTGCGGTTCGAAGCTGCCAAAATCTGGACGTCCACGTTAATCAGGATGTTGCCGCCCAGACGCCTGAAAGAGCGCTCTTCAATCGCGCGCAGCAGTTTTGCCTGCAAATCCATCGGCATGGACGCAATTTCGTCCAGGAATAATATGCCGTCGTCCGCCACTTCCATCAGGCCGACTTTTTTGTGGGTGGCGCCCGTGAAAGCGCCGGCTTCGTGCCCGAACAGCTCGGATTCGAACATAGTGCTGGGGATAGCCGGGCAGTTGATATCCACGAAGGGCTTGCCGGAACGCACGCCAATCTTGTGGATATAATGCGCCAGCACTTCTTTGCCGGTGCCGGTTGGGCCGGTAATCAACGCCGAAATACCGCTTTCAGCAGTCCGGCGGGCATGGTCGATGATTTGCTTCATTGCCGGGGTTTCTCCGACGATGAATTCTTCCTGGCCGGCCTGGGCCGCACGCAAATGGTTCAGTTCCCTGTGCATCGCGACGGTTTCTCCAGCCCGACGCACCGATTTTTCCAATTCCAACAGGTCCAGCGGTTTTTCGATGAAGTCCTGTGCTCCGTTCTTCATCGCTTCCACTGCCATGCTAATCTCGCCGTGGGCGGTGATGATGATGATTTGTGGGCGGTTGACCATGCGCGCGGTTTCGGTCAGCAGGTTGGGGCCGTAGCCATCGGGCAGGCGCACGTCCAGGATGATGATATCCGCCTGGCCTTTATTGATGAACTGGCGGGCTTCCCCCAGGGTGCCAGCTGAGAGGACTTCGTAGCCCTTGGAACGTAAAAACTCAGAAACCACCAGTCTGGCGGTTTCCTCATCATCCACTACAAGAACGGTTGCTGTCATCTCACCTTATTCCGCTTTCGGGAGGAGCACATGGAACATCGTTCCGCCCGGGTAGCTTTCCAGATTTATTGTGCCTTTGTGCGCGCTGACGATCTGCTTGCTAATTGCCAGGCCAAGGCCGGTTCCACTGGCATTCGTGGTAACAAACGGCTCAAAGATATATTCCTTGATATCATCCGGGATCCCGGGTCCGGAATCTGCCACGATTACGTCATACTGCGCTGGTACCAGGTGATCTGCTGCGCTTACCACACGGATATTCAAAGTGCCGCCTGTTTTTTCCATCGCCTGCACTGCGTTACTGACCAGATTAACAAAAACCTGTTCAAGCGCGCGATAATCCGCTTTTACCAGGGGGTGCGCGGGGTTCGCGTCAAAATTATACCTGATATTCAGGTGTGTCATGCGCGGCGCCCAGCGCTCCAGGATGCTGGGCAGCATTTCTGCCATGTCCACCGGCGCAAAATGATATTCCATGGGTTTTGAAAAAGTCAGCGTCGAGTCCATCAAGTGGGTAAGGCGCAAGCAGTCGGTTTGCAAGCGCGAAACAAGGTCGTAATGCGGGTCGCTGGATTTCATGGTCATCCCGATGTATTGCAAGCCGGTCATGATGCTGTTAATCGGATTCTTGGCTTCATGCGCGAATGCGGCGGAAACCTCACCGAGATAGGCGCGCTGTTCCAAGTGTTGGGTGTGCACCCGGATTTGCTCGCTTTGACTGAGATCGTGCAGAATCAGCACTATACTGCTGAGTTTTCCGTCGGTCATCACCGGAATGCACAGTACTTGCGCCAGAAAATCTTTACCGGTGCGCGTATTGAGCCTGAGATTGCTGCCCGCTTTGGTAGAGATGCCCTGCTGGGCGGATTTGTACAGCGCGGAGAGCGTTTCGTTGCCAATTAAGACCATGTCTGCCTTCTGCAAAAAGACTTCGCTGCTGGCGTAGCCCAGCATCATTTCCGCGCTGGGGTTCATTTCAGCGACGCACAGGTCCGGCGTGAGGATAATCAAGCCCTCTTCCATGTTATCGCTGATGGCGTGTTCCAACTGGACGACCTGCCTGGTGCGCTGGACGGTGCGCTGGGCGTTTTCCACTCGCTCCAGGTGGTGGAGCGTGCCGGCGGTGCCGGCTGCCAATAAGGCAAGCTGGCGCAGGTTTTCTTCATCCGGCGGGCTGCCAAACCCCGCGGCGATTATCTGACCCAACATCTCGTTCCGGCTTACCATGGGCAGAACTAACAGGTAATGGAAGCCTTTAACCAAAGCGAGCTCTTCCAGGATGGAAGACGGCTTTTGGTTCGATTTCCAGACGAGCGGCTGTAGGGCGGGGGCGCTTGCCAGCGGCAGCTTTTCCGGGAACTGCGCGGACTGCAGGTCTGTGTTCAGGCGCACGCGCATGAGCTGGTTCTCGGCTTTGCGCAGCAGGTAGGCTGCGGCAGCCTGGGCATGCAGTGCGCCGTGCACAATTTCTGCGGCCGCGCTGAGCGCTGCAGAGGTAGAGTCCTGCGCCTGGACGCGCAAAAGGGATTCGACAAAGGTAAAGCTGCCCTCCTTGATTTCGGTTTCCGCCTGAGAAGCCGGCGGCGTGAAGATCAGCGCCACGATCTGATTGGTCAGGCTGAGCGAGCGGATGCGCAGGTTCGCCTGAATCTTGCTGCCGCCGGCGGTTTTCAATTGGACTAAGCGGGCTTCCTTGCCGGTCGGGTTTGTATCCAGCCTGAGCGAAATCAAGGCGCTGAGGGATTTCCCTGTCAGCGCCAGCGGTTCAAACGAGCTTAGGTCTTGCAGCTTCTGATTGACCGAGATGATTACGTCGCCGCTGCGGTTGTAGGCCAGCGCGGCAGAAGGGAGCAGTTCCAGAATCAGCGCAAAATCAAGCGCCTGCAGGTCATCTTCCGCAGGGTCGAAAGGCAGCTGGGGAGAAATCGGGTTCGCCAAGTGTCATCCTGTCGCGGCGGGATGATTATGCCGCAGATGAGCCGGCAGGATGCCTTCCATCGAGCGGTACTTTGCCACCGTCCGGCGGGCAATATTCACGCCGTGCGCTTTCAGGTTTTCCTGAATTTCAGAATCGCTGAGTGGGCGCTTTTCTGAGGCAATCATTTCCTTGATGAGCGTGCGCTGGGAGAGGCTGCGGTCAAAGAATATCGAAAGTGGAACGATGCGCCTGTTCGGAAGCTGAACGGACTTGCCCGCGACGGCGCGCGAGATGGTGGATTCGTGCACATTCAGAATTTCGGCAATCTCCGCGCGGGTAAGGGGCTGCATTTCCTTTTCGCCGGAGAGCACGTAATCTTTCTGCAATACCACCAGCTTTTCGAGCAGCAAACGCAAGGCGTTGGAGCGCTGTTGGATGCATTTGACCAATAATGAGGCTTTTTCGATATCTTCCTTCCACTCCTCGAGCTTTTCGCCTTCCACCTGTTTCACGGAGGACTTGAAGAGTGGATTCACGCGCAAGGTGCCGCGGATTGGGTGGATTATTTCGACGACCAACGGGTTGTTCGGGTTTTCATTCAGGTGGTAGATCAGAATGTCCGGGCGGTGGTAAACGTTCACGCCGGATGCGGCAGGGGATTGCAGGTCCCCCCAATTCGCGCGCGCAGGAAACGGGTTGAGATTTTCGCTGATGAATGCCGCTGCTGTCTGGACTTTGATGTTTGAGGTCCCGAGCGCGCGGGCAATTTCGGCGTAATGATGCTGGCTCAGTTTTGGGAGATGGTCGGAGACGATTTCGCGCGTGAAGGGCGGAATTTCCACAGATTCGGACAGCACTTCCAGTTGGACCAGGAGAGCTTCTTTCGGGTTCGTCGAACAGACGCCAATTGGATCGCAGCGCTTGAGCCGCTCAATCAGGGCTTTAATATCTTCGGGCAGGCGGTGGTGGTAGCGGGCTACGTCCAGGATGGTTGTGGTCAAGAAACCGTCTTCATCCAGGTGGCTGAGCAGATAGGCCGCCAGCGAGCGGTCCTCCACTGCCAGCTCGGCTGCGATTTGCCGCAGGACGTACTCTGGCAGGCTGACCATCTCCGAAGCGAAAGGCTCTTCCGGCGCTTCATCAGCGCTCAGCGCGCGGGAAGAGTAGAAATCCTCCGGAGCGGAGACGAACACAATCGGTTCATCCGAGAGGAGATTGGTCGGCTGACTGCAAATCGGGCAGGCGCCGGTGGCCGGGAGGAGACGCTTGCACATCGGGCAGCGGCGCTCCTCAACTAACTCGAGCGCGGGATTGGTCGATAATTCGGACTCGACCTTCTGCAGGAGCTCTCCTGAATTCAAGCTGAGCAGCGTCATGGTTTGTGCCAGATGGGCAGAGGGGGCGGTGAGCGGCTGTTGGTAATGGGTCTGAAGCACGATATTCTCCTCTCCAGGAACAGTATAATCTTCAACCTGGAAAGTTGCAAGAAGTGTACCAAACGGGTTTACTGGTTTTCGGAAGCTTTTATCTGGCGCGGCCTGAGCTCAGGCTTCCCGGGACTGCTTACTTGCCGCCGGATGGCAGGAAGGCCTGCCGCTTTCTTTCCGCCAAGGTTATAATGGAAAGAAAAAAGGAGCTTTCTTACCCGAAATGAAGATTCGCCCGGCACACACCGTCGAAAACATCAAACCATACTTTTTTGCTTCCCTGAACAAGACCCTTGCTGAGCTTAAGGCCAGGGGCGTCGATATCATCCGTCTGGATATGGGTTCGCCTGACCTGCCGCCTGCTCCCTTTATTATTGAACGCCTGATTGAATCAGCGCGGGATCCGAAAAAACATGGCTATGCTCCGATGGGCGGTTCAAACGAATTCCTGAAGGCAGTAACTGACTACTATAAAACCCGATTCGAAGTCTCACTGAACCCGAAAACCGAAGCGCTGGCGCTGCTCGGTTCAAAAGAGGGCATTTTTAACATTAATCACACGCTGTTGGACCCCGGCGATCTCGTGCTCATGCCGGATCCTTACTATCCGGTTTACCTTGCCGGGGCGCAGTTGGCGGACAGCCGCGTCTACTTTATGCCGCTGCTAAAAGAAAACGAGTTCCTGCCTGACCTGAAGGCCATCCCTACAGAGATTGCCCGGGAAGCGAAGATGATGTGGCTGAATTACCCGAACAATCCCACCGGCGCGGTGGCGGGCTGCGATTTCTTTGCTGAGGCGGTCAAGTTCGCGCGGGATAACGAAATTGTTATCGTGCACGACGCGCCCTATACCGACCTGACATTTGATGGATACCGGGCGCATTCCATCCTGGAAGTCCCCGGCGCGAAAGACGTCGCGATTGAGTTCAATTCGCTATCGAAAACCTATAACATGGCCGGCTGGCGCATCGGCATGGCGGTGGGCAACGCGGAAGTTATCCGTCTGCTGGCATCTTACAAGAGCCAAATCGATAACTCCATCTTTACCCCTATCATGGACGCGGGCGCGCTCGCGTTGACTGGCGACCAATCCTGGCTGGTGGAGCGCAACCTGATTTACCAGGAACGCCGCGATGTGATTTACGATGGGCTGGTGGAAGCCGGCTTTGAGGTGGAAAAACCGAAGGCTGCGCTGTATCTGTGGGCCCGGCTGCCCGGGAAATTCGGGGACCCAATGCAATTTTGCGCGGACGTCCTGAACGAAACTGGCGTGAGCCTGACCCCGGGCGTCATTTACGGTCCCAGCGGCAAGGATTACATCCGCATTTCCATTATCACTCCGACCCCGCAGATAAAAGACGCAATGAAGCGCCTGGTCGATTGGGTGAAAGCCAACTGAGGGCTATGTACACAATCCGGAACGACCGTATCGTTCAACCCGAACCCGAAACTGCCATCATGGTCGGCGCGCAAGTTGGTGCGGAGTCCGCCCAAGGCTTGAGCCTGGAGGATTCCCTGGCGGAACTGGAACTGCTGGCTGATACGGCCGGCATTGCAGTGCTGGCAACGCTGACCCAGAACCTTGATACCATCAATCCGCGCACCTTCATTGGCAGCGGCAAGGTGGAGGAGCTGAAACTGCTGGCGGAAGAATTGGGCGTGGGGGTGGTTTTGTTTGATGAAGAACTCTCCCCCCGCCATCAGCGGGAGCTGGAAGAGCTGCTGGGCAAAAACCTGAAGCTTATCGACCGCAGTGCGCTGATTCTTGACATTTTCTCCCAACACGCGCGCACCAGGGAAGGCATGCTGCAGGTGGAACTGGCGCAGTTGGAATACCGGCTGCCCCGGCTTACCCACGCCTGGACGCATCTGGCGCGCCAGGCGGGCGGCGGCGGCGGGCGCACCGGCGGCGCTGGAGGGGTCGGCTTACGCGGCCCAGGCGAAACGCAATTGGAAGTGGACCGCCGCGAAATTAAGGCCAAAATCGCCCGGCTGCGCGAAGAGCTGGAAAAAGTGCGCGAACACCGTCTGCGCCACCGCGAACACCGGCGCAAAACCAACGTGCCCGTGGTGGCTTTAGTGGGTTATACCAATGCCGGCAAATCAACACTGCTGAACACGCTCACCAACGCAGATATCTATGTCGCAGATCAACTCTTTGCCACACTGGACCCGACCGCCCGCCAATTGGAGCTGCCCTCCGGGCAGACCGTCGTCCTGACCGATACTGTCGGTTTCATCCAGAAGCTGCCGGCTCAACTGGTGGCGGCTTTCCGGGCGACCCTGGAAGAAATTGCCGAAGCCGACCTGCTGGTCCACATCGTGGATATCTCCCATCCAAACGCAGCCCTGCAAAAGAAGACTGTGCTGGAAACGCTGCTCGAGATTGGCGCAGGGGATATTCCAATAATTACTGCCTACAACAAAGTGGACTTGCTGACTGAAGAAGAACTGGAAGATGCGCGGGTAAACCTGGAAAACCAGGCCCTGCTAATCAGCGCGAAAAACGGCAGCGGTTTGGACGCGCTGCTGGATACGATCGGGCGGGAGCTGCTTGCCGCGTACGCAGAACTGGATGTCCTGCTGCCTTATGATCAGGGGCAGCTCGTGTCGGTATTCCATGAAAAAGGCCACGTGCAGAAATTGGAACATACCGAAAAAGGGATCTGCATCCACGGCTACATTCCCAGGGAACTTCAGGCACAGTTTCTGCCTTACCTGCGCAAGGCGCATAAAGTTAAATAAAAAAACTCCACGCGCCGCGTGGAGTTGGATGAATACAGCGGTAACTAATCTTTTTCGATGGTGAGAATTTCTCTACCCTGATAGTAGCCGCATTTTGGGCAGACACGATGCGGCAAACGAGGCTCTCCGCAGTTGGGGCAGGCAACGCTGTTGCGCGCCTTCAGAGCATCGTGTGAGCGTCGGCGATCGCGGCGTCCGGAGCTGGTTTTTCTCTTAGGTAATGGGGTCATCTTGAACTCCTGCTTATTTCGTTAACTTTTCTACTATACCCGATATGCCTGATTAATGCAAGGAAAAATGCCGGTTTTTTTGAATTTGTGCCGTGTTGGGTAAGCTGAATAACAAAGGCTCCTATTTTTGCAGAAAGGAAGCAGACCGTTGAAAATCCAGGACATGGATTTCCGCGGCTGGTAAAGTGTCTGGGTATATTGAGGCTTTTTCGATGTTTCGCGAGAAATGCAGGGTCAGGCTTCTTTTGCGACTGTATTCGCCAGGGAAGTGCCTGCCAGGGCGCCCGCGGACAGCCGCACGCCCCCAGGGCAGGCGCAGCTCTCCCATATCCGCGCAGCTGATGTTGGGGATTTGGGAGTTACGCACCGTGGGTAACGGACAGATAAGGTAACATAAATTTCGCACATTAAAAAAAGGATATGGTCCTCAATCACTTGGTAAGATTTTGTTATCACCAAAACACCAACGGAGAAAGAACCATGTCAGAACAGATTGTACAGCTAAACGAACAGGTAATAAGGACTGAATGAAAGGAACTGGTCGCGCGCTTGCATGCCGCAAACCCCCGATTTTTCCGGTCCGTTTGTGCTGGCGCGGAATAAAACCAGGCCAGCGCCGCGAATCTCCTCCTGCCCTTCAGGATTTGGAGCAATAGCAATGCTGCGGATTTCCATGATGATTTTATGCCGTGCAGCGGGCGAGAAACGCAAAAAATGGTCAACACTCTGGCAGGCAAACGAAACCTGACAGTATGAATACCCGGGCCGCAGAATCATTGTTTATGGATTGGGGGTTGGGGTCAGCGTATCGCGCGGCAAAGTCTCGGAAGGACGCGGTGTGCGCGTGGGGGTTGGCGGAATCGGCGTAGCGGTCGGGGGTTCTTCTGTGGTGGGTTCTAAGGTGGGCGGGAGTGTGGGCAGCTCCACGGTTGGGGAGGGAATGAACTGCGTGGGCAGCGGCAAGCGGCTGGTGGGGGTCTTGAAGGCATTCTCGTCGGGAATAATGATGGTTTTGGAGCAGTGCGTTCCGTTTGCGTCGGTAAAGGCAATCCTGACCCTGTCTTTGTTTTCTGCGAGCATTTCCACATATAAGCGGGTCGGCACCGCCGCGTTGCGCATGAAGGTACCGTAGGAATATACGCGCGTGTCGTTTTTCCAGAGCTTAAAGTCGGGCAAATTGAGCCGCATGGTCGGCTTCCCCTGCGCATCCAACACCTGATAATTGCTGAAATCGTTATCAGTATCGAAAACAATTTGGACGACATCGTTGATGAAGAACGAGATGCTGAAGTACTTAATATCCTCCGCGCTGCAAAGTGGGTTAGCGGTCGGCGTTTGGGTGAGCGTAGCGGAAGAAGGGGGAGCAGGCGTGTCGGTGAAGGTAAAAGCCTCGTCTGTGCTCGGTGTAAAGCTTTTGATTATGGAGAACAGGCTGTAAGGTGAAGGCGTGATAAATCCCAGGCGGGTGAGCGCGGGCGTCTGGCTGTAAACGCGGGATGGGGACGGGTTAGCGCCTAAAAAGTTGGCGAACGCCGAGCTGAGCTCAGGAATGACCAGCGTTGCCACCGAACCAAGCAGGAAGATTGCCAGAATGAAAACGGGCAGAATCCAATGCGGCAGGCGGGGTTTGAAAGTCGAGGCGCTGGTCAGGCGGATTTCCGGGGGCAGTCTCTTATACCTGGTGGAAGACAGCATCGGACATTCTGAATAGCGGGAGCTCAGGCAAAAATCCCGTTGATGGATGAAAACCGGCAGCGCCAGCGGTTGGCTGTGATGGCAGTAATTAAGGTCCGAAGGGAATTCTGAATAGGAATTTACATCATTGATGAGCCCAATATAGGGGCAGCGCAAATATTCCCGCGGATAGCCACTGCTTGGATTGTCTTCGGTCGTTGTCATTACAGGTCTGCTCGATGATGGATTAAAGATAACTAATTTTATATCAATTTTTCTGAAAACGAACAAAAGCCGTCAAAACAAGCAGATTATGTCAGTATTTTTCCGGATTCGAGATAAGCCATTGAAACAAGAGTGGAAACTTTTTCTCGATCTGGTCCTCAATCTCATGGGCGACCTCGGTGGGTGAGTCCCCGGAGAGGTAAGGGTCAAGAATGTTGAAAGGGGTGCCGCCGCACACCTCTGAGAGCAGATAAATTCTGCTTCGCACAGCCGGAAATTCCATCTGAAGCGCTTCCTTGTGGCCGGCTTCCATTACCAGGATGAGGTCGAATTGTTTTACCAGCTGGGCTGAGATGAGCTTGGAGCGGTGATTCTCCAGATTGAGCTGGCGTTTGTTGGCTTCAAGGACGGCTTCGGGCATGGCAGGCAGGTTTGGGTCTCCCCAGGTGGCAGCGCTTTCCACGCGCCAGTTCGCCGCATCTGCGGTTCGGCGCAGTTTCTCCTGAAACATCACCTGCGCCAGCGGCGAACGAAAGCGGTTGGCTGTGCAAACAAAAAGCAGGGCGGGCATACTTAGTCTTCCTCAACTAATAGCGATACCAATAGGTTCTCTCCCTCGGGATGAGGATCCACTCGCCCGGTTCCAGCGCATCTTCAGGAAGTAAATCATTGTACCGGGCAAGAATGTCTAAATCTACATTGAATTGTCCGGCAATATCCCGAAGAGTCAAGCCCTTGTCCGCAATTTCAAAAGGCTCAAAAGCAGGTAAATCGCCCGGATCCTTTCTATCCAGGGGAATTACGATAATCGAATCTACCCAGATAGGGACAACCAGATTGTAATTTACCGATTTAATGACGTCTGGCGTTGTTTGGTTCTGGGTGGCAAAGAGTTGGATGCTTTCACCGGAAGATACGCGGTGAATAATGAATCGGTCCTGCCTGCCGATGACCATATCCAGCTTGTGCGGCGCACGGGTTGTTTGCGCTGTGGGGGTAAGCGTGGGGGGGACAGGGGTGCTCGTCGGCGTCAGTGCAAGGGCGCGGGTGGGGGTGGCGGTGGCGTCCCGGATGAGCAGGAATGGAACTGCTGTGTGCGTAGGTGTGGCGGTGGGGCTGGGGGCTGCGGTCTGTCCGGAATTGCGCCCATTGGTCAGCAGGAACAGGCAAACAAAAAGCACTGTCGCGGCTGCCAGGCTTAAGAAAAGCCAGCGAAATGGTTTCCGGGTGGGACGGGTTTCTTTGATCGTTAACTCAACCGGCATTTTGCTGTTGTGTTCGGCGGTGTATACCTGGCAGCGCGCGTATTCTGCCTTCAGGCAGCAGTTTGCCTGGTGGGAAAGGGTCGGCGTTGTTGGCGGGGAGACGTGATAGCACGCATTGTTTACCGAAGGATAATCCTGGACGCTGTCCGAGTCTTCAGCCAGCCCAAGATACGGGCATATGCCAGATTGCCCGGCGTTCAAGCCTGTAGAATCCCACTCCTTAGAGTTCATCGGTGCCTTCAAACTAAACTGATAGCTCCCAGCCTTGATTCCCCGCCAGGAAGAAAAGCACTACTTGCGTTTCAACGGGGCGGCCGAAGCTTTTCCATCCGTCAGACCTAAATCAAAACCTTCTTCGATGGACGTGCTCTGGTGGTAGCCCTGGTGACTGCTGTAAGGCGAATAATAATTGTATCCGCCGTAGTAGTAATCCCTGTTGCGCGGAATTCTGTTCATCACAACGCCCAGCAAGTTCGCGTTGATGCGCTCCAGCTCTTCCAGCGGCCTTTTTGCGGCTACGCTGTGTGTGAGCCCCGGCACTATCACGTAAATCACGCCGTCTGTCCGCGTGGAAAGAATTTGCGCATCAGAGACGAGCATGGGCGGGCTGTCCAAAACCACGATGTCGTACAATGTTTTCAACTCTTCAAGAATTGTGCGCATGCGTTCACTGCCAAGCATCTCCGCCGGGTTCGGCGGCAAACCGCCGCTGGTGATGATATCGAGATTATTAACCTCGGGCAGCGTCCGGACGACATTCTCGAGCGTGAGCTTTCCGCGCACAAGGTCGCTCAACCCGACGCGATTATGAATGTTGAACTGGGCATGCACGTTTGGTCGGCGCATGTCGGAATCCAGAAGCAGCACCTTCTTGCCGCTCTGCGCCAGGACGATGGCCAGGTTGGACGTGACGGTGGTTTTCCCTTCAGATTCCCCGGCGCTGGTAACCAAAATGCAGCGCAGAGGTTTGTCAATGCTGGAGTATTCAAGGTTGGTGCGCAGCGAGCGAAACGCTTCGGATACCGGTGAGCGCGGATGATAGGCAACATAATTGCCAAGCTTTTCGTTCTTGGATTTTTTGTTTAGTTCGCCAATCAGACCGATAACCGGCAGATGCAGGATTTCCTTGACTTCGTCCGGGGTCTTGATGGTGTCATCCAAAAATTCGACCAGGAAAGCAATCCCGGCAGTGACCAAAAACCCGATGCCGCCGGCAAGCAGCGCGCTTTGCATTGGTTTGGGGGAGATTGGACTGGATGGAACGACGGCGGATTCAACCTGGACAACGTTGGGCGTATTCTGCGCGCGGGTGAGGCGCAAAGTTTCAAGGCTACTGATGCTGCTGATGTAGATTTGCTGGTAAAGTTCCAGCGTGGTCCGCAGTTGGTCCAGTTGGGTGGTGGTGTTGGCGTCACTCTGGGCAGGGGTCTTCAGGACGACCAGGTTGGTGTATATCTGCTGGTAAAGTGAAAGGACAGGAGTGAGCTGGTCTAACTGGGCCTGATAATCTGCCAGGAGAGTAATTTCTGCGTCCGTGGCTTGCTCCGGGTCAATTTTCGCGATTTCCGTGTTCAACCCGGTAATCTGGTTTTGCAGGTCGTCAATCTGAGCCTGCACGCTTTGCAGTTGGGTCTCAACGGTAGCAGAGGAAATTTCATTAATCTGAGCCTGGAGAATGCTGATTTGTTCCTGTGCTTCATCGATGCGGGTCTGCAGGTTTTGTTCCGCGCTGATATAGCGTACCGACTGCAGCTGCTCGTTCTGGTCAATCAGCACCTTGACCAAGCCGTTAGCAATCAGGGCAGCCCTTTCCGGATCGGTGTCCCTTACAGTAAGCTGGACGAACTGGGTGTCGTCAATTTGGGCGGCTGTAGCCTGACCTTTTTGCACAGGGAAGCCAAGCTCCTGGGAAGCTTGCGCGAGCAGGCTCTCGGTAGAAAGCAGCTGCGCGTAGGTGGAAATGAGCTGCTGGCTGTCCAGGTATGAAAAGTAATCGTAAGTGGTTTGCGCCGCACGAAGCACGACAAAGCGGGTGGAGGCCTGGTAGATTGGTGTCTGGCGGTTGCTAAAGACAAATCCCCCTGCAGCGCCGAGGATTGTGCCTAACACCAGGAACCACAACCAGCGCTTTGCCGCGACAAATATCTGTTTGATATCCATAAACTATCTCCATTTACCCGCTGGTCTGAAGCGGCCCTTCGATGATAACCGTCCCACCCTGGATCGGGCGGATGGTGTTTCTTTTCAGTCGCCCATGTCATTGCACCCGAATGCCGGACTAAACATTATCCTGCAAAGCTTTGCGAAAAATCATCCGCAAGCAGGCTATTAAACTTGCGCAGCTTGAATTATATTCAGTTTCACCAGCCCTGTAAACCAAGCAAAAACCTGCCCGGAACGACCCGGGCAGGTTTCAGAATCACAAAACCTTACTTGGCAAGCATCGGTAAAAACAATGGCATTTCCACCTGGATGCTGATAACGGCCGGTTCTGAGTAGGCCAGGCCGTCCCAGACCTTAAAGCTGAAGCTGTCGGCGCCGATGTAACCTGGGTCCGGGGTGTAAACCAAATCCGGAAGGGCGCCGCTGAGCTGGCCGCGGCTGGGGTTGGTCACCACCTCGAAACTGAGCGGGTCGCCGTCCGCGTCCGAGCCGGTAAGCGTGATGTTCAGCGGCAGGTCCCGCCGGGTCTTGAGGGATTGGCCGTCTGCGACCGGTGGGGTGTTTACCGGCCCTTCGATCGTCAGGAAAATCGCGCTGACAGCGCCCCAGTTGTTCAAGTTATCCTTGCCGCGCACATAAAGGATGTGCCGGCCGGGTTGCCAACCGGTGGTATTGATGCTGGCCGTCACGTTTTCGGAGCTGGAGTTGAAGCTGCCGTCTGCCGGGGAGAGCGCGACTGGCGCGTAGCCCGCTTCCCAGTAGGGCAGGTCCGCGGAATACTGCGCTTCAGCGATGGGCTGGGTGGGTTCGCCGCTGCCGCTCTTGTAGCGGGTATCGTTAACCTGACCTGTCAGCGTGACGATAGTACCGGCCGGAACCGAGCTTTGGCTGAGCGCCAGATTGATGGAATCCGGCCCGGCGGGGGTCATGTACGGCGTGCGGGCGGTTTTGGCGGCGTAGATGAGGGCAGGCAGGTTGCCGGGTAAAATATCAAACTCGAATGTGTTGCAGCTTTCGAAAAAAGCATCACCCACCTCAAAGCAGTAGCCAGCCACGCCCAGGCGCCCATAGATATTGTCTTCGGTGCTTCCGTCCGTAATGTAAAGCTGCCAGGACGGACTAGGGGTGTAATTGTTGAAGAAGGCGAACTTGCGCCCGAGTGTCTGCAAATCGGTCGCGTTTGGGGCGGGATTTTCGGTGAAGCCCCAGGACCAGAGCACCCTTCTTTCATAACTGTGCAGGTCGATGAACACGCCGGTGGCATCCTCGGCGGCGGGCATGTTCAGCGGGTCGCCGCGTTGGTCGGGGAAAATCGCGGTCATATAATTCTGAACGGCCTGGGTTTCAGGTTCGGAGCCGGCGCTGGGGCCGCGGTAGGTTTCCGCGCATTGGCTGCCGCTTGAGCCGCCGCAGCAGCCCCAGTAGAAGCTAAAGTTGCGGTTCAGGTCAGCCCCGCGGTTGGAACTGGTTGGACCGCAGTAGTTTTCGTTGGTGTTCTTGCGCCACGACATGCCGCTTTCCGCTTCCTTACGTCCGTCCGGATTGGCGGTGATCATGATGTGAATCTCATGGTAATTCAAGAGCCAGTGGACGTCGGCGTTGGTCTGGTAATTTTCGATCAGGTATCCGGCAAAGCGCGCAGCCAGTTCCGCCGGCGCGTATTCCCGGGCATGGATGGAAGCGGTGATGAACAGCTTGGGCTTGTCCCCGGTGATGCTTTCGTTCGTCAGACGCAGGACGTACATGTCATAGCCGTCCGGCTGCCCAACGCTCTTCTCCCACGAGTCGCCGACGTCGGTCCATTCCGCCAGGTTTGGATAGGTGGACGCTAGCGCGGCGCCGTAGGCATAAAGCTCTTCCACTGTGCGGTAGCAGTTATATGGCGGCGGCAGAGTTTCGAGACCCTGACTTGCGAGCATATCCAGCTTGCGGTAGTTGGCGGTCTGCTCCTCATCCAGAACGACGGTGAAGCCCATGCTTTGGATGGTGGTAATTTCTGAAGCGCTTGCCGCCACCAGCACGTACTTTTCCGCATTGTTATTAAACTCGAACAGATCGTAGGATTTGAGTTTTGAAATATCCTCCAAGGACTGGTAGTACACGCGGTAAACCTGTTCCAGTTCTGCTTCCGCGTTGGTACAGGCTGGTCTGTCTGCCGTCAACGCTTCCGCCGCATTTGCGCTTCGTTCGCCGGTGATTGACACCAGCAAAACCAGCGCGAACAAACCCGAAAACCACAGCTGTCTTTTCATAACGCCTCTCTATTCTGGTTTTAGCCATTCATGAATACGAAACCGGTCTTTCTCCTGCTCGATATCCTGATAAACTGCCTGGTCCATTGTCGATATTTTCCTGACTGTGCGGCCGTATTGGCGGAATAAATCGAATGCCCTGCGGATATAACCCGGCACGATGCCCGCCGAGTCGGGGTTGAGTCTATACAGCCGCGCCAGAGCCGGTCTGGGTATGAATATTCTGTTAAGAATCAGTCTCGCTTTTTGGACGAGGTTTTTCGTGGAGGTTAATGCGGCGACGTCAGGTGTAATTGCATTGCGTGCGCGCTTATCCTGGAGGGTTAATGCTTTTGCCTTGGTTAGTATATCAGTATCCAGTGAGCGTGGAAGCAATTCTGACAAAAATGCTTCTGGAATCTGTGCCCAGCCCATTTCCTGCAGCAAAGCAAAGCTTAAGGCAGCAGTTTTTTCGGCGCCCCATTCCCGCGCGATTTCAAGCAGTTGTCGCCAATCTATGCTGTCAGCCTCGCTCTCCAGAACCACAGCGATATCCAGGAGCCCGCGCAAACCGAGTTTGAGATAGTGCTGGTAACTGGTATGGATACAAAGATGCAAGAGCAAATCTTCAGTGGAAAGCGCTAATGCATCCGCGTCCGCAAAGCGGGTTGGGCGAGCCCGCTGCCATACTCCCTGGGGGTTTATGGAGAAAGGTTCATCCTCCTCCAGAAGCGTCCAGTGGACTTCGAGCGTGGTTCCATCTGCGAGGCTCATCGGCGGCACGTGTTTCACGTCGCGATTATCCGCGCTGCTGTCGAAATATGAAGGCGCTTGATAGGAAAGCCTTCGGAGCGTTTCGATTGTACGGGGGACGTCTTCCCGGTGGACGAGAATATCCAGGTCATTCATGGCTCTTGCACCGATATCCCTGTAAACGTTTTCCAGCAGATACAAGCCTTTCAATCCGATGACCGCTGTGCCTTGTGCTTGCAGCGCTGCCAGGACTTCGGCCGCGCGCGTCAGAAGCAGGAGGTTCCGGGCAGCGTTTGCCAGATAATTCTCGCGCAGCGCGCGGCGCTCGTCTGCTGGAACCAGGTCGAGCAGCTCGTTCTGCTGCAAGCGGGTATAGAGCAGGTTGGCCAGTGAGTGTGTTTCGAGATATTGGCTGAAGTTTTGCCAGTCTCCGCTGGGAAATCCGCCCAAAGCGGCAGCCAGGGTCTCGCTCGTGCTCAGGGGGTTTAATAACTCCAGCAGGAGTGCGGGAATGTCGCTTTTGGGATTTCCATCGGGTGTCGGAGCCATGGCTGGATACAATCTTGTTCTCTTTTTTCCTTTTTTCGTCAGCAGTCCAGTCGTAAAGTCAGCCAAACTGCTTAGTTTTCTGCGATTTTTTGCAGGATTGGCATGTAAACCATCACTCCGGTCTTAATCATCTGCGGACCGTAAAACACGCCGGTGGGTCCATATGCGTCCTGGTCCTCCAACCAATACCAGTACACTTGCCCGAGCACTGCGCTCGCGTCCGTGAAGGCATACTGCGCGTCGTTGACAGAGCCGCGCGGGATCAGGCTGGCGTTTAACTTGGTTTTTGGCCCGTCCAGCGCTTCCGCGCGATACAGGTTGAAGCCGAGCGCGTCGCCCAGTGTGGAGGCGCTCCAATGGATTAGATTGCCGGAGGGCGTGTATTCCGCGCTTAACCCGGTGTAGACCACCGAAGATGGGTGGGTGACCGTCCAGGTGTAGGTATCCAGCGCGCTGTTCTGGTTATAGTCCCAGGCCTGCACCTCCACCGTGTGCGGGCCGTTCTGGCTGGGGAAGCGCCGCTCGCCGAGCATGGTGAAGCCGAGGTCGATGTAGAACTCGCGGCATCCGTAATCGCCGCAGGTGGGGGGAGAAATGTAAAAATCATCGACCAGCTGGGTATCGTTGCTGCCGCCGGGGAATGTGTGAAACTCCCACAAGGTCGTCCACGGCCCGCCATCCAGCGAGTAGGCGATTTTGTAGGGAGGCAGAGTATAAACCGGGCTGAGGAAGAGGTCGCCGGCATGCGCGTAAAGGCCGTAAGTTAGGATTTCTGGTTCAGCGATGGTATCCCTGGTAAGGATGGTATTGTTCAAGGTCAGACCCAGGCCTTCGATTACAGGCGTTTGGGTATCTGGCAGGAGCGTATGGAACTCCAGCGGGTTCAGGTACACGTCGCCGTCCGCCAGGATGTTGAGATGAATATGGTTAAAACGGTAGCCAAATGACACCACCGGCCAGTAAACGATTTCGCCCAGTTTTGTGTTTGGGGGGATGAAACCCCCGCTTTCATGATCGGCTTGCCAGGCCTGGTAAGCCTGATAAATCGCTGCCGGGATGCTGGGCTGAGCGATGTGGTGGTACTGCCAGACATAACCTTCCGCGTCCAGAATGGCCACTTCCCAGTAGAGCCCGCCGTAATCGTAGTTCTCGATGTTGACGACCTGTCCGCCCGAGCGCGTGAAGACTTCGGTCTCCTGCGGGGCAAGCATATCGATGCCGTGATGGAAATAGGGCGCGCCGCCGTAATACTGGTAGGACTGGATCACATGCCCCATCTGGACGACGGTAAAAGGCCAGGCGTAAACCGAATGCGGTCCGTCCGGATTGCCCCAGGCCAGCCCGGCGGAGCCGGTCTGGATGCCGGCGCGCTCTTGCGCGGGCTCCTCAGGCGGCTCCGTGGGTTGTGCTGACGCCAATCGGGTCTGGAAGCCAGCCAAAACGATGAGCAACAGGATCAGCATAAACTGGATAAGCCGTTTGAGTTCCTGAATTGGTTTGGGCATAAAAACCTCTGGGGAGTTTTGCACGGGATTATTTTGATTCTATCACCGTATACCTACACGGGAAGAAATCTGGGAAAAGCATGCTTTTTTTCCTGAAAAGCAGAGGTCAGAACCAGGAAATCCGGTTCTGACCTCATTGCTTATTTCAGTATAGTTTGAGTGGGCTTGCTTCGTCCTCAAGCCTTTCAGAGCTTACTGCGCGACAATCCGCACATCATCAACGGCCGCTTCTACCAAGCTATCGCTTGAGGCGTCTGCAGCTGTTATCACAATGTAAACGGACTGCCCGGCATAGCTGCTCAGGTTGTAAGTAAGCGTTGCCCAGACGGCATCGTCGTCATTCTTTGCGCCAACTTCCGAAAGGACGGTGGTTGTCGTCGCGCCAACAATCTGCACTCGCAGGTAATCTGAGCTGGAAGAGTTGGTATAGTGCGCCAGGTAGTACCTGAGTGTCAGGGTAATCGTTCTGCCGGCAGGCAGATTGATTAACGGTGAGCGGACGCTGGTTGTACCGCCGTCCAGGTCATACGCGTTGGCTGAACTGCCCGCGAGCGGCCCGGTCACCAGGTCGTATGAACCGCTGGTGGTTGTGCCAAGCTGCTTATTGCCGGAGTAGGTGGTAGATTCGGGGTTAGCCCGGACAAAAGCGCCGCGTGTGGCGGTATCCGTGCCGTTGGGGTTGAATACCCAACCCAGGTTATTTTCGAAGTCGTCCGAGAAGATCGTTGTAGGACCTGCGGGGTTGACCGTGATGCTGACTGCCGCGGAAGCCGAATCTGCCGTACCGTCATTCACCTTGAAGCTAAAAGAATCGGAGCCGGTATAGCCAGCAGCAGGCGTGTAGGTGAGAGTTGGGGCTGTGCCGCTCAGGGTGCCGTGCGCGGGATTGGTTAGGAGGATATACGTGAGTGCGTCGCCATCAACATCCGTGCCGGTGAGTTTGATTGTGAGAGCTGTGTCGACCGTGGTGCTGACGGATTGTGCGGCAGCAAGTGGGGCGTCATTGACAGGCGTGACCGAAATATCGATCACCGCGGGCGCTGAAGTCAGTTTGCCGTCGTTTACGGTAAAGCTGAAGCTGTCCGCGCCTGCGTAGTTGGCTGCTGGTGTGTAGGTCAGGCTGGGTGCGGTACCGCTGAGGGTGCCGTGCGCGGGAGTAACCGTCACAGCAAAGCTCAGGCTGTTCCCATCAGGGTCTGTGCCAGTCAACGTGATGGGCAGGGCCGTGTCTTCGGCAGTTGTCAGGCTTTGCGGATTGGCTGTCGGCGCGTTGTTCGGATTGGTTGCCAGGATAAGCACATCATCCACCGCGGCTTCCACGAAGCTAGCTGTGCTGGCGTCTGCTGCTTCAATCAGGATTCTGACTGTCTGACCGGCAAAGCTGCTGATGTCCGCTTCAAAGCTTGCCCAAACGGCATCGTCGTCATTGGCTGCGCCAAGTTCCTCAAAGACCTTAACGCTGCTGCTGCCAACTACATAAACCCGCAGGTAGTCCGCCGTCGATGAGTTGGTATAGTGGGCAAGGTAATAACTGAAGGAAAGGCTGAGGTCGCGGCCGGTAGGCAGCGTAATCGCCGGCGAGCGCATGCTGGTCTTCCCGCCGTCCAGGTCGTAATCGCCTGCGGAACTGCCTGCCAAGGGGCCGGTAACCAGGTCGTAGGAGCCGCTGACGGTTGTTCCCAGCTGCTTGTCTCCATTATAGACATTTGTTTCAGGGTTAGCGCGCTCAAAATAACCAAGTGTGGCAGTATCGGTGCCGCTGGCGTTGCGCACCCAACCTAAATCCGTCTCAAAGTCATCGCGGAAGACCTCAATCGGACCGGCAGGAGTGACGGTGATGGTGATGACCGCGGGTTCGGAATTGCCGTAGCCGTCGCTGGCTGTGAAGGCAAAACTGTCCACGCCGGTAAAACCGTCCGCGGGAGTGTAGGTCCATTCAGCGGACGTATCGCCGGCTGCAAGCGTCCCATGTATTGGTTGGGTCGTGATGGAGAAGATGAGAAGGTCGTTATCCGCGTCAGTACCGCTTAGGATTATGGGAAGCGCTTTACCAGCCTGCGTGGCGACTTCTTGCGCTAACACAACCGGCAGATAGTTGACCGCTGTGACGGTGAAGACGGCTGGATTCTCACTGAAAAGACCTTCGGGGTCCGCGGCGCGGAAAGTAATCGTCTCGCTGCCGTTCCAGTTCGAATCGGGCGTGCTGATGGTGGCGACGCGGTTGATAATGCTGACCAGAAGGGCGCTATTGCCGCTGGATGTCCAGGTCAGTTGGGCGTCTTCGTTATCCGGGTCAGCGACGTACTCATCGAGGTTAATGCTCACGAACGTCCCGCCTTCGGCAATCGTTTGGTCAGGGATATCGGAGACAATCGGCGCCTGATTTGCCGCGCGGATAGTGAAGAAAGCTGCGTCCTCTGCATACAGCCCGCCTGGGTCGGTGGCACGGAAAGTCAGGGTCTCAGTGCCTGCCCAATCCTCGGGAGCATTGATGGCTGCGACGCGGTCCGTGATGGTGACAGTCAGCTCCACGGCTCCGCTTACCGACCATACAAGTTCAGCATCGGCGTTGTCAATGTCGCTGACAAAGTCATCAAGAATGATGGCAGCAAAGGTTCCACCGGCGGGGACGCTCTGATCCGGGATGTCACTTACGACCGGGGCATCATTGACAGCGGTGACGGTGAAGACGGCTGTGTCGTCGTCATACAGACCGCCCGGGTCGCTGGCACGGAAGCTTAGCGTTTCTGAGCCGCTCCACTCCGCGTCCGGAGCATTGATTACCGCTACGCGGTCAGTGATGGTCACGGAGAGAGCGCTGTTTCCGCTGACTGACCAGGACAATTCTGCGTCGGTATTATCCTGATCCGTAACGTAGTCGTCGAGGTTGATGCTTGCGAAGCTGCCGCCTTCGGCGCTTGTCTGGTCGGGAATATCGCCCACATCGGGAGCTTTATTCCCGACGGTCACAGCGAAGAGCGCTTCGTCCGAATCGCTCAGCCCGGCTGGATCTGCTGCGGTGAAAGTAATGGTTTCGGAACCAGTCCAGTCTGGAGCAGGCAGCGCGATCGTCGCGACGCGGTCAGTGATGCTGACCTGCAGGCTGCTGTTTCCGCTGAATGTCCAGGAGAGTTCGGCGTCGGCATTATCGACGTCCGCGACATAGTCGTCCAGGGCAACGCTTACAAAACTGCCGCCTTCCGGAACCGTTTGGTTGGGAATGTCCGCGACAACCGGCGGGTCATTGATTGCTGTTACCGTGAAGCTTGCGTTGTCTTCGGCGAACAAGCCGCCTGGGTCGCTGGCGCGGAAAGTAATCGTTTCAGAACCATTCCACTCGGCATTCGGAGTGGAGATGGACGCAACGCGATTGGTGATGCTGACGAGGAGCTGAGAGCTGCCAGAACTCGTCCAGGTGATTTGCGCATCGGGATTGTCCACATCGCTGACGTAGTCATCCAGGGCAATGGTCGCGAAGGAGCTGCCTTCTTCAATGCTTTGATCGGGGATATCCGAGACCAGCGGAGCATCGTTTACTTCTGTGACGGTAAAGACAGCGGAATCCTGAGAATACAGACCGCCAGGGTCGGTGGCGCGGAAGCTAATGGTTTCTGTTCCGCTCCATTCAGCACTTGGCGCAGTAATCACGGCGACGCGGTCGGTAATCGAGACGCCCAAAGCGGAATTTCCGCTGAAAGACCAGGTCAACTGCGCATCCGGGTTGTCCGCGTCGGTCACGTAATCGTCCAGTAGAATGGATGCAAAGCTTTCGCCCTCGGAGATGGTTTGATCCGGAATGCCGGACACAACCGGGGCTTGATTTACGGGGCCTTCAATCGTGAGGAAAACAGCGCTCACCGCACCCCAATTGGCATTAGCATCCTTGGAGCGCACAAAAATGGTGTGGCGGCCCGTGGAGAGTGAGCTGGTATTGATCGCGCCTGTGATGTTTTCTGTGGTCGCGTTAAAGGAACCATCGGTTGCAGTCATCGCGATGGGAGAAGCGCCGCTTTCCCACGGTGGTGTATCGATAGTGTATTCCGCTGCCGAAATATTCTGGGTTGGCTCCGTACCATTGGTCTGGCGGTAGCGGGTGTCATTCGCCTGCCCTGTCAGCGTTACTGGCGTGCCGGCAGGCACCGTGCTCGCGCTAAGCGTGAGGTTCAGCGAGTCCGGACCCAGCGGGGTCATGTAAGGTGTTCTTGCTACCTTAGCCGCGTAAAGCAGCGCCTGCAGGTTGGTCGGGTAGATTGTGTTTTCGAAAGTCGAACAGGATTGGAAGAAAGCCGTGCCCATCTCAATCGTATAGGCAGCGATACCCAGCTCACCATACGAAAAGTCTGTACTCACGCCGGAGCAGGTGTAGAGGTCCGGTCCGGTTTGGCCGGGCAGATAGCTGTTAAAAAAAGCCATCTTGCGGCCCAGAGTTGCCAATTGAGTTGAGTTAGGCGCAGAAGAAGTTGTGTAACTCCAGGGCCAGAGTACATAACCGCCGTAACTATGCAGGTCGATGAAAATGCCGGTTGTATTCGCGGGGGCCGCGCCTGTTCCGCGTTGATCCGGAAAGTTCGCCAATATATACGCGGTTACTGCCTGTGTTTCGGGCTCAGAATTCGCTGATGGACCGCGGTAGGTAGCATCACAAGGGCTGGAACTGGAACCAGCGCCGCCCCATTGGTAGCTTAGGTTGCGGTTCAGGTCAGCGCCGCGGTTTGAACTTGTCACGCCGCAGTAATTCTCATTGGTATTCTTGCGCCAGGATACTCCTGTCTCCGCTTCCTTACGTCCATCCGGATTGGTCTGCAGCAGGATGTGAATCTCGTTGTAATCCAACATCCAGGTGATGTCTGCATTGGTGCCGTAGTTGGCAATTAAGTATTCGGCAAAACGGGTCGCGGTTTCGGCTGTTGTGTATTCCCGGGCATGAATCCCTGCGATGATGAACAATTTAGGTTTCGTCCCGCTGATTTGGGAATTGGTCAGCTTGAGCACCATCATGTCGAAGCCGTCAGGCTGTCCGACGCTCTTTTCCCAGGAATCCCCAATATCAATCCATTGTGCAAGCGTAGGATTGTTGGCGGCCAGAGCTGCCGCCGCCGCAAAAGTTTCCTCAACGGTGCGGTAGCAGGAATAACCTGGGATGGTCTGAATCCCGTTTCCGAAACCCAAGGCCAGGTCGGCTGTACGTTCTTCGTCGACGGTCACTTTGAATCCTAAGGCCTGGATGCGTTCGATTTCACTCTGTGTGGCAGACACAAGCACATACTTTTCCACACTATCGTTGAATTCGAACAGGTCAAACGGGACCAGCTTTTGGATATCTTCCTGGTTCGTGTAGTAAACCCGCACGACAAAAACCTGGGAAGTGCTTTGCTCCGGAGTTTCTGCCTGCGCGTCTGCAGAGCTTACCAGTAGACTGCTGAAGCTGGAAACGATGAGACAAACAATTATTAACATTGTGGAAAACAAACGATGTTTCTGCATGTCTAGCTCCTTTTTTTATGTTGAAAAAGGTAAGAATGAACTGAACATTAACGTGCATGTCCTATGCCAAAAACAGAGTAACTTGTCGAAAGAGAAATCCGGTTGTGATGATACCCATCACAACCGGATTAACTTAAGGTCTACTTGGAGTCAGTGGTAGTGCCGCCAAGGATGGACAGCGGGTTGGCTACAACCTTGACATTATCAATCGCTGCTTCCACCAGGCTGGCACTGCTGTTATCAGCTGCTTCAATCAGGATGTATACGGTCTGCCCGGCGAAGGTGTTAATGTTGATGGTCGCAGTGCACCAGAAGGCGTCTTTATCCCTGTTTGTACCCAAAACCTGCAGCACGGTGGTTGTGCTTGAACCGACAACTTTCACGCGCAGGAAATCTGCGCTGGACGAATTGTTAGCGTGCGCGAGGTAGTAACTAAAGGTCAGGGTCAGGTTGCTATTGGCGGGCAGAACGATCGACGGGGACTTTATTGAAGTCACGCCGTAATCGATGTCATTGCTTCCGGGTTCCCAACCTGCGCGGGCGCCTGTTACAAGGTCATATGATCCGCTCACGGTGCTGCCAAGCTGCTTCGGACCCATCCACCAGGTGTACTCAGGATTGGCGCGTTCCCACATGCCAGTATGGGCGGTGTCCGTTCCATTGGGATTGCGGACCCAACCAAGGTTGGTCTCGAAGTTGTCGAAGAAGACGGTAACTGGGCCAGAAGAAGATACGGAGATATTAACCGTAGCTGGATCTGAGATAAGGGTGCCATCAGAGACGACAAATTGGAAGCTGTCCGCGCCGATGTAACCTAAAGTAGAGGTGTACGTCAGGTTCGGAGCAGTGCCGGTGAGCGTGCCGTGGTCAGGCTGGTCGGTGACCTGGAAGGTCAGAGCATCCCCGTCAGGATCCGTGCCGGTAAGGACAAGCGGAAGCGGGACGCTGGAGGTCGCATTCAGAGACTGCGGTTCCGCGACAGGTGCGTGATTCGCTTGAATGACTGTAATATCCACGCGCGCCACATTGGATTCGCCGATGCCGTCCTGCACAACGAACTCAAAGTAGTCCGTGCCGGTGTAGCCTTCCACAGAGCGATAGGTAACAAAGGGCGGGGAATCGTACAGGGTGCCGTGTGAGGGGTTGGTGACAATCAGGAAAGTGAGCGGGTCGCCGTCGGCATCGTAACCGGTCAGTTCGATTGGTGTGTAATACCCGCTGACAGATGCGACGGTCTGGGGGTAGGCAACCGGGTCAGTATTGGAGCGGATATTGATGGTCACGCGCGCCACATTGGATTCGCCGATGCCGTCCTGCACAACGAACTCAAAGTAG
>DAONFX010000005.1:46280-58040 GCA_035403825.1 Anaerolineaceae bacterium
CCGGTCAGTTCGATTGGTGTGTAATACCCGCTGACAGATGCGACGGTCTGGGGGTTAGCGATTGGCGCTGCTGTCAAACTTGCGGCATTGGCGGTTGTGGCAAAACTCCCAAGCAACGCGGGAGGAAGTGCCAGACACAACACCAAAATATAAATAATATATTGCTTAAGTTTCATGTTTATTCCTTTCAAAACTATTTCGATCAAGTAAGTTGGGTGGTTTTTGCGCTTGCGCAAGAGAGTACAGAGTAAATTTCACTGTAAATGCTGCAGATTATAAACAGTTTATCAATTTAATCAAGGTAATATTACAAAAATAGGCAGATTTGCAACCTTCGACAAGCAGAAATTGGAATGCCGCCAATTTTTGGCTTTAAAAAGCGCTGCCCACGGAATATCACCGTGGGCAGCGCTTTTTTTCTGAAGGAAAACTTACTTTACTAGAATTGGGAGGAAAATATTATGATCTGCCAAAACTGTGATTGTGATTTGGGCAACATTGCTGTCGAACAAACCGTCATTGACTTTGAAGGTGAAAGCATCCGGTCCGACGTAATTTGTCGTGGGAGTATATTCAAAAATTGGTCCTGTGCCGCTTAAGGTACCATGCCCAGGCGCCGTCACAATTTCGAAGGTGTAACTGAATTTAGCGCCATTCGCCCGCGCTGTATCGAGCATGCAGGTTGAAATCCCTCCGCACTCGTCTGAATCGAAGTACTCCAGCGTGATTGGGACCGGGGTGTTGAGGTATGCCGTCACATCCTGCTCAGAAGCGACCGGCGCATGGTCGTTCACGCCGATAACATGCAAAGTGACCTGAACGGTGTTGGAATCCAGCGACCCATGGGTAATCTTGTAGCTGAAGCTGTCGTCACCGCAATAATCCAGGTCCGGTGAATAACTAAAGGAACCGTCCGCGTTCAAGGTCAGCGCGCCATGCAGGGCGTCCTCAACAAGGCTGGCGATAAGCTCAGCGCCTTCAGGATTGATGTCGTTGCTAAGCACGCCGCTATCCGCATCCACCACAAGCTGCGTGTCCTCTGTGCCAGTGTAGAGGTCCGGCACTGCAGTGAAAGCGCGCGGCAGCCGGATGGCCGGGTCGCCGAACAGAAGGTAGGTTTCCAACAGGTCCAGGTTTTCGCCGCTGCTCCAGACGCGCATCAGGCCAGCTTGCGTGATACCGCCCAGCTCGGAGGTACCGGTTTCAAAGATGGCGTGGAGTGCCCCGCGGTTCAATAAGTCATGCCCCGCAACCATGCCCCATCCGGTTGGAGACCAACTGGCGATCGAGCCTTTTTGCGCCGTCCGGGTGCTAATTTCCGCCATAGCCTCATAGCCGGAGTTGATTGGACTCGGATACGTGTACAGGCCGTCCATGCAAGTCATGGCTATGACAAAGGGGTACTTGTCCTGGTTCTGCAGAGAACTGATATCTGAGGCAAGGAACAGATACTCGTTTGTGTCTCCCCAACCGGCATAGTACCCATGCCCGATGTAGTTTACCAACAGGCGGCCTTCGTTGATGCCGCTCTGAATGTCCGCGCGCGCCTGAGCGAGGTCGTTGTGGGTCCATTTCCAGTAAACTTTCTGGGCAAAGTACGGTTCGCCTGGGAATTCATCCCGCAGGAGTTCGTCTGAAATGACCGGGAATTGGGCGTTGACTTCATAGCGGCTGGTAATTGCCAGGATGCGGCGCAGCATCTCTCCAGAGGGAGGGTTGGCGGCGTAGCTCATGAGCTTATCGAGATACGCTGTGACCTCAGAGGCCTCATTCACGGATAATCTGCCGAGCATCAAATCAGGCATGGCGTCCGCTCCGACAATCGAGACGTAACGGTTATCCGCAGCGGTTTCGCCAAGAGTTGAATCCACAAATGCCAGATAGGGCGGGAGGAAACTTGTGCGGCCGTTGCCCTCGTTATTTTTCGGGTCATAAGTTCCGTCGCCCACCAGAAGAACATAAGTTGGGGCTGGCGCTTGCCACTGCGCGTAGGCAAAGGCGATAAAACTTCGAATCGCGGCTGGGTCGATGATTCCGTAGGAAAATTCATCATAAACATCCTGCACGTCGATGATCACAGTAGTCAATCCGTCAGCCTCACGGAGTCCGGCTAACGGCTGCGCGGCTGCCAGGAAATTGGCATGCGAGATAACGAGATAATCTGCCTGCCGGGTCGGGGCAGCAAGATTTGAGGATGTGTCTGAGATGATGCTCTTAATCGTCAACAGCTTATCCGGCGTGAGAGCGAGATATTCCGCCGTATCCAAAACTTCATCGTGGAACTGCAGCGCATATGGACCCTCGCCGGTATAGGTACCGCCTGTTAGTTCCGCCGGCGAGAGGGGGTTGCTAATATCGAAGACTAAGGCGTCGTTGCTCGTAAAGCCCGTCAGTTCAAACCGCCAGTCGCCCGCGGATGATTGCGAGAACTTCAAAACATTGCCGCTCACCTGGAAATCACCGGAATAGGCAAGGTCCAGCCAGTCGATCAAGAAATAATCAGCTGCGTAACCAGTATCCAGCGCGGTCACTGTCAGGGTGTTGGTGCCCTGAATCAGCAGTTCGGCAGGCACTGTCAGGTCTGCCTCGAGGGCTGTAAAAGCATCCCAGGTTCCCTCGTATACCTGGGTTCCATTGACCAGAATGCCCACATGGTGGTCGGGATTGACTTCCAAGGCATCGTTGTAGCCAATCAAGGGCAGGTTGAGACTGATCTCCCCGCCAGTCCACCGGTTAAGGTTAAACGGGCGCACCCAGTCTACGTAGGACGTACCGCTGCGAAGCACATATTTCCAGAAGTAATGATCGTAATCATCCACAGCGGGCGAGCGCGACCGGTAATTGGCATCGATTTCGTAGTGCTCCGCACGCTCGAATGAGCTGACGAGTTCCTCGCTGCCCGGGGCGGCGTCGCGCGTTTGCATACGCAGCCCCGGGGTGCCGTCGTAGCTCAGCCAATAGATATTGTCTGCGGTGTACTTGCTTTTCAGTGCTTCAGCGTAGAAAAGGATGTCATCCTGCGGGCTGACCTGGATGGCAATTTCCTCCCCAAGGTGGAACATGTGGTAGTTTTCCGGCGGGATGCTTTCTACGGGCACACCCACCGCGCTCAGTTCGCCCGCGCTAATCCGGTAAAAACCTTCCGCGCCGGTGCTGATGCGCCAGCCCGGGCTAGGTGGGGTCCAATTTTTGCCGCCAGCCGCGTTGAGCTGCGCAGCGCTGAATGGCGTGGTTTCGGGCTGAACGGCGCGGCGCATGGCTTTGGCTTGCGTGTAGTTAATCAGGCTTTCGGAAAGCAGCTGTTCGTAGACATTGGATTCCGTTCGGGCGGCTGACAGCGAATCAATATCCACACCGCCAAAGCTTATGTTAACGCGCACGGTCTCGTACAGCAGCAGCGCGTTTTCGGCCGGCTGGTACTGTACAGGAAATATGCCGACGCTGACCACGCGCTGCTGGCGTATAGTTCCGTCATTCCGAACCGCCGCCAATTCGCCAGGGAAGGGGCTGGCTGAGGCATAAATCGAGGGGTCAGGATCGCGGCTTTCCTTCACCTGCGGCGCCAGAGGGGCAGTCGCGGCAATCGCCTCCCAGTTCGTCAGCACGTTTTGGCGCGGCGCGGGCAGGAGGGGGGTATCCAGCGCAACGCGCACCGGCGCGCTGGCGCTGATGCTCAGCTGCACTTCTGCGCCGAAGGGCGCTCCCAGCATCTCGCTCAGGAAAGGCAGTTCGGGCTGCCCCGGCACACTCGTCAGGGCCGCGTCTGCGAATGCAACGCTGGTGTACTCAACTCCTTCCACGACAAGCGATTCGAAGGTCAGAGCGTCCTCGGAGAGCACGACCTCGAAGCTCACTCCTTCCGCCGAGGAGCGAAGCACACGCACCGAGGGGTTCGAGGCATTGCGTGGGGCGGCTGAGCCTGGAACAACCAGGGAGAAAAGCAGGGTTAGGAGCCCGAAAATAAGAAAGAAACGGATAAACCTGGGCATAGTACTTCTCCTGAGTTCTGCAAGTTGGAAAAGCTGATGATAACGATTAGCGGGTCAAACTGGCCGTTTATGCGCTGTGGATTAGCTCCAGTACATCCGATCCGCGCTGGTAAGAGAGCAGGAACGCGCGCGCTTGCGCCGGCAGGGACGAAAGCGTATCCAGGATGGCCTGCACGCGCGCGGGCAGATAATAGGGAATAAAGGCGGTGGTCATGATCCGCACGGAGGCCTCAAACCCATCCAGGGGCGTCAGGGTTTGCTCCGCTGCGCGGTCGAGGAAAAACAGCTTGCCAAGCGGCGCGCCGCGCGAGTCGCAGCGCTCAGGAGCTTCATGCCAGGGCGTGCCAAAAGCAGTAAATACGCCGCCAATTTTTCGCAGGATGATTTGGTCTTCCCCCAGGATGGTCAGATTGTGCGCGGTTTTCAGGTCCGCTGCCAGAGTGGACTTGCCCGCGCCGGAATTGCCGAGAAAAATCACGGCTTCGTCCCGCAGGATAACCCCGGAGGCGTGTAGGATGAGGTCTCCGCGCAGCGCCAACCAATTGGAATAGAGGACAATGTCGAGATATTCGAGCGGATAAAAAGGCGCGCCCGCAAGCGCGCTGAAATCGCCGTAAATCACGCCTTCCGTGAAATCCGGTTTGATAAGCACCCAACGCTGCGGAGCCTGCGCGGGTTGCGTAAAAACGTAGTTCCCGGCTTCGTCAAACCACAGCTCCCAGATTTCATTTTGGCAGAGCGGGTTGGCCGGTCTGTTCGGGATTTCGGTCGGGTCTTCAGCGAAGCGCAGACTCAGGACATCCGCAGAGCTGGGCTGCTCCAGCGTGGATAAAAACTTGTAGTGGCAGGGCAAGCCCTCCACTGACAGGCGGTATTTACCCTCCTGAATATGGATGCAAAACCCGGCGATACAAATGCGCATATGCTGTGATTACGTTCCAGAAGAGATTGGATTAGCTGTAAGAATCAAATGAGTACCCGCACGTGCACACGTCAAGCGCGAATACTCATGGGACCATAAAAACACGCTTGCTAATTAAGTGGGCTAAACCTGTCTGGTAGAGCAGCCGCCAACCTGAGCAGTGCAGCCCAACTCGTTCTTAGGGAATAAATTCGGGCTGCTGTGACAGAAGCCCAAAATCGCGTTCTTTGGTTTCAGGATAACCTTGCTGACAGCAGGCGGTGTATATGGCTTCTTGTTCATCATAAAATATGCTCCTCAATGACCTTCTTATTATAACATATTTCGTGCTCGCGGGCTTTATTAAGTTTGCAGATAAAGCCAACTACACTTTCGTTATCCCCATAAACCAGCTGGGACCAGCCGGGGCATTGAATACAAATCCCGGAAGCGCCGCAGTCCAGGCAAGGCACCTGCAGCGTGCGCTCCAGTTGGGTTTCCTTCCCGAGCTCTTCCCAGGCCCGGGGAAAGCCCAATTCCAGTATGTTGTACGAAGGCGTACGTGCCATCATGCACATTGCCAGCCGTCCCTGGCAGTCAATATGGAAGGAGCGCTTGCCGGCGCCGCAGCTGTACACATATTTCTCGCTGCGCAGTCCCAGCTTCTGGCTGAGCTCATATTGCAGCGTCCAGGCGTGCATACGCTCCGGATCCTCCCGGTCCAGCGCAAGCATTTCCTCGATATCCAGGCGGTCCCAATAGGGGGCGTCCGAACCGTCCAGACGGGGGAAAACTGACCCGTCGTAGCGGAAGTTTACACCCATGTCCTGCGCCATTTTCTTGATAGCCGGCAAGTCCGACTTGTTTTTGGAGAGCACCACGGATTTGAGCGCCAGCGGCAGACCGCTCTCCTGCAAAAGCTTCAATCCGTTTGTGAAGCGCTCCCAGGAACCAGGTACGCGCGTGACTGCCTCGTAGGTTTCTTTGGTCGCGCCGTAAACACTGACTTCAACCAGTATTGGCGGCATCTGCTTGAGTGTCTCAATCACAGCCGGGCTCATCATGGTGGCATTGGTAAATAGCATCACAAGCATGCCCTTTTGGCGGGCGTACAGGTAAATTTCGGCGAAATCCGGGCGCAGAAGCGGCTCTCCACCGGTGAGAAGCAAGTGCAGGCAGCCCGCTTCAGCGATTTGATCGAGCACTTGCCTGACCTGATCTGTGCTCATTTCCCGCTGGATGGAAGCGCTGCTTCCTGCCGGTTGGTTGATGAAACAGTGCACGCAGCCCAGGTTACAGCGCTCGGTGATTTCAAATTCCGCGGCAAGCGGAAAGCGTTGTCCGTGCAGCGGCTGGAGGAGGAGTTCTCCCCAGTCGTCCATATCCAGATCAGAGTGATTTAAGCAGTCCATCATCAGACTTTCTGCAGCGCGCCGATCGACTGCAGCTCATCCAAAAAGTGATTCAGGTCCGCGCAGGCAGCTTCTTCACTGGTGTCGTAGGTATCCAGAATCACCTGGCAAAGTTCAGTTTTCGAGGCTGGGGCGCTAAGTTTTTCCCACAGGAGCGCGCCGAGCTCGTTGAGCGTGTAGATACAGTCTATTTCGGCGAGGTTGCGGCGAACCGGCACAAGAATGGTTTCGTTGATAATCCGCCGAAAAACAAAATCCGGGTTGCGAATGAAAAGTTCGTCCTGGTCTTTCAAAATATCTCCGTGTTAATTATCTGCCAAGGGCCTGAATGAAACCATGCTCCCATGCGCGCAGGCGCCGGAAGCGGTTAAGTTTGCTTCGCGAGCGGAAAGCCGCCCACCTGTTCAACAGGCTCATTTTAAAGGTGCCCATATCCTCTTTAGCGCCGCTTGCCCGGGTGATATGGTTCACTCTGCCCAGGATTTCCCCGGCGCTTTTCCATCCGTCCGGTTTTAAGGCGTTATCCGCCTGCACCAGGAAGAACGGGCTCGCATTTTGTCTTCGCGTACGAATGATCCTATGAAAAATACCCTGACCATCCGCAGTAATGAAGAAGACGACGTCCCCGACTCTCAGCTGGCGGCCTTCAACGGGTTCGCAAATGAGTGTATCCCCGCTGCGCAGGCTGGGCAGCATGCTGTCCCCTTGGGCGATGAAACGGATGGAAGTACCGGATTGGAGCAGACTGACGCACAGCTCCGCGAAAACATCCGGAGGGCATTGATATCCCCGCAGGAGTGCGCTGTTGCTCATCATTCCCCTTTAATCGCCCGCCAGACAGCACGCGCTGAGATTGGAAACAGCCGCGCCGCCACCCGACCGCCAGAAATGCGGTTAGTCAGTGGCGCGGCTGATCGCGCGTGTGCAGCGTTGAGGGCTACCTCACCGCGCTGATAGGTCCGTAAATACCGGGTGTCACGCCTGCTTCCAGCGGGACGTCTTCCAGCCAGTAGTAGTAAGTCACGCCGACCGCGGCGGTCTCATCCAGGAACTCATAGGTCGCGCCGGTCATCCCGCCGGGGCCAACCTCGCTCAGGATCAGTTCAGGATTAAGCCTGACGCGTTCGCCGTCTACCAGTTCGGCGCGGAACACGTTGAAGCCGAGATTGTTGACTTCGGTCGCCGTCTCCCAGGAGACCAGGATGCCGTTCTCGGCCGCTTCGGCAGAGAGGTACTTCAGCACAACCGGGGTAATTTGCCCCTCCGTGAAAGCCGCGTACACGCAGAAGCAGTTCTTGACAGTTTCCGCGGTGTAAATGCGGTTGAACGTAACGGTGCCGACCGGGACATCCGGGCAGGAGCCGCCTGCCTGCGTAGGTGTGAAGCCGAGGATGGACACGGTGTAATCCTGGGCGTGGGTGGCATCGTAGCGGCAGGTGAAGGATTGCGCGCCGGCAACGTTGCTGAAGTTAACCATATCCGCGCAGCCGTTGCGGTTGGGGCCGGTATCCCCGCTAACCTTGGGGCTGCTGCTGCCGCCCGGCCACTGCGGCGAGCTTGTGCCGTAAGTGCAGGGATCGGTGGTGTTAGTGGTTTCATCCAGATTGACCTGGTATTGGAACTGGAGGTCGTTACCCGGTTCATCCAGCGTCCATCCAGCTGGGCAGGTGACATCATTCACATTCATATAAAGAGGAACTGTTTCGAGCTTGTTTACGGCTGAATAGATCGGGTTGTTATAGTGGCAGAAACGCCCGATTGGGAAAGGCTGGTTCTCAATAGGTTCAAAGGCGCGGTCTTCGATGCCTTCGAAGCCAAAGCCGCTTTGTGCCGCAAAACGTGATCCTCCATTAGGACAGTTCACATCACCTTCCGGCCGCCCATAGCGGACCTGATTTTCGTCGGTCGTGACGTCGTCCTGGACCGAATCAGGCCAATCGAAGTCTGTTCCATCAACCACAGGCAGCGCGTAATCTTTCATGAGTATAACCGTGCGATAATCATCATTATTACCAAATGTCTGGTCTTCAGCATTGGTTTGACCAGCAGCGGCATCATTAACCATCACCCATACATCGTTGTTCGCAATCGTTTGACCACTAGTCAAAGAAATTTGCGTGAAAGCATTATCCGCGGTGAATATTAGTAAAGACCAACCGGTAGTGGAAACTGGCGCGCCAGTTTTGTTGAAAATCTCGATGCCTACCTGATCAGGATTAATGATCCGTTCATTCCATACATACTCCGATATGTACAGGTTCGGTGCGTTCGATACGCAGGTGCTGGAATGCGAACCCAGACCAGTCCACACCGCTGATCCTGTACGGTTCCAATCTGTAAAAGTTCCATCGCCGTCCACGTCGCCGCCGCATACCGCGGCTTTGCGCACGTAGGTTTCATCCTCGCCGCCCGGGCCGTAATTGGTGTTATAAATCACGCCAATGACGTCCCCAATGGTGTAATTGGAGTTGGTGACCTTACCCCAGCTGTTGCAGTCCGCGTCAATCGTCGTCCCGCCAGTTGAGTCAATCCGCCCCCAGAAACCATCGGTGGAGGTGTAGGAAAACGCAAAAACCATTCCCACGCAAATGGCAGCCAATAATATCGCGCTGCCCAGCGAAACCCCAAATTTCTTTTTCATAAGTGATCCCTCCTGAAAGATCGTGGATAAAACTAACAACCCAGCCTGCCTATGCAGGCGCCCGGTCAAACCTGACAATCCAGACACGATAAAAGCTTTTACAGCTGATTAATATTATAGACGTATCTGCGGGTAGAGTCAATATGCAATATTCCTCACAAATTGTCTGAAGCAAGTTAACTGAGCGGCGGAATGTAACAAGGGATGGGCATATCCACGCCCGGCCGCGCGCCGCAAACGCCGTACATCAGGTCGCGGTCGCCTCCAAACTGGTTGATTTGTACCAGCGTCCAGGTGAAGCTGCCGGAAGTCTGGGCGCTGCTCCAGGTGCCAAAAGCAACTTGACCATTATTGATAAGCCTGCCATTAAATTGATACGGGTTCCCATTTAACTCCGCCTGCGCAAACAATTGGTCGCCATTCAGGCTCACGATCATTTCGCCGCTAAGGTAGCTGCCGTCATCCCTCTGGAAGGAGATCATCCAATCCCCTTGCCAGCCGGATACTTGTGTGGCAGTGGCGGTCGGCGTGCTGGTGGCGCTGGGCATGACGGTGCGGGTGGGCGTGGGGTTTGGGGCGGATGTGCGCGTGTTGGTGGGGCTAAAAGGCTGGGTGCTGCCCGGAGTGGGCTGTGATGCAGGAAAGCTGGGGGTGCTGCTGAGAACGCCGCTGGTGGGGTTGGCAGGCGGTACGCCGGGGGTCTGTGTGTCCGCGCCGGGGATGAGCTCGGTTGGGGCTTCAGGGCTTTCGGGCATCGCCCCGGGCTGCGCGGTGCGCGCGTATGCCGCCGCGGAAGTGGCCGCCTGCTGCACAAACTGCGTCTGTGCAACAGCCTGCTGCTCGGGGCTGAGCGACGATTCAGCGGCTTTGCCCGCGCAAGCCGTCAGGCAAAGTATCAGTTCGAGAGAGAAAAACAAGTACCTGAGTTTCATTTTACGATTTTCCGGTTGCGTACCTCAATTATACTCACTGGCACATAAAACGTCAGTTCAGAGCCCGGCCAACGCTTTTTTGGCAGCCTGCACCACCCACGCCACCTGCTCGTCTGTCATGGTGGGGTAAAGCGGCAAAGTCACTTCTCTTTGGGCAACTTCGTCGGTCACCGGCAGCGGGTTGGGGCGGCTGGCGTAGGCTTGTTTGTAAACGCTGAAGCGGTGCACGGGCGGGTAATGCCAGCTGGTCTGGATGCCTTGCTGCTTCATCTGTTCCATAAAGGCGGGCTTGTCCGCGCCCGAGGGCAGCAGCGCCGGCATGATGTGGTAGCTGGACTGTCCGCGCTCTTGCGCGAAAGGCACACGGATGGCTGGAACTTCCTGCCCGAGCAGCTCCCGATAGAGGTTTAATAGTTCTCCCCGCCGTGCGTTTCCGGCAGGGATGCGTTTGAGCTGTTCGCGCCCCAGGGCGGAGCGCAGCTCGTCCATGCGGTAGTTGTAACCCTGCGCCACTACGTCGTAGGTGCTGGCGTGCCCTTTAAAGCGGTCCCAGGTGAGGGTGGTCATGCCGTGCGAGCGCAGAACGCGCACTTTTTGCGCGATTTCGGGGTCGTCGGTCACCAGCATCCCGCCCTCAGCGGTGGTCAGGTTTTTGTTGCCAAAGAAGCTGAAACAGCCCACACTGCCCCAGGTGCCCAGCGCTTTGCCGTTCAGAGAGGCCCCAACGGCGTGGGCAGCGTCCTCGATGACGCCGAGCTGGTGTTGGCGCGCGATTTCCAGAATGGCGGGCATGTCGCAGGCATAGCCGGCATAATGCACCACCATAATCGCTTTGGTCTTTTCTGTGATGGCGGCTTCTACCGCGCGCGGGGAAAGGCACAGCCAGTCCGGGCTTTCGATATCCGCGAAGACAGGCGCTGCGCCGGTGTATCCGATTGCGTTGGCGCTCGCGACGAAGGTGAGAGACGGCAAAATCACCTCGTCGCCCGGTCCGATGCCGAGCGCGAGGCAGGCCAGGTGCAGCGCGGCGGTGGCATTTGTAATCGCCAGCGCATACGTGCTGCCAGTGGATTGGGCGTATTCCTCTTCAAACGCCTGCGTAACGGCGCCCATGGTCAGCCAGCCGGAGCGGATGACCGTGCTGACAGCTTCCAGCTCTTCCGGTCCGAGGTTTACATCCGCGAGGGGTACGCGCCATTCCATAGCTTACTCCGGCAGGAATTGAGAACGCATTTGTTCAAAATCGAGGCAGGCTTGGGTGTAATCTCCGGGGTTGCCCAGGTCGCGCCAATAGCCGCTGAAAGGGTAGCCGACGACGCGTTCGCCGTTCGCCAACAAGATTTTCACCAGGTCCGGGAAGTCAAGGTACTCATTATTGGGGATGTAGTCCAGCACGCGCGGTTCAAAAATATAGATACCCATACTGACGCGGTATTGCAGAGTAGGTTTTTCCACATAACCGGTGATAAGGTGTTCCCCATTATTCTGTTCGATGACGCCCAGGTCGATGTGCACCTGGCGTTCGTGCATGGCAATCGTGCAGATGCCGCCCTGTTCCTGATGAAAATTGAGGAAATCGTTAAAGTTTAGCAGGGTGAGCACATCGCCGTTGCTGACTATAAAGGTTTTATCCAGGTTTGGCACCAGCGCGAGCGGTCCGGCTGTGCCGAGCGGCTTTGCTTCGAAAGAGTAGGTAATATCCAGGTCCCACTGGGTGCCATCCTGGAAAAAGGCTTGCATGAGCCCGGATAAGTGACCGACGGTAAGGACAATGTGATTGATACCCGCGCGCTTCATCTGGCGCAGCAGGATTTCCAGAATGGCTCTATCGCCAATTGGCATCATTGGTTTAGGAAGTACATAGGTATATGGCGCTAAGCGCCTA
>DAONFX010000006.1:0-14371 GCA_035403825.1 Anaerolineaceae bacterium
CGCGGTCAGCCGCCTGCCACGGCTGCGCCTGCGCGGCCTGATGTGCATGCCCCCCTTGCAGACGGAAATGGAAAACAACCGGAGCTACTTCAGTAAAACGCGCGAGCTTTTGGACTTCCTGAAAGCGGCTCTCCCCGGGCTGGAGCTGAGCGAACTTTCCATGGGAACCTCAAGCGATTATCCCGTCGCCGTCGAGGAAGGCGCCACACTGGTTCGTCTGGGTGAAGCCATTCTTGGGCCTCGACCGGTGAAAGCAGAGTAGACAAATATGACCATTGCGTTGACCATCATTCATACTATCGGGCAGGCGCTCAGCTTGCTCGTAATCCTTTCCACCGTGCTGAGTTATTTCCTCGCTTGGGATCATCCGGTGCGCCGGGGGCTGGACAAGATTGTTACCCCCATGCTGCGGCCGATCCGCAGTCTGATCAAACCAGTCGGTGGATTGGATTTTTCGCCGTTTGTGCTAATTCTGCTGATTTACATGCTGGAGCAGCTGCTCTCATCTTTGGTTCGAGCGCTCTTCCGATAGAGATTCTCAGGGCTTATAGAGAATTCGCCCGCAGGTTTTACAGCGCAGCAGGGTGGTGGCTGAGCGGACTGCCTGCATGTCTCGTGGAGAAAGCTCAAGCCCGCAAGCTTCGCAGCCGTCATCCACGATGGCTGCCACCGCTTTCCCACCCTTGGTCTTCAGCAAATTTTCATATTGCGCCACGATGTCCGCCGGTAAGGTTTGGGTAAGGGCTTCGCGTTGGGAGTTAAGATTACTCATTTCCGTCAAAAGCGTTCCGCGTTCACCAGCCAGGAGTGAATTTTCCGCTGCTTTTTGGTTCAGCGCTGCCAGGTAGGCTGTTTCAGCTTCCACAAGCGTTTTCTGGGCGGTTTCCTGTGCCATTAAAGCTTCAAATTGCGATTCTTCCAGCTTCTGGATGTAGCGCCGCAGGGCTTCGCTTTCCGCCTGGAGGTCCTGTAATTCTTTGGGATTGCGGATTTTTCCCCCGAAGAGCTGAACCTGGTTCAATTCAAGCTTCAGGCGCTTTTCAGCCGTTTCCGCCGCAATTTGGTTGACCGCCTGCTGCCTTGCCGTGAGGTTCGCCTCTGCCTGCGTCTTTTCCCGCAAGCTCGCTTGCACCGCCTCATCGGCGTTCAGGATAGCTTCTATTTGTGCCAGTCGTTTGGTGATTTTCTGGCGCTGGGTGTCGAGAGTCTGCAGTCGGAAAAGGCTGAATGTAAGGTTCATAGGCTCCTCGGCTTGGGAAAGAACACGATAAATGATTATTTATTGTATCACTTCCAGATTCTGGAACTGCCTGCTTTCGGACGCAAATAGTATTTTCAGATGGAATTGCTGCAGCTTTTTGTGACCCCGGATGCTTGGTGGGATTAATTTTGGAAAAAATCCGCCGCGCAGCTGGCGCGCTTTGGATGGGACAGCGCTCTGCCGCGCGCAAGCAAGGTTTCCACCAAGCGTGTCTACCCCTGTGGCGGCGCGCCGTTTGCGTTATGCTGATTATGTTATAATCTGAGCGTTAACTACGCAGTTAATCCATGTGATGGAGATATAACAATTTGGCTTTCAATCCGATTAATTGGCTGTTAGGTTTATTTTCGCTCGATATTGGAATTGACCTGGGAACAGCCAATACGCTTGTTAATGTAAAAGGAAAAGGAATTGTCATCAACGAGCCTTCGTGGGTGGCAATTGACAAACGTACGCGCGAACCCTTAAAAATCGGCGCGGCTGCCAAGGCCATGGTCGGCCGGGCGCCTGCCAACGTCGTGACGCTGCGTCCCCTGCGCGACGGCGTTATCTCCGAATATGATATCACCCAGGCGATGCTCGAATTCTTTATCGGTCGGGCGCACCAACACAGCATCGTGCCCTTCCCACGCCCGCGCGTGGTGGTCGGCATCCCCTCAGGCGCCACTGAGGTTGAAAAACGCGCGGTATACGACGCGGCGATGGCAGCTGGCGCGCGGGAAGCCTACATGATTCACGAACCCGCCGCGGCCGCGATTGGCGCGGGTTTGCCGGTGAACGACGGCAACGGCAACATGATTGTGGATATTGGCGGCGGCACCACAGAAGTCGCGGTGATATCCATGGGGGGCATCGTCATTTCGCGCTCCCTGCGCGTAGCTGGTGACGAGCTGGACCAGGACATCATCGAATACCTGCGCAGCAAGTACAACCTGTTTATTGGTGAGCAGATGGCGGAAAAGGTGAAAATCGCTATCGGTTCAGCCTACCCCTTGAAAGATGAAAAAACTGTGGATGTGCGCGGACGCAACCTGATCACCGGCCTGCCGGAAGCGATTGAAGTTTCCTCTGTCGAAATCCGCGAGGCGCTTTCTGCGTCTGTCCAGGTTATCATCGATACGATCAAAGACGCTTTGGACGAATCCCCACCTGAGATCCTCTCGGACCTGATGGATAACGGCATCTGCATGGCTGGCGGCATGTCCCAACTGCAAGGGCTGGCGGAACGCGTTTCCAATGAGGTCCGGGTGCGCGTGTGGGTTGCGGAAGATCCGATGACCTGCGTCGCGCGCGGAGCGGGCATCGTCCTGGACGACCTGGAAGAGTACGAACAGCTCCTGGTTGGCATAGAGCGGGATCCGTACACGAGCCTGACCAAGGGGTAGTTCGCCTGCCTCCAGCAGGTCTTATCCAATCTACAATGCGCAATCTGTTTACATCCGGTAACATCAGAAATTTCATCATCCTGCTGGTGGTGGCTGGCATTTTGCTGATGGCAGTTTCAGGCTACCTGACCCCGCTGTTCAGCCTGACCTTCAGCCCGCTGATTTCGACCCAGAGCTGGCTTTCCCAACGCTACCTTGCCATCCGGGATTTTTTCACATCCCCGCGGGATATGGCCAGCCTGCGCGAGCGCAACGCCCAGCTGGAAAACGAAGTCTCGCAGCTGCAGAGCCAGATTGTGGAGCTGCAGGAAAACCTGAGCCAGGCTCAAATCCTGTATACCCTGCTGGACTTCGCGCGCACAAACCCGCAGCATGAGTACACTGCCGCGACCGTGATTGGACGGGAAATCAGCCCCTATTATCAGTACATCATCATCGACAAAGGGTCCAACCAGGGCATCATGCACGGCATGCCGGTGGTGACCCAGCAAGGTCTGGTTGGCCGCATCGATGCGGTCATCGCGAACGCATCCCGCGTGCAGCTGATCAGCGACGCGGAGTCTGTCGTAAACGTCCACTTGCAAAACGCCAAAGTGGAAGGGCAAATTGTCGGTTCAATCACCGGAGAAATCACCCTGGAAATGATTCCACAGGACGCTGAAGTTCAAATTGGCGACGTGCTGCTGACCTCCGGGCTGGGCGGCAATTATCCGCCCAACATCTTCGTCGGGCAGGTTTTAAGCATGCAAAGCCAGCAAAACCGTTTGTTTCTCTCCGGTTCGGTGCAATCGATTGTGGATTTTTCTTCGCTCAGCGCGGTGTTGATTATTACCAATTTTGAAGCAGTGGATATTACGCCCCTGGTACCCTGAGAGTCAGCATGTTTTTCTACATTTCCAGCAGCATCGGCTTTTTGATCGCCATCATGCTCCAAATGGGTGTAATCAGCCGCGCGGCACTGCTCTCGGGCACGGCCGATGTGGTGCTGCTCTTTCTGGCCGCCTGGAGTTTGCACCAACGTCAGAAATACAGTTGGATGCTTGTGGTAATATTCGGGTTGGTGCTCGGCGCGATTTCGGCCTCGCCCACGCTCTTATTCTTAATTGTTTATCTCAGCGTTTTTCTGGCAGCCACCCGACTCCAAATGAGTTTCTGGCATAGTCCGCTTCTGTCGATGTTTTTATTGGTCTTTTTTGGCACTTTTTTGGAGCACGGCGTTTTGATACTGGGGTTGTTTGTGCAGGGAGTTTCCATCAACCTGATTGAAATCTTTACCCAGGTGCTTCTGCCCAGCGTCTTGCTCAATATGCTGCTAACAATACCAATTCACGCGCTGGTTCAGGAGGCATTCCGGAACGCAGCGCCCGCGGGCACAGAAATATGAATAACACTCATTTTGAAAAACCAACCATCAACCGCTCCCGCATCCGGGGGGTTATCTTTCTGGTCGCGATCGTGGTTTTCTATTACATCTTCCAGCTGTTTAACTACCAGATTGTGAACGGCGCGCTCTACCGCGCCCAGGCGGAGGACAACCGCACCTCCGAAATCAGCGACCCAACCCAACGCGGGATTATTTACGACCGAAACGGTGTTGTGCTGGCGCGCAACGAACCCGCCTACAACATAACGGTGACTCCCGCGAACCTGCCCGAATCTGACGGAGAGCTGCGGAAGATTTACTCTGAGCTTTCGGAACTGCTCAAAATCCCGGTCAGCAATGGTGTGGTGGACGCGGTCACCGCCTCCAGCTTTACCCCTTGCAACACGACGCTGGGGATTGAACAAATTGTGTACATTGCCGATACCAACTGGCCTTTCAGCGCTACCCGCTTGAGCTGCGATGTCTCCAAGGAAATCGCAATGGCAATCAAGGAAAAGGCAATGGATTGGCCTGGTATTGATGTGGAAATTGAATCCATCCGGGTGTACCCGACCGGCAACCTGACTGCGGAAATCGTTGGCTTCCTGGGCCCTGTGCCGGAATCGATGGTGGATTACTACACCGGGCTCGGTTTTGTGGCCGGCCGGGATAAAGTCGGATACGCCGGCGTGGAGAACACGATGCAGGATGTTTTGGGGGGCACCAACGGTAAGCGTGTGGTTGAGGTTACCGTTGGCGGCGAGGTGGTGCGCAACCTGGAAGAGCCGGTGGACCCGGTGCCCGGGCAAAACATTTACCTCACCATTGACACCCGCCTGCAGTCTGCCGCGCGGGACGCCCTAATCATGAACCTGGATTACTGGAACCGCTACCTCGGCTACACATTAAGCACCAGCGGCTCGGTGGTGGCGCTGAACGCCAAGACGGGCGAAGTGCTGGCGATGGTCTCATACCCTAATTATGAGAATAACCGTATGTCCAAGGTCATCCCCGGTTATTACTACAACCAACTGACGCTCGACCAGGCCAAGCCGCTTGTCAACCAGGCTATTTCTGCCGAACTGCCGCCGGGCTCGGTGTTTAAATTGGTCTCGGCTTTGGGCATTCTGAACGAAGGCGTCGTCACGCCGGAATACACAGTCGACGACCCCGGCACGATTTCGCTTGTGCAGAGGTTCTACCAGAACGACCCCGGCAGCCTGCAGACCTATTACTGCTGGGACCGCGCCGGGCATGGGCCCGTGGATTACTTGCACGGGATTGCCTGGTCCTGTAATGTGTATTGGTACAAGGTGACTGGCGGGTATGGTACTGAAATCCCGGGCAATGGGCTTGGGATCTGGCGTTTGGGTACGTACGCCCGGGCGCTGGGCTACGGAGCTCTGACCGGAATTGAACTGCCCGGCGAGACCGACGGATTGATCCCAGACCCCACCTGGAAACGCCTGAGCCAGGGCGAAAACTGGGCAACTGGCGATACGTACCTGGCAGCTGTGGGACAGGGCTATGTTTTGGCGACGCCGGTGCAGGTGGTGCATTCCATAGCCACCATCGCGAACGATGGAAAGTTGATGAAATTATCGATTATCAGCAAGGTAGAGGCCGCGGACGGCACGGTGACCCGGCAATTTGAACCGACCATGCTGTGGGATATTACCAAAGATCCAAAAATAGAAGTCTACGACGACAACATTCCAACCGGTGAGTTGAAAACCGTGCAGCCCTGGGTAATTGAATTGGCAAAAAAAGGCATGGAAATGGTTACCCAACCCGGAGGCACCGCCGCTCTTGAGTTCAAAGACGATACGAACAAGGTTGCAGGAAAAACTGGCACGGCGGAGTACTGCGACGATTTTGCGCTGGCAAACCGGCTGTGCGGGGTCGGCATTGGCGGCTGGCCGGCGCATGCCTGGTTTGTGGGCTACGCGCCGTATGACGACCCGGAGATTGTGGTGGTTGCCTTCGCGTACAACGGTAAGGAAGGCTCTACGCTGGCCGCGCCGATTGTCCGCAAGGTGATTGAGTCCTATTTCAGCTTGAAAGCCGCGGACGCGGATAATCCGGGATATTAATAGGGACGGCAGAATGAGCAAACGGACTGAGCTCTTGGTGCGCGGAATCAGGGGTGGAGTGCTGGTAATCCTGCCAGATGCCCCCTGGTATCAGCAGCGTGATATGCTCATTTCCCGCATCCAGAGCCAGGAGCGCTTCTTTAAAGGCGGCCGCATTGCGTTGGACCTGGGCGGGACGGACTGGAGCGAGGAACATCTGGATAAATTACTGAGGGACCTGGCGGATGAGGGCATTTGCCTGCGCGCGGTCCTTTCCAGCTCCCAAATTACGCTTGTTTCGGCGCAGGTTTTCGGGCTGCCGCCCAGTATCGAAGGCGATGAAAGACCGAAAGCAGCAGCCCCGGAAGCTGAAGCCGGACCGCGGGTGGTGTGGATCGACCGCCCTCTGGAAAATGCCGAAAAACTGATTGTGGATGGCAACCTGGCGCTCTTTTCTGACCTGCCTGCAGGCGCGGAAGTCATTTGCTCCGGGAGCGCGGCGCTTTGGGGCTGTCTGGACGGCATTTTGCGGGCAGGCTGCGCTGGGGACCCTGACAGCGCGGTGAACATCCTGAAATTGGGCCTTGGAAGCGTTTCTTTAAACGGTGAAGCGGTCAAAATTCCGCGCAAATTGCACAAGACCGTTGGAATCATGATCAGAAGACAGGACGGGGCGATTAACGTCGTGCCGTTGGTGAAGAAGTAAGGCGTATGTTTACAACCAGACAGCAGTGGCAGCATTTTGATTTCCCCTTATTCGCGGCAGTATTATTTCTGTCAATTTTTGGAGTGGCATTGATCAGCTCAGCGATCGCGGGTAACCCGACTCTGGCGAACCATCCCCAGCGCCAGATTGTGTTCCTGATTATCGGGCTGGCAGCGCTGTTTACCTTTGCGGGTTTGGACTATAAAATCTGGCTGGTGCTCACGCGGCCTTTCTATATCGTCGTGGCGCTTTTCCTTATCCTGGTTTTTGTGAGCGGCGCGGCCAGGTTCGGCGCTGCGCGCTGGCTGACCATTGGTTCGGAAGCTATTCAACCGGCTGAGCTGGCTAAAATCGTCATCATCATGGCGCTGGCGCAGTTCTTTGCCAGCAAGATATCCAGCATCAACGAATGGAAGACGGTCGGTCAGAGCCTGTTGCTGACCGGTGGGATTGTTATCTGGATCATCCTGCAGCCAAATTTGAGCACATCCATCGTGATTATGGTCATCTGGTTCGCCATGCTGTGGATTAGCGGCTGGAAGACCAAAAACATCCTGATTCTTGCCGGGGTGGCGATTGTGTTACTGGGGCTGTTTGCCGCGCTGGATTTCCCATTTCTGGCGGATTACCAGAAGGCGCGTATCACCAACTTCATCAACCCGGATGAAAACGCGCGTTACGGGGATACGTATAACGTAGACCAGGCGCTCATCAGCATCGGGTCCGGCAGCTGGTTTGGGCAGGGCTACGGGCAGGGCTCCCAGGTGCAGCTGCGTTTCCTCAAGATCCGGCACAACGACTTCATTTTCTCCGTGCTGGCGCACGAGTTCGGCTTTGTGGGCACTGTGGCGGTGCTGCTTTTGCTGTTATTTGTGATTTTCCGCTGTTTTCAGATTGCCGCGAGGGCGCCGGACGCCTACGGCGCACTGATTGCCTACGGCTTTGGGGTGTTGATGGCTTTCCAGACGCTGGTGAACGTGGGCGTGAATTTGCGCCTGCTGCCGGTCACCGGGCTGACCTTGCCGTTCATCAGCTACGGCGGCAGCTCGCTGGTGACGCTGCTGATGGGCATCGGGCTGGTGCAGAGCGTGCGGATGCGTTCGGAACAGAGGCCGGGGTAATGGCGCTTTTGCCCTTGTAAGGCTGGGAAATTGCTGGTAAAATAGGGATTCGTTAGTGGGGGCTCGTCTAATGGCAGGACAGCAGACTCTGAATCTGTATGTAGAGGTTCGACTCCTTTGCCCCCAGCCTGAGAGGTTGACCGGAATGGTCAGCCTCTTTTTTATTTAATCCGGGACAAAATTGTTGATTTCTGGGGATTCCCGGGAAAAAGCAACACAGGATAAGTGCTTTCCTCCTTCTTGCTGTCAACCTTATCTCCTGAAGGGAACAACCGTAATGAAGGATTTTGCCTGGTAAAAGCATTCTTCTGCGCCTTAGAACATCAATGTAGAGACTTGATAAGTAACGCAAGAGGTACAGAGAATTATTCCTCACCTAATTCAGGATTTCCTCAACCGCATCCGTGTTTCTAGCATCAAGTCTCTTTACCAAGATTGCAGCGATCTCCTTAAGGGATGGAGCTGCATGATAGGTAGCGCTGATGTTGCCCCGTCGTAGGTCGGGTGGAGCGGCAGCGCAACCCGACAAGCTTTGCCCAGCGGGTTTGTGTAGCCGTCGTTGGGTTTCGCTCCCGCGCCTCTGCACCCAGCTAAAACGGCTTGTCATCCTGAACGCGGTGGAGCAGCTCTGGCGTGTAGCGATTCTTCATTTGCGCCTCAGAATGACAGGAAAACCGCTCAAACCACCCTCCCGAAACCCCGCTATAATTGGGGCATGCGTGAAATCCCAAGCCCAAACACCGCAGCCCCCGATAAAAAGCCCGCTGCTTACCTTACCACGACGGTCTTCCTGGCCGGTGCGGTCACCATGGCGGTGGAGTTCGGCGCGTCGCGCCTGCTGGGCAACGTGTTTGGCACCAGCAACATCGTCTGGGCGGTGGTCATCGGCCTGGTGCTGGTCTACCTCACGCTCGGCAGCTGGCTGGGCGGCCGGCTCGCCGACAAAAACCCCTCCGCGCGCGTCTATTACAGCGTGCTTGCCTGGGCGGCGTTGGGGGCGGGGCTGGTGCCGCTGCTCTCGCGCCCGGTGCTGCGCGCCGCCGCCGAGGCTTTTGACGCGCTCAATCTGGGTGTGCTTGCCGGTGCGTTCATTACCGTCCTCCTGCTTTTCTCCATCCCGGTCATCCTTTTGGGGATGGTGACGCCCTTCGCGCTCAAGCTGCTGATCCCGAGCACGGACAAGACCGGCAGAATCTCCGGCAGGCTCTCCGCGATTTCCACATTAGGTTCCTTTCTGGGCACCTTTCTGACGGTTCTGGCGCTCATCCCCTGGGTCGGCACCTACCGCACTTTCCTGCTGGTGAGCATGAGCTTGCTTCTGGCTGCCATCCTGGGTTTGTGGTCCTTGCGCGCACGGCGGCAGAGCCTGCTTTTCCTGCTGCTGGGTGTGCTGCTTCTGGTGTTTTCTGTTCTGGGTTTACGTGGGAGCGACAAACGCACACCCGGGCTGGTGTATGAAACGGAGTCGGCTTACAACTATATTCAGGTGCTGGAAGTGGGCGGCTTCCGCTTCCTGCGCCTGAACGAAGGCCAGGGAGTGCACTCGATTTATCACCCGACCGAGTACTTTTTCTCAGGCCCCTGGGACCAGGTGATGGCCGCGCCCTTCTTTAATCCCTCCGCTGCCCCAGCGGAAATCAACCGCATCGCGCTGCTGGGCTTGGCGGCCGGCACCAGCGCGCGTCAGGCCAGTGTAATCTACCCGCACGCGCGGGTGGACGGCTTTGAGATTGACCCGAAAATCGTGCAGGTCGGGCGTGAGTGGTTTGGGATGGACCTTCCCAATCTGACCGTCTACACCGAAGACGCGCGTTGGGGGCTGGCGCATTCCGCCGGTGAGTACGATATCATCAGCGTGGACGCTTACCGCCCGCCATACATCCCCGCGCATATGGTCACGCAGGAGTTTTTCGCGCTGGTGTATGAGAAACTCGCAGATGACGGCGTGATGGTCATCAATATCGGCAGGAGCGCGCAAGACCGTTCGCTGGTTGATACGCTCAGCGCGACGGTCGCGCAGAGCTTCCCGGCGGTTTTTGTCACCGACCTGCCAGACTCGTATAATACCATCCTGTTTGCCGCTAAAAATCCGCAGGCATCCTGGGAAGCTTTTGAGCGCAACCAAAAACTGCTAAACGTGCCCGGGGAGAACGCGCAGCTCACGCAAATAATGGCTGTCACGCTTGGGGGCAAGGCGGCGGTAAGCTTCGCGGATAAGATTTTCACCGATGATCAAGCGCCGATTGAGTTCATGACCAACCGGCTGGTAATCAACTTCCTGCTGGAAGAGGATAAGGAGTGAGTATGAAATCAACTTTGGATAAGATTCTCGGCGCGCTGCTGGCTGTGATGCTCCCGTTCATCCTGCTCTTGGGGGCGGTCCGCCTGATAATGACCCCGCAATTCCCGGCGCTGGAATACGGACGGCCCGGATTTCCGGAAGACTCTTTCGGTTTCACGAACGCGGAGCGCAAGCAGTGGTCCGCGTACGCGGTCAATTACCTGGTGAATGACGCTGATATTGACTACCTGGCGGATTTGCGCTTCCCGGATGGGAAGGCGCTTTACCGGGCGGAAGAGCTCAGCCATATGGAGGACGTCAAGGCGGTGGTCAAAACTGCTCTGACTGTCTGGCAGGGTTTGCTTGGGGCGGCGTTCGCGCTGTGTGTGTGGTTTGCAGCGATGGGCGCCTGGCGCAAGCTGGGAAAGTCCCTGCGGACTGGGGCCTGGCTTTCCATCGTTTTGATTGTCTTTATCGTGGTGATGACGGCGGTCAGTTTTGACATGCTCTTCGACCGCTTTCATCGTCTGTTTTTCACCGAAGGCTCCTGGCTTTTTTATCAGAATGACACACTCATCCGCCTGTTTCCGCTGGTTTTCTGGCGTGATGCTTTTCTACTGGTTGGGCTGGTTGTACTTGTTGCGGCAGGGCTCCTGTTATGGGTGACCCGCGGCGCAAAAGGAAAAACAGATTGAACCTCTCTGATCATGAAACAGAAAAGGCTGCCCGTAAAGGCAGCCTTTGGTTATTGAGGGATTTATAGCTTAGACAACCGGAGGATTCTCGGCGTCCAGGCCTGGGTCAAAGATGTGGTAGTTGTCCATATTGAAGACAACCTGCATCTCATCGCCAAAGTGGGCAGTCGTGCGCGGGTCAACGCGGGCGATAAAGTTATGCTCGCCATTGACGAGGTACAGGAAGATTTCGTTACCCATCAGCTCGGTGACGTCCACTTTCACATCTACGGGTTCGGCAATGATGCCGGGCGGGGCGTAGAGCGGGTTGTGGATATCTTCCGGGCGGATACCTAAAATGATGTCTTTATCGAGGACGCTGCGATAGCGTTCCTTGTCCTGATCCGGAAGTTTGACGCTGAAGGAACCCAAATCGGCGACGAAGTGTCCATCAGCCTGTACCAGCTTGCCCTTGAAGAAGTTCATCGCGGGGGAACCGATGAAGCCGGCCACGAACAGGTTGGCGGGGTGGTCGTAGAGGTTCTGGGGGATATCCAACTGCTGCAGTTTAGCTTTGCTCATGACGGCGATGCGGGTTGCCATGGTCATGGCTTCGGTTTGGTCGTGCGTCACATAGATAAAGGTGGTCTGCAGGTTCTTGTGCAGCTTGCTGATTTCAGCACGGGTCTGGACGCGCAGCTTGGCATCGAGGTTGGAAAGCGGCTCGTCGAAGAGGAAAACTTTCGGTTCGCGCACGATGGCACGGCCTACTGCTACGCGCTGGCGCTGACCGCCGGAGAGTTCCTTTGGTTTGCGCTTGAGGAAGCCTTCAATGCCGAGGATGCGGGCGGATTCTTTTACGCGGCGGTCGATTTCGTCCTTGGGCATCTTGCGCAGCTTCAGGCCGAAGGCCATATTGTCATACACAGACATGTGCGGATAGAGCGCATAGCTTTGGAAAACCATGGCAATATCGCGGTCTTTTGGAGCGACGTCATTGACGACCTGGTCGCCAATTTTTACTTCACCCTGGGTAATTTCTTCCAAACCGGCCAGACAGCGCAGCGCAGTCGTCTTGCCGCAGCCGGATGGACCAACGAGAACGAGGAATTCCTTATCCTCGATTGCAAGATTGAGATCTTGCACAGCCACAACATCGCCGTACTTTTTCCAAACATGATCGTACATTACACTTGCCATAATTTTCCTCCATTCTGTGCGGATATAGTGACTTCATTATACCCTTTATTTGTCAAGGGAATTAAACAAAAAGCCTTATTCCACGGAATAAGGCTTTTTGTTGTGATAAGTAGGATTATCTGATTTTTTCAAACTGATCTTTAGAAACGCCGCAGTCGGGGCACACCCAATCAAGCGGCAGGTCTTCAAAGGCGGTTCCGGGAGCGATGCCGTTGTCCGGATCACCAATTTCGGGGTCGTAAATGTACCCGCAAGCGATGCATTCGTATTTGTCCATTTTTCTCCTTCTTCATTACTCCAGTTGGACCAGGTCCAGGAAATTCTTCGCCGGCAGTTTGCTGACTGCGCGGTGAATTAATTATACAATAAGTTTCCTATTTGGCCATGTGAATTGCAGCGTTTCTTCTGGCTGCTTCGAGTCATTACGGCAGCAGACCCCAGTCGTCGTCCATCAGGTCTTTCTCCATGAATGCCGGGGTCCAGGTTTCCTGTCCGTACTCGAGTTCGGTCTTCAGGCCCAGCACCTGCTCCACTTTCGCGCGGGTGGATTCCAGCATGTTCGGTCCGTATGGGCAGAAAGGGGTCGTAAGGATCATCACCACGCGGGCCGTGTCGTTTTCGATGCTGATATTGCGCACCAGGCCGAGCTCAATGATGGAATAACCCAATTCAGGGTCAGTGATGCCGGCAAGGTTCTCGATCAGGTCGTCATGATACTGCGGGTGGGTCTTGTCTACGTCCCATAGAGGGGTGGGAGAGAGGTTTTCTTCCATGTTTATAAATCCAATACAAACATGCAGCGCGGATCGCCCTTGCAGATGCATTGAGTATGAACGACTTCACGGTTGAGCGCGCAGGTGAACATTGCTTCGTCGATCCTGCAGATTTCGGCGTGGACTATGCCGAGGTTATGATACGGGCAATTCTCCGAATAGAGAAAAAGCTTGGTGCTGTCCTTCTTCCAGCTGATGCGATAGCCATCACCGGAAAGTTGATCCGCGAGCAGCTCCAGCTTTTCCTCGAGGGGCAGGCTTTGGTCAATGTTCAGCGTGCTTTCTGCCTGACTTTTGCCGATTTTTTCGAACAACGCAATCAGCTGCTCGCTGGTGAGCATATTTTTAAGCTCTGTGAGCATGTATCGGGTAAATTTCTGGTAGTTGCTCGGGAATTTTTCCAACCCCTGGTCGGTCAACCTGTATACAAAGCGAGGACGCCCGACGCCGTGGCGTTCTTCCTCCGCGTAGATCAAGCCTTCCTCCTGAAGATTGATGAGATGGTGCCGCACCGAGATGCCGTTAATCCCGACTACTTTAGCGAGGTCGCTAATAGTGGCTTTTCTTTTCGTCTGAAGAATCTCAAGTATTTTGTCACGTGTACTTCTCATATTTGCTTTCCAAACCTTCGCTCCCTGCAGCGAATTTCTCCGGGGCTGCGTAAATAATTAATATTCTTTATAGTAATTTTCAAGAATTTTACTATACTTTGGTATCGTTGTGTTATAATTTAACAAATTGAGATGAAAATAGAGGAGATGAATCATGGCAAACTTGTTGGATATTGAAGGCATCGGACCTGTATACGCCGAAAAGCTGCAAAAAGTCGGCGTCAAGAGCGTGGAAGCACTGCTCAAACTTGGCGCAACCCCTAAGGAGCGCGAGGAGCTTGCAGAAAAAGCTGGCATTGACAAGAAGCTGATCCTGGAATGGGTTAATCGCGCCGACTTGTTCCGCATCAAGGGCATCGCGGAGGAATATTCCGACCTGTTGGAAGCAGCAGGCGTGGATACCGTGGTCGAGCTTGCCAATCGCAACGCCGAACACTTGCTGGCGAAGATTCTGGAAGTTAATGAAGTCAAGAAGCTTGTCCGCCGGGTTCCCACCCTCGCTCAGATTGAAAAATGGATTGAACAGGCAAAGGAACTGCCGCGCGCCATCCACTACTAAACCAGCGCTTCTGAGCAAGCAACCAGAGCGCCCGAAAGCAGATAAAGAGATAAAAAAACCGCCCGATTTGGGCGGTTTTCTTTGGTGTACAGTCAGCCTTATTTCTTCTTCTTTTTCAACATGTTCAGGATCGTGTTAATCACCAACGCACCGGACTGCTTTTGGTCATCGCGTTGGCCCAGCGGGCTGGCAGAAGCAAGCGCCTGCATGATGGCTTCCATGGTGGAGCCGCCCTGCTCTTTGGCTGAGTAGTACGACAGGCCTGCGGAAAGCAGGTCTGTGATGTCGAGCCCGTTATCCGGGTTGGATTGCCCGCCGAGCAGCGAGCCAAGCAAATCCCCGCCCGAAGGCTGGGTCTGCTGCTG
>DAONFX010000006.1:14471-48851 GCA_035403825.1 Anaerolineaceae bacterium
CGCCCGAAGGCTGGGTCTGCTGCTGTTGTTGGCCGCCGGCAAGCCCGCCGAGCAGTGAGCCAAGCAAATCCCCGCCCGCAGGCTGGGTTTGCTGCTGTTGTTGGCCGCCGGCAAGCCCGCCGAGCAGCGAGCCAAGCAAATCCCCGCCCGAAGGCTGGGTCTGCTGCTGCTGTTGTTGGCCGCCGGCAAGCCCGCCGAGCAGCGAACCAAGCAGGCTTTTCTCTGCCGCTCCGCTGGCTGCCTGGGCAGGTTCCTGGATTCCCATCATCGAATCGATTAGCAAACCGACCGTGTTTTCGTTCAGCTGTTTGCCCTGGAATTTCTGGGCAGCATTTGCGAGCCCTTGCGCGTAAATCTTTGCTGAACTGCTGGTGGAGTCTTGCAGTACCTTGCTGGCATAGGTAAGCTGTTCGGAAACCGGAAGGTCTTTCTTTTTGGCAACTGCCTTGGAAACCGTCGTAAAGGCTTTCGCCATGTTCGAGCCGTGGTTGTGATTGTAGGTATCCGCCTCATTGAGGGCAGCCTCATTTTCGCTGAGAGTCTTGCTGACGGCTTTGAAAATGGAGGGGAGTGTTAGCGCCTGTGCCATCTTGGATATGTCCTATTTGAGTTCTTCAGGAAGTACGGGGATGCGCAGTTCCTGGCCGGGGATGATAATGTTGATGTTATCGCCAATGACATCCTTATTGAATTCATAAATCAGTTTGTAATAAGGAGGGGTGGCGTGTCCGTAGTGCTGCAGCGCGATGTGGCTGAGAGTTTCGCCGGAGGCGACAACGTGGATGGCCAGGATTGCGTTCTTCCTGGCTTCTTCTTCAGCGGCTTTGCGGGCTTCGTATTCAGCCTTACGGGCTTCCGCTTCGCGGGCGTAGCGTTCCTGCGCTTCAAGCAGGTCCTGCTTCTTGTCTTCGGCTTCTGCCTTCAGTTTGGCGGCTTCAGCTTCCGCTTTGGCTTTGGCTTCCGCGGCAGCTTTGGCGGCTGCTTCCGCGGCGGCTTTGGCAGCTGCTTCTTTCTCGTCGCGGTTGCTCAGAGCATCGCCGATCTTCTTGAAAAAACTTTTCTTTTCTTCTGCCATGATAATCTCCTAATCTGGCTGTAATTCCGCGAACGCCAAAGCGGCACATCTCGCGGTTATTAAAAATCCGGGGAAACTCCCCTCAGCGAAAGAATTATACTCCACTTTTGATACTTTTCCACGCATGAATAATGTTAATATACTTAATGTATATTATATAAATTGACTTTTAAACAACGCAATGATATAATCGCGCAGACTTTGCAAGCTGTTCATACCTGGAAGGAAAAATGACCGTGCTGGAAATCAGAAACCTGTGTGTATCTGTAAACGACAAAGAGATTATCCGGGATTTTAACCTGAGCATGCGCCAGGGCGAGATTCACGCGCTCATGGGTCCGAATGGAACAGGAAAGTCCACGCTCGCTTATGCCATTATGGGTCATCCCCGGTATCAGATTACGGGTGGGGACGTGCTGATGGACGGAGTGAGCATCCTGGGGTTAAGCCCCGACGAGCGTGCCCATAAAGGGATTTTCCTGGCTTTTCAATACCCTGTATCAATTCCGGGCGTGTCGCTTGCGAATTTCCTGCGCGTAGCGGTGAATGCCCGCAACAAAGCGCTGAACCCGAATGATAAAGGCATTTCGGTGGTTAAGTTCCGGCAGATGCTCAAATCCAAGATGGATTTGCTGAAGATGGATTACCAATTTGCCAGCCGCTACCTGAACGAGGGCTTTTCCGGCGGAGAGAAAAAGCGCGCGGAAATTCTGCAGATGGCGATGCTGGAGCCCAGTTTCGCAATTCTGGACGAAACCGACTCCGGCCTGGATATTGACGCGCTGCGCATCGTTTCCGAAGGGGTTAATACCCTGGCCCAGGGGCACATCGGCGTGCTGGTGATCACGCATTATCAGCGCATGTTGAATTACATCAGTCCGGATTTCGTCCATATTATGTACGGCGGGCGCATTGTTGAATCCGGTAAGGCTGAGCTGGCGCTGCGCCTGGAAGAGCAGGGCTATGATTGGATCCGTGAAAAATACGGCGTTCTGCCTGACGGCGTGCATGATTAAACGCGGATAGAGCAAAATGGCTGATCATCATCAGGACTTTTTACAGTCGCTTGGCAACGCCGATAAATACGGTTTCAGTTATCCCGACGATTCGGCTTTTAGGAGCCGCAAGGGTTTGGATGAGGACGTTATCCGGCAAATCTCCGCGTATAAAGAGGAACCGGAATGGATGCTGGAATTCAGGCTGAACGCTTTCCGGCATTATCGCAGCCGGGCAATTCCCACCTGGGGTGCGGATTTGAGCGGTCTCAAGCTGGACGATATCATTTATTACGCCCGTCCGAAGCAGATTGACCAAAAATCCTGGGAAGACGTCCCTGAGAATATCAAGAATACCTTCGACCGTCTTGGCCTTCCGGAAGCGGAACAAAAGTACCTGGCGGGCGTGGGGGCGCAGTACGACTCGGAAATGGTCTACCACAATATCCAGGAGAATCTGGAAAGACAGGGCGTTATCTTCCTGAGCATTGAGAACGGATTGAAACAGTATCCAGACCTGTTTCGCGAGCATTTTGCCAGCGTGGTTCCGTACGCGGATAACACCTTCGCCGCGCTCAACAGCGCGGTGTGGTCAGGCGGCTCTTTCGTCTACGTCCCCAAGGGCGTGCACGTGGACCTGCCCTTGCAGGCATATTTCCGCTTGAACATGGCCAATATCGGGCAGTTCGAACGTTCGCTCATCATCGCGGATGAGGGCGCTCAGGTGCACTACGTGGAAGGCTGCACCGCGCCGCTTTACCTGACCGAGTCGATTCACAGCGGCGTGATTGAAATCATTGTCAAAAAAGGCGCGCGGGTGCGCTATACCACCATCCAAAACTGGTCCACGAACGTCTATAACCTGGTCACCCAACGCGCGGTGGTGGAAGAAGACGGCACCATGGAATGGGTGGACGCGAACCTGGGATCGAAAGTGACCATGAAGTACCCCGCGTGTTTCCTGAAAGGTCCTGGCGCGCATGGGGAGGTGCTTTCCGTCGCTTTTGCCGGGCCGGGGCAGCATCAGGACGCGGGCGCGAAGATGATCCATTTCGCGCCCAATACCAGCAGCAAAATCACCTCCAAGTCAATTTCCCGCGGGAACGGGCGCTCGTCCTATCGCGGCTTGGTGCGCGTGGCTGCCGCAGCCGAAAATTCGCGCTCCAGCGTGGTGTGCGACGCTTTGCTGTTGGATCACGAGTCGCGTTCGGATACATACCCGACCATGGATATCAAGGCCAGGGATGTGCAAATCGGGCACGAAGCCACCGTGAGCAAGATTGGCGAGGAACAACTCTTCTACCTGAACAGCCGCGGGCTCTCCGATGAGGAGGCGACCACGATGGTGGTTTCCGGTTTCATCGAGCCGCTGGTGAAAGAGCTGCCGATGGAATACGCGGTGGAAATGAATAAGCTGATCCAACTGCAGATGACCGGCTCGATTGGGTAGGTGGAAAGATGCGAACCAACCTGCTTGAGTTTCTGAATAGCAACAGGCCCGAACTGCCTGAGGAGGTGGCGGGCAGGCAGCCCCTGGGCGCAGCCCCAAAACTGCTAGAATTCCGTCAGGCAGCCTGGCGGCATGCCCAAAGTCTGCCATTCCCGGGTAAAAAGGACGAAGCCTGGCGGCGCGTCAACCTGGACGATTTGCTCAATACGCCGCTGAACATGCTGAGCGCGAAAAAGCAAAAGCTGCGTATAAACGCGGGCATCCCCGCCAGAGAGGCCGCCGGCTACGCGGGCGCGCTTTTTTCCAGCCCGAACGGCAGCAGCCTGAGCCTGGACCCTGCGCTTGAGCAGGCAGGCGTGCTCTTCTGCGATTTTACTGAGGCGCAAAGGACTCACGCGGAGTTCCTTGTGGATCATCTCGGGGAGGCTGTGCCCCCGGGCGACGGTAAATTTGCGGCGGCGGCCAGCGCGTTGGCAGAATTCGGGGCGGTGCTGAACGTTCCCAAAGGTTTTCGAGTAGAAAAGCCGCTGCTTGTGCGCCTGGAAGCCAGCCAGGCAGGCAGCGCCGCTTTTTCGCACAATCTCATTCGCCTGGAATCCGGCGCTTCGGCAGTGCTTGTTTTGGATTTCAACTCACCCGCAGCCGCGGAGGGCAGCCTGCAAGCGCTGCACCTCGGCATCCTGGAGCTCCAACTGGAAGCCAACGCTGAGCTAACCCTGGTCGAGCTGCAGCAGTTCTCCCGGCAGACCTGGAACATCACCCACGAACGCGCGGTTCTGGGGGAAGGAGCGCGTTTGCACTGGATTTACGGCGCGCTTGGTGGGAGCCTGAGCAAGAACTTCCTAGAAACCTCCTTACAAGGAGCCGGAGCGGAAGCAAAAATGCACGGTTTCTATTTCGCCAGCGGCCGTCAGGTCTTTGACCTGGACACGCAGCAAGACCACCTGGCGCCGCATACCACCAGCGACCTGCTCTACAAAGGCGCGGCGGCTGGTAACGCGCGGACAGTCTGGGAAGGGATGATTTTTGTGGCGCCTCAGGCGATGCAGACCGACGGTTTTCAGACTAACCGCAATCTGGTCTTGAGCGAAGGCGCGGAAGTGAACGCGCTGCCAGGCCTGGAAATCCTGGCGGATGACGTGCGCTGTTCGCACGGCGCGAGCATTGGAAGGTTGGATGAGGACGAGCTTTTTTACCTGCAGACGCGCGGCATCCCCCGCAGAGAAGCGGAGCAGCTGGTCATGGAAGGCTTTTTTGGTGAGATTGTGGAGCGGGTGCCAGTCGCCAGCCTGCAGTCGGAATTGAAGAAATTATTGTCTGCCAGATTTAATCAGGCGGTCTGAAAGTCAGAAGATGAGAATTGGAGGAACAATGACGACCGGTAAGTTTATGCGTTCTCCAGAACCGGAAATTACCTACGAAGTGGGTGATAAGGTCGAAGTCAATTGCGATCACGAAAAGAACGGCCAGCGCGTACGGGGCTGGCTTAGGGGAACTGTAGTGCAGGTGGATGACAAGAACCTGGCTGTGCAGTTCCGCACGAATATTTACCTGACTGACGGCTGGATGGTGCCGGATCAGATTCTGTGGTTCCCGTTTGACTCCGCTAACGTCCGTCGGATTCAGCCAAAAGCAAAATCCTCCGGGAAGCCCGATTTTAACTTACTTTAGGTTTCAGGCAGCGGGTCCGAAAGAACCCACTATCCGAATAATATCGAAGCCTTCCGCGAATGGACGCTCGGCCAGCGCGCCGTGTCTGACGGCAGTGGAACGCAGCACTGCTTCCGAAAAGTAATAACGCTCGGCGTAGGTGGTGTACCTGGAGAGGGCTTCGATTTTTTTGTTAACGCCGGCTTCCGTCACCTCCACTAAAAAATGCGGGAAGAAACCGTAGCTGCTGCGCAGAACGTCGTATCCCAACACTGTCGTACCGCGAAAAGCGCGCAGAGCTTCCTGGGTCAGGGTTACGTGGTCCTGATGGATATCCTGTGCGGTGTGCACAAAGACGATTTGCGGTTGGAGCTGGCGCCTGAGCTTCAGCATTTTTTCCAAAATTTCCTGCCGAAAATCCGGGAAGCGGCGAGTCTCAAAGGAGCCTACCTCAATCTGGTCGTCGCGCAAGCCCAGGGTGCGCATGCTGACATAATGCTCGTCAAGGAGATGCTGTAAGTCCGGGTTCTTTTTGTTGTCAGAGAAGGTCATGCAGTACAGCTCGGTCTGACCGACGATATCCGCCAGAAGCGCCCCGCAGCCAAGTTCGATGTCGTCCGGATGGGCGCCCAGGAAGAGCACCGACTTTCCGAAAAAGGTCATATTGTTCATCAGGCTGCTCACTTTGTGGCGATGAAACCGCCGACGACCTTGGTCATCACCAGGCTGCCGTCCTTCGCGATGCGCGCCCTGGCGACCTTTTCAATCTGGGCCATCACGATTTCAAAGTCATCATGGGTGATGAAAAGCGAATTCCAGAGCTTGCGGTCTTCGGACATGGACGCGCGGGTATAAACCATGAAAGGCTCGGCGTCCGTAAAGGTCAGCGGATTTTCAAAGATGTGCTGTTCCACTTTGGAAAAGAGCTTTTCCATCGTGCCGTAGATATCCGAGGCATAACGCGAGCTGCCCGGCATGGGCGGGATAGCTTTACCGGTTGCTTCCTTGATAATATCGTAGAAAATAGCCTTGTTGGTGGGCATCGGGCCGGTAGTGAAGAGCCGGCCGCCCGGTTTGAGCACGCGGTGCATTTCTGCCAGCGTGAAGGGAATATCCTGTGCGTAGTAGATTGCGAAACAGGCCGATATCAAGTCGAATGAATCGCCGGGCAGGTCGAAAGCCTGGTTGAAATCCAGCAGTTGGAACCTCACATTCGCGCCGCGTTTTTCGTTTTCCTGCCGGGCCTGCGCAAGCAAGGATTCTGAGACATCCGTGCCGGTGATTTCCGCTTCGCCATCCAGGTGCTGATGGAATGAGAAACACTGTTTGCCAGCGCCGCAGCCTACGTCCAGAATGCGAAGTCCTTTTTTCAGCTGCAGAATATCCAGCATCCAGCTGTCAATGTCGCGCGCGCCAAATTGGCTGTGGATATCGATGCGCTTGAGCAAATCGTTGGTAGTTTCCTGAAAATCAATTTTCATTTCTTTCGCCTTTCGTGTGAGGTTAGCAAGTCAAGTATACAAATCGCTATGTTTTTGTCAAGAAAGTGAATAACGAGGGTATTGCAAAACAATATTTACCTTTCAGGATGATTTCTTTTTGGTAGCATCATTCTGCATAATACGCTGCGGGTACTCCAGCCTCGAACCTTCCCCGCCGGCAAGCGGTTTTCTTGGCGCGGTCAATCCATTGAGGAAACGAAAAAAGTTCAATAGAGAGCGCGGCTTTCTCTCAATTTTCAACTTCCGACCCCAACGAGAGTTCATCAGGAACCCAGGATAAATAGAGACCGCTGGGAAAGAAAGGTAGAGGGAAAAGGCTGTTCGTGGGAAAATCACCGGGGTTGGGTAAGATCTTTCTTGATCTTTTATCCACACTCTGAGTGAACAAGCTGGCTGCGCATAGATTATTGAGGTGTAGTTTTCTGGAGGTCGGATTGCAATTGCTGTGACTGATAAAGCTGCCTGGTGTCGGGGCTGACGAATCGACAGCAGATTAGGCGGGCAGCCCTGCTTTAACAAATGCGCGGCAGCATCTCGCCGGCAAGCATATCCAATATGCGGGTAGTCCCAAACGCAGTGCGCAGCAGCAGCTGACCGCTGGAGCGGGAAACGACGCTGCCGATGCGGCGGGCGCCAGAGCCGTATTTTTGGGTGCGCAGGTAATTCAGTGCGGATTCAGCCTGCGCTTCCGGCAGGATGACGATGACCTTGCCTTCGTTTGCCAGATAGAGCGGATCCAATCCGAGCAAATCGCAGGCAGCCCGCACAGGCTGGTCTATTGGGATATCCGGCTCGTTTAGCTGGATGGTGACGCCGGATTGCCCGGCAATTTCTACCAGGGTGGTCGCCAACCCGCCGCGGGTGGGGTCGCGCATTACGTGCAGGTCCGGAAATGCGGCGCACAAGCCTTGCGTCAGATGGTTGAGCGGCGCGGCGTCTGACCGGACGTCGGACTGAAAGCCGAGGTTGCCGCGCGCCTGGAGTACCGCGATGCCGTGATTTCCCAAAGCTCCGGAAATGAGTACCGCGTCGCCAGGCTGCGCCTGGTCGCCGGTGATTCTTCGTCCAGCAGGGGCATAGCCGAAGCCGGCAGTGGTGATGAAAAGTTTATCGGCTTTGCCTTTTTCCGTAACCTTGGTGTCCGCGGCGATGATTCGCACATCGGCTTCCGTGCAGGCTTCCCGCATGGAGGCCAGGACTGCTTCGAGCTCCGGGATGGAAAGGCCTTCCTCCAGGATGAAGCTGGCGGTGAGGTACTTTGGCTGCGCGCCAAGCATCGCCACGTCGTTTACGGTGCCGCAGACCGACAGCCTGCCGATATCGCCGCCCGGGAAAAAAAGCGGAAAGACCACATGCGCATCGGTGGAAACCACCAATTGAAATCCGGGCGGAGGGGTCAGTTCGCCGCTCAGGAGCGCGCTGTCATTGCCGGCGTTGAGAATCGCGTTGCCCAGGTACTTCTGAAACACGTTCACGATCAGGTCGCGGGTCATTCCGCCGCCGCTGCCGTGACCGATGACAATCTGTCCGCCGGGTTGGAGCGGGAGCGGGCAAACAGGACCCTGCATAGCGGGGTAATTTGGCTGGGTCATGCACTCACCCGCTGATAGCGGTAGTAGGCCGCGCAGGCGCCTTCCGAAGAAACCATCGGAGCGCCAAGCGGGGAGGCGGGTGTGCATTCCTTCCGAAATGCCGGGCAGTCAGGCGGCCTGGCATTCCCGCGCAGAACCTGACCGGCAATACACAGCGGCGATTCCGAGACGGCCTGCTGGATAAGGCGGAAGCGTTTGAGCGCGTTGAAATCCGAGTAATCCGGGCGCAGTCCCAGGCCGGAAAGCGGGATGACGCCGATGCCGCGCCATTGGCGGTCCACCGGTTCAAAAACCTGACTAATCATGTCCTGGGCGGCGCGGTTGCCTGCCCGGGTAACTGCCCTGGAATAGGCGTTCTCGACCTCAAAACGGGCGCTTTCCAGCTGTCTTACGCACATCAGGATGCCGCGCATCAGGTCCACCGGTTCAAAGCCTGTCACGGCGATAGGCGTGCGGTATTGAGCCGCGATGGGTTCATATTCCCAATACCCCATCACCGCGCAGACATGACCGGCAGCGAGAAAGGCGTTCACGCGGTTATCCGGGCTTTTCAAGATGGCATGCATGGCTGGCGGCACCAAAACGTTCGCGGGCAGGATGCTGAAATTGTTGATTCGGTTGCGCTCAGCGTGGAGGATGCTGGCGGCGATGGACGGAACTGTGGTCTCAAAACCAATCGCGAAGAATACCACCTGTTTTTGCGGATTTTCCCGGGCCAGTTTCACCGCGTCCAGCGGCGAATAGACCACGCGCACGTCCGCGCCTTCCGCGCGAGCGCTGAAGAGGTTGGCGTGCGCGCCGGGTACGCGCAGCATGTCCCCAAATGAGGTGAAGACGACCTCGGGCTGGCGGGCAATCTGCAGCGCGTTTTCAATCGCGTCGAGCGAGGTGACACACACCGGGCAGCCGGGGCCGTGAATTAAAGTGATTTCCGGAGGTAATAACTGGTCCAGTCCGTACTGTAAAATCGCGTGGGTCTGCCCGCCGCAAATCTCCATGATGTTCCATGGACGCGTGACGAGCCTGCGGATTTCTCCGGCGAGCTGCCGGGTGAGCCCGGCGCTTCGGAATCCTTCAGCAGCAGCCAGGCTCATTCCGCGGTTCTCCCTTTGCTCTCAGCCTGATTGAATTCGTTAATTTCTTTGAGGAGGCGCATGGTTTCCAACGCTTCTTCTTCAGAAAGCAAGTTCAACGCGAAGCCGGCATGCACGATGACATACTGCCCGACCTGCGCCTCGGGCACGGTCGCCACGCAAACCTCCTGCTGTACGCCGCCGAAGTCGACCATCGCCATGGCGGTTCCGTCCAAGTCATATAGGCGGGTAATCATTCCCGGTATTCCCAAACACATCATGCAATCCTCATTTAACTTTCACGCAGCGCTTGCAGGGCCACCATGACCTGCCCGAGCGACACACACGCGTCATTGGTTGGCAGGGCATGATGATAAAGCGCAACGAAGCCTTCCGCTTCCAGCGCGGGCAGCAGCGCGCGCATCAATCTCATATTCTGCCACACTCCGCCGGAAATTGCCACGTGGAAAATTCCAGTCTCTTCACGGATAAGCTGGCAGGCTTGCACGGACAGCCTGGTGATGCTGTTGTGGAAGCGGGCGGCAATCCGCGGGACGCCCAAGCCGCCTTGCAGGTCCCGGACGAGCTCCTTCAGCATCGCCCTGGGGTCGATGATGCCGTCCTGCAGGGTAAACGGATAGGCACCGGCTTCGTCCGGGTCAGCCGCGCTCTCCAGAGCGATGGCTGCCTGGGCTTCGTAACTAATTTCGTGGCACAAGCCCAAAATTGACGCCGTCGCGTCGAAGAGCCTGCCCATGCTGCTGGTCAGGGGGGCATTATAGCCGCCTTCCAGCTGCGCCCGCACGACCGAGCGTTCTTCTGTGCTGAGCGCCTGAATTGGTGGCAGCTTGTATTCTTCCGCGGAGATGCCCGCGGCGGTCAGCCAGCTCAGCGCCGTGCGGGCGGGTTTGCGGACTGCCAGGTCCCCTCCGGGAAGGCGTACGGGCAGCAGGTGGAAGCGCCGTTCGAAACTGGCGCAGCCCCCCACCAAAATCTCCCCGCCCCAAATGCTGCCGTCTGTGCCGTAGCCGGTGCCGTCGAAAATCAACCCGATGGCAGGCTCGCGGCTTTCCCAGGCGTTTTCCGCCAGGCAGGCAGCCAGGTGTGCGTGGTGGTGCTGAACCGCGATGAGCGGTAAGCTTTCTGCCTGGCTGCGGGCCCGCGCGTAGCGGGTGGCAAGATAATCCGGGTGCAGGTCGCACGCCAGCGCCTCGGGATGGATGCGGAACAGTTTTTCATAGTGCCCGACCGCCTGTTCGAACGATTCGAGCGTCTCCTGGTTTTCCAGGTCTCCGATGAAGTGGCTGACAAAGGCGTATTGGTCCCTTGCCAGGCAGAAAGTATTCTTGAGCTGCGTGCCTGTGCCTAAAACCGGCTGCGCTGCCGGCGGAATATGCAGCTGGCCGGGCGCGTAGCCGCGTGCGCGGCGCGCGAAGTAAACCTGGCCGCGCAGCGCCGTTACCACAGAGTCATCCACGCGCATATGAATCGGGCGGTTGTGCGTCAGGAAGGCATCCGCGAGGGGAGCAAGCCTTTGGTGGGCTTCCTCGTCCCGGTATGCCAGCGGTTCTTCGCTCAGGTTCCCGCTGGTCATCACCAGGGCGTCCGGAAAGCCCGGCGCGGGTTCCAGCAGCAGCAGGTGCAGCGGCGTATACGGGAGCATAAAGCCTAACCGGACCTGGTCCGCCGCCGCGATTTTGGCGAGTTCCTTACCGGCAGCCGTAGTTTCGGACAGGACAATTGGCGCCTGAGGGGAGGTCAACAGCGCGCGTTCCTGGTCGGAGAGTTGGACGTATTTTTCAACAACCTCAAGCGAAAACGCCATCAGGGCAAACGGTTTCCCGGTGCGGTGTTTCCGTTCGCGTAAGGTTTGCACAGCCAGCGCATTGTGCGCGTCGCATGCCAGGTGGTAGCCGCCCAGCCCCTTAACCGCCAGGATTTTGCCATCCTGGAGTTCAGCGCGGGCAGCCTGGAGGGCTTGTTCGCCGCTTTGGATGCGTGCTCCGTTTTCCTCATACCAGATTTGGGGTCCGCATACCGGGCAAGCCACCGGTTGGGCGTGAAAGCGTCTGTCGGACGGGTTGTGATACTCCGCCGCGCAGTCGGGGCAGAGCGGAAAGCCGGCCATGCTGGTGTTGGCGCGGTCGTAGGGGATTTGGCGCACGATGCTGAAGCGCGGCCCGCAGTGAGTACAGTTGATAAAGGGGTAGCGGTAGCGGCGGTCTTTGGGATTGAACAGCTCGGCTCTGCAATCCGCGCAAATGGCGACATCCGGCGAAACCGGCAGGAAGTCTTCCGCCCGGTTTTCACTTTCCCGGATGGTAAATTCTGCGTACGCTTGCAGCGGGGCAGGAAAGACGGCAAAACTGTCCACCTTCGACAGAGCAGGCGGATTGTTCCTCAGGCTTTCGGTGAAGGCTGCGCAGTCTTCTTCAGAGCCGTGGATTTCAATTTCCACACCCCGGGCAGTGTTGACCACCCAGCCACTCAGCTGGTGCTCCTGCGCCAGCAGGTAAACTGTGGGCCGAAAACCCACGCCCTGCACGATGCCGGTGATGTGGAAACGCCAATTTTGAAGCTTCACAGGTTTACGGTCAGGCCTTTGGTGGCAGCGTCCTCGTCAGCCAATCCATCCAGGCCTCAAAGCCTTCGCCTGTCTTGCAAGACACCGGGAAAATCTTGAGCCCCGGATTGAGGATTTCGACGCCTTGCGAGAAGTATTCCATGCGGAAGTCTATGTAAGGCAGCAGGTCGGTCTTGTTGATGATGAGCACGTCCAGACCGCGGTAGATATTCGGGTATTTGTAGGGCTTATCGTCGCCCTCGGGGATGGAGGCGATGACGATATTAGCATGCGTTCCCAGGTCAAAGCCGGCAGGGCAAATCAGATTGCCGACGTTTTCGATAATGACCAGGTTCAGCGCTTCCAGGTCCAGTTTCTGTAATGCCAATTCCACCATCACGGCATCCAGGTGGCAGTCGCCGCCGGTGTTGATTTGCACGGCTGGAATACCAAGGGCGCTGATTTTATCCGAGTCAATCGTAACGGGGGCTGTGTCGCCCTCAATCACGCCGGAGCGAACGCCGGGGGGCAGACGGCGGAGGGTTTCCATGATGAAGCTGGTTTTCCCCGCGCCGGGGGAGGCCATGACATTCATTGCATACACCGAATGCTCATCCAGCAGCGCGCGGTTTCCTGCCGCGACACGCTGATTGGAGTCCATTATCCGACGGACAATTTCTACGCGTTGGGTCATTATTCCTCTTTCAACACCTCAATATGGTCAACAAGCAGCTCTTCGCCGCTCATAATTTCGAGCGCGATGCTCCCGCAGTTGGGGCAGGGCATCAGTTCTTCATTAAGTTCGTATTCATTTCCGCAAGATTTACAGCGCAGCCGGGCAGGCACGCGCTGAAAATGCAGTACAGCTCCGGCACTGGGTGTGCCCTGACTGATATGGTCCCAGTAGAATTGGACGGAATCGTCTACGATGGAAGACAGCTGCCCGATTGTCAGGTAAATATCCGTCACCCGACTGGCGCAATTATCCAACGCAGCCCGGTTGGCAATTTCAAGAATGCTTTCCGTCACAGCGAGCTCGTGCATACGCGCCATTATAACCCAAGGGCAGCCGCTGGGGGTTCAGACTCTCAGGCTGTAAGCGCAAAGGAATCATATCCTGAAATAGCAAAAAAGACACGTCCTCATTAAGATCAGGAGCTGTGAAATCATTATTCCCTTACTCCTATTTTTTTTCAAAGGAATGATGCTGCCCTGACGCATAAGGATTTAGCAGCCTTGCCCTCTTCCTTCCCTTTCAAGCGGACGAAAACAAAGCGAATATCCTGATGAACGAGCGCAGGGAAGGGGAGCTGATCTTTGAACGAAGGCACAGCCCTCTATCAAACTTTTTCCTTTCCCCAGCGGCTTGAGCGAGGCAAAATAGAGCCGCTTTGCGTTGGGGGAGGGGTCAGGGTTAGGGCAAGCGGGAAACAGGATCGAAAAGAAGAAATAAGAATGTTCGTTTCGAGGAAAAACCCGTCCTGGCGATTTCATCCACTCCAGGACAATTCTACTTAGCCTTGGCATTCAGACACTCAGGCTCAAGGTCTTCACAGGCTCAGGCGCTCCGGATGGCTGTACACGTCGAACTGGGCGCTGCGCAGGTAGCCAATTAAGGTGATGCCGGCTTCCCAGGCGGTCTCAACTGCCAGAGCTGTGGGGGATGTGCGCGAGACAATCACGGGCACACCAAGCGCGAAAGTCTTGAACACCATCTCCGAGCTGATTCTGCCGCTGAGCAGCAGCAGATTCGGCGTGAAGGGTCTGTTTTGCAGCAGGAACAAGCCGGTGAGCTTATCCACGCAGTTATGCCGGCCCAGATCTTCCACCATGATAGGCACGCGCAAGCCGTCGCTCAGACCTGCACTGTGAAAACCGCCCACCTGGTCGTGCAGTTCCTGCTGGTCCATGAATTGGAGGTACAGAGCCAGAACATCTTCGACAGTGATCCGGAAATCCGTGGGCAAATGCGGCAGCCTCAAGCTGCTTTCCAGCCCATAGCCAGTGGAGGTGCGGTGGAAATGAGTTGGTTTTTCCGCTGTGCGGCTCAGTTTGACCATAATCCTGCTGCCGCCGTCGCCAACCTGGATGGAGCTGACCTCCCCAAGGTCCTTAATGACATTCTCGCCATACAGGAAACCAAGGGCGAGAGCGTCCAGGTCAGTAGGGGAGCAAATGAAAGTCAGCCAGGGCTCGTCGTTGACATACAGCGCGGCTGCGTGTTCGCTGACGATCGGTTTGCGCGCCGGCAGAAGTTTGCCGCTGGCACGCGAGAATTGCCAGAATTCTTTTTCCTGATAGGGTTCAGTCATTCGGAGGGCTTCCTTTCTGGATGTTGAGGACTAAAACCATCCCCACGCAGGAACGCGATAAGCATCTGCGCGGCAGAAAACGCAAGTTCTTTGGTTGGCGCAGAGAGCTCTTGGGAAAACTCAAAGGCATTTCCCCGCACGGAAAGCAGCCAGCATTCCGGGCAGGCGCTAAATAGAGCCGTGGTGATGGACAGCAGTTCGCCGACGGACATGTGATGCGTGAAAGCGGAGTGCTCCCACGCTGGTCCAGTCCTTTCAAAGACCAGGTCCGGCAGTTGGGGGGAATTATGCGCGTCGATGAACACCACCCGCTCGTACGCAGTCAAGTCTTCTGATATCTCAGGCAGTAATTGGTAGAGATACCACAGCCGCAGCGCGCCCTCGGCGGCATCCACCCAATCCCCAGGGAGTTCAGGCGCCGCGGCGCCAAATTCGCGCGCGATATCCGTCAGGATATGCCAGCCGGCGCCGTCATCCTGCCTGTCGCGGTTACCGTAGGCAATGAGCAAGGTTTTTTTGGGTGGGTTCATAGGCAGAAAAAACTCCCCTCCTATGATACCAAAGAAGGGGAGCTTTGTATCTGAATGAAATATTAGCGCCGGATTACGCGCACAAGCTCGCCCTGCTTATTAAAGACGCTGACCTCCAGCGGCATGCTGCCAACGGCGTGCGTGGAGCAGGAAAGGCAGGGGTCGTGCGCGCGGATAGCGTGTTCAACCCGGTTCAGCATACCTTCCGTGATATCGGGGCCGTGCACGTATCGCTTGGCGACTTCGTCCACCGCGCGGCTCATGGCGTAGTTGTTATTGCCGGTGGCGACAATCAGGTTGACCTTGGTCAGCTGTCCGCTGCCGTTGCTCCAGTAGTGATGGAACAGGGTTCCACGCGGCGCTTCGATAATCCCGACGCCCTGCTCCTGCGGCTGCTGGCGGGTGTTCAGGATGTCGGAGCTGAGAATATCCGGATCCTCAAGCAAAATGCGCGCGTGTTCTGCGGCAAACAGGGTCTCAATCAGGCGCGCGTAGTGATAATGCAAGGTGTTCTCAACCGGTTTGCCGCCATTTAAGGCCTTGAAATGCTTGAATTCTTCGTTCGCGAGCGGCGTGTCAATCTGGTCAGAATTGTTCAGGCGACCCAGGGGGCCGACGCGGTAGACGCCTTCCGGGTAGCCAAGTTTCTTGTAGTACGGGAACTTCAGATAAGACCAGGATTCCACATGTTCGGCGATGTAATCCAGATAATCCTGCGGGTCAAACTTTTCGAGCTCTTTGCCGTCCCGTCCGGTCAGGCGGATGTCTCCGTCGTAGAGTTCCAGGCTGTTGCGAGGGGTCACAAGCCCCAGATAGCCGGTCGGGAAGACCGCGAATTCGTCGATTTCGGTCTGATGTGCTTCGATCCAGGCATGGATAATCTGGATGCCGATTTTGATGGTCTCAATTTGCTCGTCCACCTGCGCCAGCAGGCGGTCGCGCCCGGCTTGTGTGAATTGACGGTTGACGCCGCCGGGGATAGCAAAATTCGGGTGGACGCTGCGTTCGCCCAGCTCTGAGATGATTGCCTGGCCGAACTTGCGCAGGCGCACAGCCCTGAGCGTCAGCTGAGGATCCGCCTGGATGAGACCAACGACATTGCGGGTGGCGGGGTCATGGTCAAAGCCCAGGATAAGGTCAGGACCAGCCAATTCAAAAAAGTGCATCCCGTGGCTCTGGATAATCTGACCCATGTGCATGAGTTCACGCAGGAGGGAGGCGGGCCGGGGAGGCGGGCAGCCAAGCACGACATCGCCGGCTTTGGCAGCCGCGAGGTGGTGTGATACCGGGCAAATGCCGCAAATGCGCGGGGTAATTTGCTGCATTTCCGCAACCAGGCGTCCTTCACAAAATTTCTCGAAACCGCGAAATTCGTTCACGTGGAAATAGGCATGTTCCACCGAGCCATCATCATTCATGTGAATGGTGACCTTGGCGTGACCTTCGATGCGGGTTACAGGTTCAATCGTGATTTTTTGGGCAACCATGCGGCCTCCTAATGCCAATCGTTAAACTCACCACTGACTTCGGGCATCCTGCCCTGGGCGAGCTCTGAGAGAATGTAGAAAATTGCATCAGCGCTGGGAGCGCAGCCAGGCAGGAAGAGGTCCACTTTGACCACATCGCTTACCGGACGGACGTGCACCGGCGTGGAGAGTTCCGGGTCATCCGGGATTTTGCCGCTCTCGTCCGTGCTTTCGGTTTCGACGTACGCGCGTTTCAGGGCTGCTTCCGCGCCTTCAAAGTTGCGCATGGCGGGCACTCCGCCGAATACCGCGCAATCCCCAAGGGCGACAAGGATCTTACAGCGGGCGCGCATCTTCTTCGCGACTTCTTCGTTGTAAGTGTTACTGATGCCGCCTTCCAGAATGCCTACGTCCACGCCTGATTCATCGGGTTCCTTCAGGTCGGTGATTGGTGTCGCGCGCAGGTCAACCAGTTCGGTAAGGGCTACGATGCGTTCGTCAATGTCAAGAAACGACATATGGCAACCGGCACATCCTGCCAGCCAGTCTGATGCTACTTTGGGTTTAGCCATTTTCAATACCTCTCAATTATTCCAGTGGTCATCATCTAAAAATCCAGGTCAACCGGGCTGGGCTGCTGTTTGAGGGCAGTTTTCCAATCCTGCCCGCCGCGGGCGTTCAGCGCCTGCACGAGCGCATCTGCGACAGCCGCAGAGGTCTTCACGGATTCAGGAGCGTCGAGCGCGGCGAGTTTCTGCTGCAGGCGGCCTTCCGTGCTGAGGTAGCTGCCGCCTTCTTCCGCCCAGGCGGCACAGGGAAGCACTACCGCGGCTCTTTCGGTCAGCGCGGAGGGGTGTGCGGCAGAAACCACAAGGAGCGGAATGCCGGCGCAGTGTTTCAGGAGTGCTTCGGTCGGTTCTGCATCACCCAGGGCAACAAAAGCCGCTTTCACTTTCTTTCCATCCGCGGCTGTGGTGTAGCCCAGTTGGGCCGCAGCCAGGCTGTTCGCCTGTTCTTTGATGATCAGAACCGGGAAGTTGTTCTGCCGGCAGAACAGCACCAAACGCACCAGCGCGTCGTAATGTTCCAGGCTGGCAAATTCACCGCCCAGCACCACCACAGGATGCTGTGCGTCTTTGAGCATGGTAACAGCGCGCAGGATTTCAGCGCTCTTGATGCCGGTCTTTTCTTCCAGGTGCGCGATGTTTTCCTCCGCGAATTTATCGCCCTCGTGCAGAAGCGAGTGCCAGGCAGAAACAAGCCCGTTAACGAGGTCAAAGGAGCTGCCTTTTTTCTGCTGGATTCTCAGTGCAGAACGGGCGATAAGCGGCTTTTGCCGGGTTGTAATGGAGATAATCCTGCTGTTTTCCAGTACCTGCCGCTTGAGGAAGAAGCCTGCCACCTGGTTGTCGTTTTCCAGGTCGCTGCCAATCAACAGAGCCACGTCCACATGCTTCAGCGCCTCCAGTTTGGCTTCGAAAGGACCGTGGAGTTCCTCCGCCAGTTTCACGCTTGCAAGGGCGGCTTCGTTGTCATCGCTGAGGAGCAGGTTTGCGCAGCGCAGCCCGCCGGTGAAGGCGGATTTCAGGGCAGCCAGGCTTTCAATCGGAAGTTTCGCCGAGGCAAATAACGCTGCTTCATCCGCGGCAGCCCGCAGGTGCTGCGCTGCTTCAGTGAGGGCTGCCTCCCAGGTGACGGCAACGCGCTTACCATCCCGCAGGATTTCCGGAACGGATAACCTTTCCGCTTTGGATTCAAGGGGCATGTAGCGACCTTTTTCACACAGCAGCCCTTCGCCTGGTTCGGAGTTCCATACCCCGTCAATCCGCACCAGGCGGTTATTCCGGGTGAGGACATTGCGCTGGCAGCCAATACTGCACTCCGAACAAACAGAGACGACCGGTGTGAGGTCGCTCTCGCGGCCCTGGTAGGCGCTGCGGCGGTCCATGAGCGCGCCGGTGGGGCAAATCTGGACGCAGGCGCCGCAGGAGATACAGGTGCTCTCCCCCAGGGGTACGCCGTAATCGGCAACCAGGAAGCTGTTGGCGCCGCGTTCTTCAAAGCCGAGCGTAAAATTCCCGACCAGGTCGCCGCAGGCGCGCACACAGCGCCGGCAAAGGATGCAGCGGTTGTTATCCACGAAGATATACTTGTGCGAGGCATCCACGGCGTAGGGCGAGTAGTTTGGCGTCAGCGGCCAATGGGTGAGGCTTTGCTGGTAAGCGGCACATTGCAGTTCGCAGTCTCCATCGGTCGCCTGGCAGTACATGCAGAAATGGTTGCGTTCGCTGAAGAGCATGGAGAGCACGAATTTACGGGCTTCCTGCACTTTAGGCGTGTTCGTGCGCACAACCATGTTGTTGCTGGTTGGCAGGGTGCAGCTTGGCTGCAGAATGCGCGCGCCTTCCACTTCCACCATGCACAAACGGCAGCCGCCGTAAGGCTTGAGGCTGGGATGGTGGCATAAACGGGGTACTTTGATGCCAACTTTCTCTGCCGCTTCGAGGACTGTCGTCCCGTCTGGAACTTCTACCTGAATGCCGTCTATCGTGAGTGTTACCATAAACTTGAACTCCATCTCTTGCAATGATAATTTCCCGAACAGGTCAGCTCATAGAGCAGACACCCGCCGGACAGACCTTAAGTCGGATATGCGCTTCCACCTCATCCCTGAAGTGGTTAAGAGTGTCCCGCAGCGGAACGGCAGCAGTCTGACCGAGCCCGCAGGTGGAAAGTTCGTTCAGTTGGACGCTAATCTCGCGCAAGGCATCCAAGTCTTGCAGGCTGCCGTGCCCCGTGGAGATGTTCGTCAGAATCTCATAGGCTTTCTGCGTGCAGATGCGGCAGGGCGCGCACTTGCCGCAGGATTCCTTGCGGAAAAAGTTCAGCAGGACCCGCGCCAGGTCGACCACGCATACGCTGTCGTTACAGATGAGCAGCGCGCCGGAGCCGAGCACGACGCCGGCTTTGGCGAAGGAAGCGAAGTCCATCGGCGTATCTTGCAGGCTGGCAGGGATGATGGATCCGCCGGAGCCGCCAGTCTGGGCTAACTTAAAGTGCCCATCCTTGATGCCTTTGCCGTAAATCGTAATCATTTCCCGCAGGGTGATGCCCATCGGCGCTTCGATCAGACCGGTGACATTCAGATTACCCAAAAGCGTGTAAACTTTGGTGCCCGGGCTGGAAGGCGTGCCGAATTTGCGGTACCAGGCCGCGCCGTTGCGGAGGATGGACGGAACATTGGCCAGGGTCTCCACGTTGTTGACCAGGCTGGGTTTGCCCCACAAACCTTCGGTCGTCGGGTAGGGCGGCCTGGAGCGCGGCTCACCGCGTTTGCCTTCAATGGACTCAATTAAGGCGGTTTCTTCGCCGCAGATATATGCCCCGGCGCCGGTGTGCAGGTGCAGATTGAACGAGAGCGAGGAACCCAGAATGAAATTGCCCAATAGACCGGAGCTGCGCGCCTGGGCGATAGCGGTTTCCATGCGCTGGATAGCCAATTGGTATTCGCCGCGCAGATAAACATAACCTTCGGTTGCCCCCACCGCGTACGCGGCAATCAGCATGGCTTCGATAATCTGGTGCGGGTCGCCTTCGATGAGCACGCGGTCCTTGAATGTGCCCGGCTCGCTTTCATCCGCGTTGCAGATGACATACTTTTTGTCCGCGCGCGCCTGGCGCACAAAACCCCACTTAAGACCGGTCGGGAAGCCCGCGCCGCCGCGGCCTTGCAGACCGGACTCCTTGATAAGGGCGATGACCTGTTCGGGGGTCATGCTCAGGGCATTGCCCAGACCCTGGTAACCGTCATTGGCGATGTAATCCTCAATGCTGTTCGGGTCGATAATGCCGACATTCTTGAGAACGATGCGTGTCTCGGCGGGAAGCGTCCCTTTCCGGGCAGCAACCCAGGCAATCCGCCCCGAAAGTTCGTGCGCGGGGGCGATTTTCTCTTCCACTATGCGACCTTTGAACAGGTGCTCTTCCACCAGGTGCGGGACGTCTTCGACTGACACGCGCCCGTAGATGACTGCTTCCGGGTAGACAATGACCAGGGGTGAGGCATAATTCCGGCCGATATCTTCCACCAAAGAAAGCGAAACCTCATCCTGAAGCTGGAGTCTGTTCAGCTCCTGCTGGAATGCCTCGAGTACAGCGTCGGCTCCTTGCTGGATACTGACCGGATCGTGAGAGATCAAAACCATTGAACGGGAAGTTTTCATGGATATCTCCTAGTCGTATCGGCTGAGAATGTGCGGCACCTCTTCCGGGGTAAGGTTCCCGTAGAGGTCGGTATCCACTAACATCACCGGACCGATTCCGCATACTCCAAGGCAGCTGGTCGTAATGAGCGTCCAACGATGATCCGCGGAAGTTTCCCCCGCTTGGAGGTTCAGGGTCTTGGTGATTGCCTGCCAGACCTGGTTTCCACCAACGACGTGGCAAGGAGCGCTTTCACAGAATTGGATGACGTGCTTTCCGCGCGGCGCAGTGGAAAGCATGCGATAAAAGGTTGCTACCGATGTAATTTCTATACTGGGCAGGTTTAATTTCTGGGATAGTTGGAGGACAACTTCTGGTGAAATGAAACCTAAGCGCATCATGATGGTTTTGAGGATAGGAATCAATTCCGAACGGGAAACGCCGTGCTGCTGAATGGCTTCATCAACGACCGAAGTCGTTTTCATACTTGCGCTTACCTGGTCTGTCATCGGTCAACTCCTTCTTGACTGGCTAATCGCGCATTAAATTACTGTAATCGCGTCAAAGGCGCAAACCTGATGGCAGATGCCGCATTTGATGCAAATATCCTGATTGATGACATGAGTCTGTTTGCGTTCGCCTGTTATCGCTGAGACCGGACAGTTGCGCGCGCATACTGTACAGCCAGTGCAGGCTCCATCCATAATTTGATACTTGATGAGCGCCCGGCAAACTTTGGCTGGGCAGCGTTTTTCTTTGATGTGGGCTTCATATTCGTCCAGGAAGTGGTTGAGCGTGGATACCACCGGTGCGGGCGCGCCCTGGCCTAAACCGCACAGGCTGTTTTCCTTGATTTCGGCGCACAAGGACCGCAGGGTGTCGATGTCGCCCTCTTTGCCGCGGCCTTCACAAATGCCTTCCAGAATTTCCAGGATGCGTCGGGTTCCCACGCGGCAGGGTACGCACTTTCCGCAGGACTCTTCCTGGATGAATTCCATGAAGAATCGCGCGATATCCACCATGCAGGTATCCTCGTCCATGACAATCATGCCGCCGGAACCCATAATCGAGCCTGCCTGACCGAGGGTTTCATAGTCCACAGGCAGGTCAATCATCGAAGCAGGGATACAACCGCCCATTGGGCCGCCGGTCTGGACGGCTTTGAGCTTTTTATCTCCCTTGATGCCGTTGCCGACGTCGTAGATAATTTCGCTCAGTTTGATGCCAAAGGGGACTTCAATCAGACCGGTGTTCTTTACATCACCGGCCAGGGCGAAGGTTTTGGTGCCCTTGCTCTTTTCAGTGCCCATGCTGGCGTACCATTCCGCGCCTCTGAGGATTATCTGGGGCACGTTGGCGTAGGTTTCCACGTTGTTAATATTGGTGGGTTTGCCCCACAGGCCTTTTTGCGCAGGGAAGGGCGGGCGAACACGCGGCTCGCCGCGTCCGCCTTCGATGGAAGCCATCAAGGCGGTCTCTTCACCGCACACAAATGCCCCGGCGCCCATGCGCATCTCCAGGTCAAAGCTGAAGTCTGTACCCAGGATGTTCTTACCCAGGAGCCCAAGCGCACGCGCCTGTTTCATTGCCAGGTTCATGGTGCTGACAGCGATGGGATATTCTGCGCGGCAGTAGATATACCCCTGACGGGCGCCAATCGCGTAGGCGGCAATGATCATGCCTTCGACGACCGAGTGCGGATCGCCTTCCAGCACGCGCCGGTTCATGAAAGCGCCGGGGTCGCCTTCGTCCGCGTTGCAGACAATATATTTGATATCGCCGGCAGCCTGACGGGCGAAGCGCCACTTGAGACCGGTGGGGAAGCCAGCGCCGCCCCGGCCGCGCAGCTTGGCATCCAACACGACCTGAATGACCTCTTCCGGGCTCATCTCGGTCAATACTTTGCCAAGCGCCTGGTAACCGTCATTGGCAATGTAGTCTTCGATATTGCGGGGATCAATCACGCCAACGTTGCGCAGAACAACGCGAATCTCCTTGGATTTCGGCGCGCTGAGCTCCTCATCAATCGCGTCCTGCATTTTTGCGGCATACTGCTTGAGGATGCGTCCTTTAATAAAGTGCTCTTCGACCAGGCGGGGAATCTCATAGTAATTCAGGTTGGTATAATGCGTTCCTTCGGGGTAGACGACCATATCCGGACCGAATTTTTGCGGATCACCCAGCCGTGGGGTCTCCAGAATGCGCACCTCGTCGATGAGGCCCTGTTTAATTAACTCGTCGTTCAACGCGTCAATTAACTCATACGCCCCTTTCTCCACGCACACCGGGTCGACAGAAACAAGCACAGTAGATCTATAGAACGCCATAATATTCCTTCCGCTCAGTAATTTCCAAGATATCGCCAGACCACAGGAAGCTTAGCTCTTGACCTGGTAGTCCGCAACGATTTTGCCTTTTATCACATGTTCTTCCATGATGATCTTGACGACATCAGGCGAGACGTGCCCGTAGGTGACCTTTTCTTCCCCAGGGAGGATAACCTGGACTACCGGCTCGAAAGAATCTATCCCGATGTTACCGGTCTGCCTGATGATGATGTTCTCCAGGTGGTTGCTGTCCACAAACTCCAGGATTGCTTTCAGCGTTTCGCGGGCGCCGGCGGCAATGCCGACGGTTCCCATCCCGACCACGATTTCCTTTTTGCCGGTGGTGGTCTTCAGCTCTTGTTTGCGCAAAGCTTCTTCACGCATTTTTTTCAAATCTTCAAGGGATTTAATGGTAGGCATAGCTCTCTCCTTAATTCAACGCTAACGCTTCGATTCCTTCAGTAAACAGTTCACGTACATATCGAATAACAGCGGGTTCAGCCAGGCAGTCCTCGCCCAGTTCTTTTTTCAATTCCGCGTCATCGAAGGTAAACTCTTTTTCATCATTTTTCACCCGAAAAGTCCAGTGGACCTCCGGCGTGCCGATCAGTAATCCTAAAAAAGTGCCCGGCAGGTCGCCCAGGGGCATCCGGTCGATGTGTCCCAGCTGGAAGCTCACCTGCACCTTGGTTCCCTTGTCGGGCTCGGAGGCTAACCTGAACGATCCGTTACAGGCTTCCGCGGCAGCCTTGAGCAAGGGGATACCCAAACCTACATTGCGTTCCTTCCGGCTCGTGGTGAATGGGTCTGTCACCATCGCCGCCATCTCCGGGCTCATTCCTTTTCCATCGTCAGTGATTGTGATTTCCAGGCTGTCTTCCCGGTGATTTCCGACGATGCTGATTGCGATATTCCTGGCGCCCGCGGATATGCTGTTGGCAGCGATATCCAAAATATGCAGGGCAATTTCTCTCAATGAGCAGTCTCCTGGGTCTGTATGTCCTGAATCAGCTTTGGGAACCTGTTTGGTTGCATGCGGCCGCGGATGTTGTCATCGATCACGACTACAGGCGCCTGGCTGCACGCGCCGACGCAGCGGCATACTTCCAGGGTAATCATCCCGTCCGGAGTGGTATTTCCGGGTTCGATATTGAGCAGTTGTTTTGCTTTCTCGATAATCTGATCGATGCCGCCCACGTAACAGGCGGTTCCAAGACAGAACTTGATGGTGTGTTTTCCTCGCGGGGAGGTGGTGAAGAATGAGTAGAACGAAACGACGCCGTGAACCTTGGAAACAGGCACTCCCAATCTATCAGCAACGTAAGCCTGCACGGGCTTGGAAATATAGCCGATTTTTTCCTGAACCTGGTTGAGAATCACCATGGTGGCGCCGTTCAAATGAAGGTTTTCATCGATGATGGCGTCAATTATCGCTTTTTGTTCGGGATTCTCCAGGGGATTGGCAGATACATTGTTTTCAGACGGGGTCATAAGTACTCCTCAAGGCAAACAAATAGTATTAATTTGTGAAAAAACATGCAATTAGTTTATACCCTAAAACCGATTAGGTCAATGACTTTTAGCAGGGTGTTGAAGAACAAAATGTGACTTTCAGGATGATTTCGTTTTGGCAGCCTCATGCTCCATAAGGCACCACGGGTACCCAAATCCCGAAACTTCCCCAGCGGCAAGCGGTTTTTTGTGGCGCGAACCATCCGCTGGGGAAGGAAAAATGTTCGGGGCTGTCCCAAAAGTCGGACGGCTCCTTCTGATTTCCCACTCCATGACAATTTTTATGGGCATTTGCGGATTTGCGCGCTCACCACGAGGCCTAAACCAGGTGCTATCTCCCACATTGGGCTGTCCCAAAAGAATAACCAGTTCTTGTTGGGCAGCCTCAAATGTAAATTCCCCGTCCCAGCGAAAGTTTATCAGCATCATAAGATAAGCTGAGTCCGCCGGGAAGGAAGCGGGGAAAGGCTGTTCGTAGGCTTGTTGGTCAAAACAAACTGAACCCTTTGAAAAAATCCTGAGGATTGGTCAGTTCTTTCCTTATCAGCATCTTATCCATTTAATTTTAGGGAATACATCGACCAGGAGCCTCTCAGAGGCTGCTGAGCAATCCTTCTGTGATCGCCTTGAGCGAGCTGTTTTTCGCCCTGAACGTGCTGGCACCCAGGAAGCCGTCCAGGTAGTGCACGTCTCCGCTTTGTATCAGGCGGTAGCGCGCCAGTTCGGGGTGCTTTTTTAGACAGGCTTCTTTGGTCGTGTGACGGTTGATTTCAAGAATCTGAACATCCAGGTCCGGGGGAACCGTGCCCAGATGCGAAAGCAAGCCGTTGGCTTCCCGATTGATATGCGCTGGGATGAACAGACCTCCCAGGTCCTTCACAATCCGGCAGGCTCGTTGAATAGAAATCTGGACGGGAAAGAGCAGCTGCCTTGTCTCCGGGCGAAGCTTATTCCCTTTTTCGTCCACCACCCATTGGGGGCCATAGAAATCTTCGTTGTTCGGGTAAAACGGAAGCCTCGCATCGACAATTTTCTGCAGCGCGTCGAGTTGGTCCAGCGTATCGAACAGGCACAGGGAGTGGACTTCTTCCTCGGTTTCCAGTTCCATCCCGGGCAGCACCATCAGCCCTTGTCTGCGTCCTGCCTTTATCACCGGCGCAGCGTTGTAACTGGCATTATGGTCCGTAATAGCAATCAGATTGATTTCGTTGAAGAGCGCTGCTTCCACAATCGGCCCGGGCAGCATGTCCGTTCCGGCGCAAGCAGAGAGGACGGTATGGACGTGCAATTCAGCGCGAAATTCAATCACGGAGGGAACCTCACGATTCCTCTGCCCGGATACCCAGCTCCCACAGCTTGCCTACGATTTCAAAGGTCGGCCTGGCAGTGGAGAACAACGCAATTTCCCTCTCGCGTGCCCTGGCAATGGTGAGTTCATCCGGCTGTGCGTTCTCAGTAATGATAATGGCGGGAATATCCAGCAGGGAGGCAACCGCGACGATGTTGTTGTGTGCCATCAGCGTCACCCATACGCTGCCGCTCAGCGCTCCGGTCATGACGCAGCTGAGCATATCCGAGGTGTAACCTGTGCGGATTTCCACGTTGTCGGAAATGGTCGGCGCGGTGAGGGTCTTTAGTTGGAGTTGGTTTTGAATTTCGTTTAGGCGCATAGTTCAGCTTCTATCAGGAAAAATGCCTGGTTTTATCCAGGTGCATGACCATATAGAGGTTCGTGCCGCGGTCCAGCGAGGAAGCAAGGTTCATTTCATCCACGCAGCTTTTAATATTGACCAGACCCATGCCGGCGCCAAAGCCTTTCTCGCGGATTTCCTGCGGAGCGGTGGAGTAGCCGGGCTGCATCGCCAGCGAGATATCCGGGATTCCGGGGCCGTCGTCGTAAGCTTCCATGGTGATGCGGTCCGGTTCGATTTCAACGCGCAGGACGCCGCCGTGGTTGGTGTGGATGATCAGGTTCATCTCTGCTTCGTAAACCGCGATGCCGCACCGGCGGGCAATTTGCGGGGTGGCGCCCAGCCTGAGCAGAGCTTTTTTAATATTGTTGGAGGCAGCCCCTCCGTGGGAAAAATCGTTCCTCTTGACGTTATAACGCAGCGTAAGCGTGCTGCGGTCGGAAACGATATCTTCGAAGAGGTGCGAAGCGCGATAACGGATCAACTCTTCGGCTTCATAGTCGTTTTGCAGCGCCTTGAGCAGTCCGTTGGTAATGTCGCTCTTGGTCAGGATACCGACTAGTTTATCATCGCTGTCAAGCACCGGCAGCCTGCCCACGCGGGACTTGACAAACAGCTTTAATGCCTCGATTACCGGGTCCTCTTTCCGGGCGGTGATGACATCCGCAGTCATGTAATCCGCGACTGTCAGGTCGATGCGGCCGTCGCGTAAGGAGCGGATCATATCCTCAATCGAAAGGATACCGAGCAGCTTTCCATCGACCTCAACCGGCGCGCCGGAAATCCTGTGTTGTTTAAACTCATCCAGCGCTTCGCGCATCGTTTGATTCGGGCGCAACGAGAACACCTTGCTGGTCATCACTTCGCCGACGCTGAGCTCGTAGGCAAGCTCCTCCACGCGGGTGATTTTCGCGGCTTCGTCGTCAGTAACAGCAGGTTTATCGGAGAACATATTCGCGCTCAATCACTGTCGAAGGCGTGCAGCATGCGTTTTTCAAAGCTGGGCAGGCCGTGCTGCAGCAACCTCCCGCTGATCTCGTAGAGACCGAGATCAGAACTGATAACGGGTAATTTCTCCTCGATTGCCAGTTTGATGGTTTCCTGAGCCGGCTGCTTTCCGCGCGCGAAGATTACCACGCGCACATCGGCAATCAGTGCTGTACGGATGACCTGCGGGTTGCTTAAGCCCGTGATGAGCACGGATTCCGGCTGGATGCTTGCCAGGACGTCGCTCATCAGGTCTCCGGCGAAGCCGCCGAGGATTTCAATGTCAGGATTTGCGTAGGGGGTGAGCAAACTGCCCTGGGAAATTTCCAGAATTTCGCTTATTTTCATCGCTTTTCCTTGAGAATGACCCGTTATTACCATCATTTTACCCGATTTTCCCCGTGATATACTTTAACGACAATTGTTAAAGGAATGCGTTATGGAAAAAATTGTAAGAAGCGTAAAGGGTACCCGCGACTTTTATCCGGAAGAGATGGCCGTCCGGCGCTGGCTGATTTCCAGAATCCAACAGGTCTCGGCAGCGTTCGGTTACCAGGAGTATGACGGCCCCTGCCTGGAGACTATCGACTTGTATGCAGCCAAATCCGGCGAGGAATTGGTGAAGGAGCAGGCCTTTGTCTTTCCCGACCGCAGCGGGGAGAATATCGCCCTGCGCCCGGAACTGACCCCGACCCTGGCACGCATGATTGCCTCGAAGCAGAATGAGCTGACTTTCCCCTGCCGGTGGTGGTCTTTTGGACCGTTTTGGCGCTACGAGCGCCCGCAAAAAGGCCGCACGCGCGAGTTTTTCCAGTGGAATATTGACCTGATCGGCTCGGATGAAGTGAGCGCTGATGCCGAACTTATCGCGGTGGCAGCGGAATTCCTGCGCAGCGTGGGTGTGCGCCCGGACCAGGTGAAAATCCTGATTAACGACCGCCGGCTGATGGACGCACATCTTGCGCGCATCGGCATCCCGCTGGAACTAAGACCGGCTGTGCTGCGCCAGATTGACCGCATCGACAAGCAGCCGGCGGATGTTTGGGATAAAAACGCGCTTGACCTGGGTTTAACTTCCGGGCAGCTGCGCGAGCTGAAGCTGCTCCTGGGCAGCGCCGACCTGTGGCAGCAGTCCCCAGAGTTGACCGCGCTTTTTACTGAATTGGAAGGATTAGGCGTGCGGGAATACGCGGCTTACGAACCGAAAATCATCCGCGGGCTGGATTATTATACCAGCACAGTCTTTGAGGCGCGCGACACGGCCGGGAACTTCCGGGCTATCCTGGGAGGCGGTCATTACGCGAACCTCGTCGGCGACGTGGGCGGCAGGCCTCTGCCCGGCGTAGGCTTCGCGATGGGCGATGTGGTTATCCTGCTGCTGCTGGAGTCGTTAGGGCTGCTTCCTGAAATCAGCGCGGCAGGTGAGGCCGTTTTTGTGTCGGTTTTTAATGAAAACTGCCGCGGCGCATCCAATCGCGTCTCAACGCGTCTGCGACGGGCGGGTTTCAAGGTCTTTTCCTATCCCGGAGCGGATAAACTAACCAGGCAGCTTAAGTACGCTGACAAGCTGGGCGCGCGCGCCGCGCTGGTCATTGGACCTGATGAGATCGACCGATCCGAGGTGGTCTTGAAGGATTTGGCGAACCACAGCCAGCAGGTCGTACCCGAAGCCGAACTGGAGAAACGCCTGGCAGAAATCCTTGCGTAGGGGCAAGCGCTGTGATAGAATGACCGCCTATATGGTGCCTGTAGCTCAACGGCAGAGCGCCTCACTGTGGATGAGGAGGTTGAGGGTTCGAAACCGTCCAGGCACCCAAACACCCTGCAAAGGGTGTTTTTGATTCTTTCACTAGCAGTAGACGGAGCAAGGAGAGGAGAAAGAGGCTTGTTACTGAAAGAAGCTGTTGCAACAACGGGAATACTCTTCGATTCGCGCTGGGAAAACCCTCCGGCGTCCAGATTTTGCTTTGCGCTCCTTCAGTCTTTGTTTAGGTTCGGTCTTTGCTTAGGTTGACCTGAAGCTGTTTTTATGGGATAATCCCTCTTTGTTAAAAGCATTGATGGAAACGAGTATGCCGGATGAATCCGACAGCGAACCCGGAATGGTGGAAGCCGGGGCGGAACAACGGGCAGAAAATCCTTCCGGAGCCGCGAACCGAACGCCCTCGGGTCAGTAAGGGAGCCGCGCTGCTGCAGCGTTAGTGGCGGCTGCGTTTGCCCGTGTGGGCGAAGCTGCTGAGTTGCCCGGGATTTCCCGGGAACCAGGGTGGTACCGCGAGTTTGAGCTCGTCCCTGATTTGGGACGGGCTTTTTTTTGGAGGAGTATGTTTAACGCTGTTTCGCCAAAACTGAATGTGAAAGTCCTGGAAGACGGCATTCTGCGCTTTTGGAAGATGAACGAGGTGTTCAAAAAGTCTTCCGATGAGCGTAAAGATCGCCCGCCCTATGTCTTTTTCGAGGGTCCGCCCACGGCTAACGGCAAGCCGGGTATTCACCACGTCCTCGCGCGCGTTTTCAAGGATATGTTTCCGCGCTATAAGACGATGAATGGTTTTTACGTTGATCGCCGCGGCGGCTGGGATACGCATGGGCTGCCGGTGGAAATCGAGGTCGAAAAGAAACTCGGTTTCACCAACAAGTCGCAAATCGAGACCTACGGCATCGAAAAATTCAACGCGCTTTGCCGCGAATCGGCTTTCGAACGCATTCAGGATTGGGAACGCTTGACAGAACGCATTGGTTATTGGGTGGACCTTAACCGCGCTTACGTTACCTACCGGAACGAGTACATCGAATCCGTGTGGTGGCTGCTCAAATCCATCTGGGAAAAAGACCTGCTGTATCAAGGTTTCAAGGTGGTTCCATACTGCCCGCGCTGTGGGACCCCGCTTTCAGACCACGAGGTTGCCCAGGGTTACCACGAGACGGAAGACCCGTCGGTCTACGTGCGCTTCCCACTGGTGGACGAAGCTGAAACGTACCTGCTGGTCTGGACGACTACCCCCTGGACTTTGCCCGGCAACGTGGCGGTGGCAGTTCACCCGGAGCTGGAATACGCGCTTGTCTCCCGTGCGGATGGACTCAGCAGCGAGCGCTTAATCCTGGCAAAAGAGCTCATTGGCGCTGTGTTTGGCGATACGCCCGTAAAGATTCTCAAAACCATGAAGGGCCGGGCGCTGAAGGGGAAACGCTACGCACCACTGTTCACTTTCCTCCCTACCGACAAGCCGGCTCACTACGTGGTAAACGCGGAATACGTCACCACTGGAGATGGCACCGGTCTGGTGCACATTGCGCCTGCTTTTGGCGCAGATGACATGGCTGTGGCCAAAGAATACGATCTGCCGATATTGATGACGATCAATGATGAAGGCAAATTTAAAAAGGAAGTTTCCCCGTGGGCTGGCATGTTTGTCAAGGACGCCGACGCCGGCATCATCGAAGACCTGGACAAGCGCGGACTTTTGCTCAAGGCTTCGCGGTACACGCACAGTTATCCATTTTGCTGGCGCTGCGGCACACCGCTGCTCTACTTCGCCCGCCCGACCTGGTTTATTCGCACGAGCAGGATTAAAGACCGCCTTGTGCAGCTGAACCAGGAGATTAACTGGGTGCCGGAGCACATCAAGAACGGGCGCTTTGGCAACTGGCTCGAAAACAATATCGATTGGGCTTTAGGGCGGGACCGTTATTGGGGCACGCCGCTGCCCGTGTGGGAATGCTCGCACTGCCGCAAACAGATTTGCGTTGGTTCCGTCGCGGAACTGAGCAAGCTGGCCGGGCGCGACCTTTCCGGGATGGACCTGCACCGCCCGTTTATAGACGCCGTACAGTTTGACTGCCCGGATTGCGGCCAGGGCAGCATGCGGCGCGTCAAGGAATTGATCGACGTCTGGTTCGATTCCGGTGCGATGCCGGTGGCGCAGTGGCACTACCCCTTTGAGAACGTTGAGGAATTCAAACAGCAGTTCCCCGCGGATTTCATTTGCGAGGCGGTTGACCAGACGCGCGGGTGGTTCTATTCTCTGCTTGCCATCAGCGGGCTGGTCTTCGACAGCATCAGCTACAAGAACGTGGTCTGCCTGGGGCTTATTCTGGATGGCGAAGGGCAAAAAATGTCCAAATCCCGCGGAAACGTGGTTGATCCCTGGGAAGTCATTGATCAGCACGGCGCGGACGCGGTGCGCTGGTACCTGTACACCTCCAGCCCGTCCGGGAATGAACGCCGCTTCAGCGCCGACCTGGTCGGGGAAGTGCTGCGAACTTTCAGCCTGACCCTGTGGAACACCTACTCGTTCTTCGTTACTTATGCCAATCTGGATCAGTGGCAGCCGGAACTGGACGTCATCCCCCAATACAGCCAGATGGACTACTGGCTGCTTTCCTCGCTGCACACGCTGGTGCAGGATGTGACAGCCGCCTATGAAGCGTATGACGCGCTTGGCGCGACCCGACCTATCGAGGCTTTTGTGGATCAGCTTTCCAACTGGTATCTGCGCCGCTCGCGCAGGCGGTTCTGGAAGAGCGAATCTGACGGGGATAAGGCCGCCGCGTATGAAGTGCTCTATAGCGCGCTTACCACGCTTGCCGGCTTGCTGGCTCCAACCATGCCGTTCATGGCTGAGGAACTATACCAGAACCTGGTTCGCAGCGTGAATAAGGACGCGCCGGTTTCGGTTCATCTGATTGAGTGGCCTAAGGCAGACCCGCAGCGCATCAACGAGAAACTTAACCGTGATATGGCGCTAGTAATGCGATTGGCGTCGCTTGGGCATGCCGCGCGCAACAAGTCCAGCATCAAAGTGCGCCAACCGTTGGCGGAAGCAGCCTTCGCGGTCGGTTCGGCCGAAGACGCGGAAATCGTGGAACGCTTTAAGGATGTGCTCATGGATGAGCTGAATGTCAAATCCGTGCGTTTGCTCAGCGGCGCGGGTGAGGTTGTTGATTACCGCATCAATCCGCTGCCCAGGCAGCTCGGTCAGAAGTACAAGAACCTCTTCCCGCAAATTCGCAATGCCATTCTGGAACTGCCTGTGCAGGAAAGCGCTCAAAAACTGTTGGACGGCCTCAATCTGGTCGTACAGGTGGAAGGCAAGTACTATGAAATTCAACCGGACGAGGTGGAAGTGCACACTTCCGCGCGGGAAGGCTTGGAAGTGGCGTCCGAGGGTCCTTACCTGGCGGCGCTGGATATCCATCTGACCCAGGCGCTGGTTTATGAAGGGCTGGCGCGGGAATTCATCCGGCGCGTACAGACTTTGCGGAAGGATGGCGGATTGGACATCGCGGACCGCATCCGCTTGCATTACAGCGCCACCCCCCAGCTCGCTGAGGCAGTGCGCAGCAGCGCCGACCTGATCAAGGCTGAAACGCTTGCGGTGGAGCTGGCGGAGGTCGAAGATACCGGCAGCTGGATTACCGCCAGCGACAGTTTTGACAATGAGCAGCTAACCCTGCGCATCCAAAAAACCAGATAGAGAGGGAATTCCGTTTGAAAACCAAACTTAAGCAAAACCTGCTGCTTTTGGGGATTGCCTTGGTCGTCATTCTTGTAGACCAGGCCACGAAATTTATCATCCGCCAGAACCTGGCCTTGGGTCAGGCCTGGCTTCCTTTCGCGCCTTCGGAGTTTTTCCGCTTCGTCTACTGGCAGAATACCGGCGCGGCATTCGGGATTTTCCAGGACGGGAACATGGTGTTAAAGGTGCTCACCTCAGTTATCATCCTGTTCATTCTGTTTTACTACCAGAGGATACCTTACGAGCAAAAATTCGTGCGCATCTGCCTGGCGATTATGCTCGGCGGAGCGCTCGGCAACCTGATTGACCGTATTAATTTCGGTTACGTTTTGGATTTTATCGCGGTAGGTTCTTTCCCGGTGTTTAACGTAGCGGATTCCTGCGTGACCGTCGGGGTCGGGCTGCTCATCCTCGCGCTGCTGCTGGAAGATAAGAAAGCGCGCACACACAGCTTGCCTGACGCGGAAAACAGCCGGGAAGAGAGCAAAGGGTAGAACAGGCGCATGCATGAACGCACAGACGAAAGAGCTCCGCTTCGAGCAGTCTGAGCCCGAGCGGCTGGATAAATTTCTGGCGGAAGTTCTGCCCGAACATTCCCGCTCACAATTCCAGGAGCTGATTGCCAGCGGGAAAGTTTGGGTGGACGGGCAAGTATGCCTGAAACCTGCTCTAAAACTGAGCGCCGGGCAAATGGTCAGCGTGGAATTGCTGGCACCACAGGCGCAGGGCATTCCTGCCGAAAACCTGCCGCTGGACGTCATTTACATCGATGAGAACACCATCGTGATAAACAAACCCGCCGGCCTTATTGTGCACCCGGGAGCCGGGCACAGCACCGGCACCGTAGTGAACGCCGCGCTTTACCGCTGGCCGGAAATTCGCCAGGTAGGCGAGCCAGAGCGTCCCGGGGTAGTGCACCGCCTGGATAAGGAAACCTCTGGCGTGCTGGTGCTGGCCCGCACACAAAGCGCTTACGCCTGGCTGGTACGGCAGTTCAAATCCCGCAAAACTGAAAAGTACTACCTGGCTCTCGTCGACGGACATCCGCCGACGCCCAACGGACGCATTGAAGCGGCGGTCGGACGCGACGCGAAATTCCGGCAGAAGATGGCGGTAGTATACGAAGGCAAAGGCCGGAAAGCGGTCAGCGAATATTTCACAAAACAGAGCTTTCGCGACCATACGCTGTTGGAAGTGCGCCCGTTCACGGGGCGCACACACCAAATCCGCGTCCACCTGGCGTATCTTGGATGCCCGGTCGTGGGCGACCGCGTCTACGGCAGGCGCAAAGCCTCTTTTCCTTTGGAGCGATTCTTTCTGCACGCCGCGAAACTGCGGATTATCCTTCCGGGAGAGAAAGACCTGACAGAATTTCAGGCAGCCCTGCCGGATGACCTGAAAGAAGTTCTCAACACTTTATCTGCTATGGAGGATGTATGAGCCAGTATGACTTTCGTTCCGATACTGTGACCAGACCAACGCTACGGATGCGCCAGGCGATGGCGAGCGCTGAGGTAGGGGATGACGTTTATGGTGAAGACCCCACCGTGAACCGCCTGGAAGCCCGCGCGGCGGAGCTGCTCGGGAAAGAAGCCGCGCTGTTTGTAACTTCCGGGACGATGGGAAACCTGCTGGCAGTCCTGGCTGGCTGCGAGCGCGGCGCGGAAGTGATAATGGGCAGGCAGGGGCATACTTTCCTGCACGAAGCCGGCGGGGTTTCCGTCCTGGGAGGCGTGTCGATGCACACCATTCCCAACCAATCCGACGGCACGCTGGCGCTGGAAGACCTGCATGGCGCGCTGCGCGACCCTGCGGATTTCCATGAGCCGCTTTCGCGCATGGTCATCCTGGAGAACACCCAGAACGCCTGCGGGGGCATCCCGCAGAGCGCGGAATACACGGACAGCGTGGCTGCTTTCGCAAGGCTGCACGG
>DAONFX010000007.1:0-14504 GCA_035403825.1 Anaerolineaceae bacterium
AGCTACCTGTTACGACTGCATTGAATCAGGCTTCTACAGCTCCGTCATGATAGACGCCAGCAGCAAACCCTATGAAGAGAATATTGCCATCACCAGGCGCGTGGTGGACGCCGCGCACGCCAAAGGCATCGTGGTGGAGGCCGAGCTCGGTCAGCTGGGCGGTGTGGAAGAACATGTGGCGGTAGACGAAGCCAACGCCAAGCTTACCGACCCCAAACAGGCGCGCGATTTTGTGGAGCGCACCGGCTGCGATTCCCTGGCAGTTGCCATCGGCACCAGCCACGGCGCCTTCAAATTCAGCGGTACCCAGTCCCTGCACTTTGACGTGCTGGCGAAGATTCAGAGCGAACTGCCCGGCTTCCCGTTGGTCATGCACGGCTCCAGCTCTGTTCCGCAGGAAGAAGTGGCGCGCATCAATGCTGCGGGCGGCAAGCTTGCCGGCGCGAAAGGCGTGGACGCGGGTCAGTTCCGCAAAGCCGCCACGCTGGGAGTCACCAAGATCAATATCGACACCGACGGACGCCTGGTATGGACGCGCGTGCACCGCGAGTTCTTCCTCGAGCACCCTGAGAAGTTCGACTTGCGCGACCCCGGAAAGATTTACATCGCGGAGTACGCCAAGTTCATTGCCGCGAAAAACGATTACCTGGGCAGCGCCGGGCAGCTTCCGGACGTGCATAAATTCCTGGGAGCCTAAAGGACGCCATGCGACCGATTGAAATCAGACCCAACATCTTTTGGGTGGGCGTCAACGACCGCTCCACGGAGCGCTTTGAGGGTTTGTGGCCTATCCTCAATCAGGGCGTGACGTACAACGCCTACCTGATTAAGGATGAGAAAAACGCGCTGATTGACCTCTCCAAGGAAACGTTCACCGATGATTTTCTTGAACAGCTAGAGAGTCTGATCGGGTTGGAGAACCTGGATTACGTCATAACCAACCACATGGAACCGGACCACTCCGGGGCGCTGCTGCGTCTGCGTGAATCCGCACCCAACGCCAAATTCCTGGGCATGGGCAAAGCCGTGGCGATGATGAAAGATTTCTACGGCATCACGGACAATGTGGAAGTGGTCAAGCACGAACAAACTCTCAGCCTGGGGAAAAACACGCTCAAGTTTTTCTTTACCCCGCTGGTGCATTGGCCCGAGACCATGATGACTTACATGGTCGAAGAGAAAATCATATTCTCGTGCGACGCCTTCGGTTCTTACGGCTGCCTGGACGGTTTTCTGTTCGACGATGAAACCAGGAACCGCGAATACTATGAGCGCGAAGCGCTGCGCTATTACACCAATATTGTGGCTGCCTTCAGCAAGAATGTGCTTCAAGCGATTGACAAGATCAGCGTGCATCCGATAGAGATCATAGCGCCTTCGCACGGCTTGGTTTGGCGCCAGGATCCCGGGCGGATCCTTTCGCTCTATAGATACTGGGCTACATTGGCGACAGAACCGGCCGAACCCGGCGTTACCGTGCTGTATGGCAGCATGTACCGCAATACAGAACGCGCCCTGGATTTTGCTTTGCAGGCTGTTGCGGAAGCAGGCGTGCCGTTGGAGGTTTTTAACGTCGCCGTGACCGACCCAAGCTTCATTCTGCCTTCTTTATGGACCAAACGCGGGTTGATTGTGGCCGCTCCGACCTATGAGCGCGCGATGTTCCCGCCCATGGTCCGCGCTCTCAATATTGCCGAAATTAAGGGCGTCCGGAACAAGATTGCCGGCTACTTTGGCTCGTATGCCTGGTCTGGCGGGGCAAAAGCGGTGTTTGAGGAATATGCCGTGAAACTGAACTGGGATGTGGCTGGCGCGCTGGAGTTCATCGGTGCCGCCAAACAGCAGGACGTCCAACAAATCCAGGCCCTGAGCCGCCAGATTGCCGAGCGCACCCGCTAGATTGTTGTAGAACGATTCCCGATAGCCCCGCGCTCAGGCGCGGGGCTTCTTTTTTCTATCTGCGCGCTTTGCCGGTTTGGAGCGAAGCCGTTGAAGCCGGGTTTCCAAATGTTATAATTCTTGCGTTAAAGCAAAAAAGGATGTCAAATGGACGGAAAAACGAATTTCATTATCGAAATTATCGACGAGCACAACCGCATAGGCCGCTTCGGCGGGCGGGTGCATACACGCTTCCCACCGGAACCCAACGGCTACCTGCACATCGGGCACGCCAAAGCGCTCACCATTGACTTCGGCATAGCGGAGCGCTATGGGGGCCTGACGAATCTGCGCTACGATGACACGAACCCGGTCAAAGAGGACACGGAATACGTCGACGCGATTAAAGAGGACATCCACTGGCTGGGGTTCGATTGGGGGGACCGCGAATATTACGCCTCGGATTATTTTGAGCAGTTGTACACTCTGGCGCTGCAGCTCATCCGACAGGGGCAGGCTTATGTGGACGACCTGAGCCCGGAGGAAATCCGGGAATACCGCGGCACACTGACCGAACCGGGCAAAAACAGCCCCTATCGTGAGCGCAGCGTTGAGGAAAACCTCAATCTGTTCGCGCGCATGCGCGCGGGCGAATTCCCCGACGGCAGCCGCACGCTGCGAGCGAAGATTGACATGAGCGCGCCGAACATGAACATGCGCGACCCTGTCATGTACCGGATTTTGCACGCCACGCACCACCGCACCGGCGACGCCTGGTGCATCTACCCGATGTACGACTTCGCGCACGGGCAGAGCGACTCCATTGAAGGCATTACGCACTCAATGTGCTCGCTGGAGTATGAAAATCATCGGCCGCTGTACGATTGGTTCCTGGATCAGCTTGGGATGTTCCATCCGCAGCAGATTGAGTTCGCGCGCCTGAACCTGACCCACACGGTCATGAGCAAGCGCAAACTGCGCCGTCTGGTGGAAGAGGGGCTTGTCTCCGGCTGGACGGACCCGCGCATGCCCACCCTGGCAGCCATGCGCCGGCGCGGTTATCCGCCGGATGCCATCCGCGCCTTCCTGGAGGCGGTCGGCGTGGCCAAGAACGACAGCTTCGTGGACGTGGAGCTGCTGGAACACTTTGTGCGCGACGCGCTGAACACGCGCGCCAAGCGGCGCATGGCCGTGCTGCAGCCGCTCAAGGTTGTGCTGGATAACTACCCGGAAGGCGAAACGGAGTATTTCACGGTTTCGGATTTCCCGCAGGACCCGGAATGCAAGACTGGCCGGCAGGTGCCTTTCGGCCGCGAGCTTTACATCGAGCGCGAGGACTTTATGGAGAACCCGCTGCCCAAATACTTCCGTCTGGCAGTTGGCAAGGAAGTGCGCCTGATGAATGCTTATTACATCACTGCCACTTCCGTGGAAAAGGATGAACAGGGCGAAATTATCGCGGTGCACTGCAGCTATGATCCCGAATCCCGCGGCGGAATGTCGGCGGATGGGCGCAAGGTGAAAGGCACCATCCACTGGGTTAGCGCCGCGCACGCGCTGGACGCCGAAGCGCGCTTGTACGAGCAGCTGTTTGAGGATAAATTCCCGGAGGATTTGCCCGAGGGCGAGACTTTTTTGGATCACATCAACAAGAATTCTCTGCGGGTCTGCCAGGCCAAGCTGGAGCCCGCGCTGGCCGGGGCAAAACCTGGCGAGTGCTGGCAGTTTGTCCGTAACGGTTACTTCAGCGCGGACTGTGAGGATTCCAGGCCGGGTAAGCTGGTGTTTGACCGCACGATCTCGCTGGTGGACAGCTGGGCGAAGATGCAGGCGGGTTAGGGGGGTGGGCAGGCACGTGGTAAAATAAGCGTTCGAAAGGGGGCCCGTAGCTCAGTGGCAGAGCAGGCGGCTCATAACCGCTTGGTTGAAGGTTCGAATCCTTCCGGGCCCATTTTCACGTCTTCTATGCTCTCGGAACGCGCGGTCTGGAAACTGGCGTAAACCAGAGCTTACGCGCTCGGTCGGGAGACCGGCGCGATCTAGGGGACTTGGACACCGGCGCGATCGAGGAATTCCTCGTCGGCGCCTCCCCCCTCACCCGCACCGATTTCGACCGTGACCAGTACTCCCGCGAAAAAATCCTCATCCAATGCCTCGACGCTTGGCGCCTCAACCCCCGCGCCTGCCTCATCCCGTTGTATAATTCACACGAACACCATGCAAGCAGGAGAGAAAGCATGCACACACAATACTACGTCGGTTGCGATTTAGGCGGCACGAATATCAAAGCCGGACTGGTGGATATGACCACCGGCCGGGTGATCGCCTCCAAAGACACAAAAACGCTCTCGTACCTCGGGCACGAGGCGGTCATCGGCCGCATCGCGAACTTGATTACCGAGATGGTCGCGGAAGCGGGCTTTGAATGGTCGCAGATTGGCGGCGTGGGCCTATCCGCCCCCGGCCGGCTGGATATCGAGCAGGGGCTCACTAAATTTATCCCCAACCTGCCCGGGCACTGGATTGACGTGCCGATTAAAGCGCTGCTGGAAGGCTACTTGAATGTGCCGGTGTATATCATGAACGACGTGCGCGCGATTACCTATGGCGAATGGGCCTTTGGCGCCGGCAAAGGCGTGGACTGCATGCTTTGCCTGGCCATCGGCACCGGCATTGGCGGCGGGGTGGTAATGAACAACCAGCTCGTCCTGAACCAGGGCGGCACAGCCGGAGAACTGGGGCACATCACGGTGGATTTTCACGGTCCCAAGTGCGGCTGCGGCAATTACGGCTGCGTGGAAACCTTCGCGTCCGGCCCAGCCATCGCGGCGATGGGTCTGAAAGCGGTCGTGCAGGGGCAGGCGACCAAAATTGGCGAGCTGGTGAATTACGACCTGAATAAAATCACCGCGCATGTCATCGCGACCGCGGCGGAGGCTGGCGACCCGGTGGCGTTGGAAATCTGGAATACCGCCGGCGCATATATTGGCGTGGCGATTATGAACGCAGCGCTGGTGGTTGGGCCCAAGCGCGTCGTCGTGACGGGCGGCGTGGCCGCTGCCGGCGAACTGCTCCTGCGCCCGATCCGCGAGGAGCTGCAGCGGCGGATGCTGATTATGCCAGCTGACCAGGTAGAAGTCGTGCCGGGTGAACTCGGGAACGACGCCGGCATTATCGGGCTGGCTGTCTGGGCGGCGCATAAGGGCGACCTGTAAGCCTCTGTTCAATATTTCACAAGTTGCCAGAAATGGCAGCTTTTTATGTTAACAACTCTGTACTAGGGATGTGCAGGAGCGTTTGAGCTCCTTTTTCCGTGTTATATTCACAACAGATTGTTATGGAAAAGATTCGCAAAGCCGATGAAGAATGGCGCGCTCTGCTAACCGAAGAGCAGTACCGCGTGACACGCCGGAAGGGCACGGAAGCCGCTTTCTGCGGCGTGTTCTACGACCACAAGCAGGACGGCCTCTACCAGTGTGTCTGCTGCGGTCTGGAGCTGTTTTCTTCCGATAGCAAGTTCGATTCGGGAACCGGCTGGCCGTCTTTTTTCCAACCTGTATCGGCAGAACGCGTCGAACAGGTACTGGATCTCAGCCACGGGATGGTGCGCCAGGAAGTGCGCTGCGCGCGCTGTGAGGCCCACCTGGGGCATGTCTTCCGGGACGGACCGCCGCCTACAGGTTTGCGTTATTGTTTGAACTCGGCAGCCTTGCGCTTTGTGCCGGAAAAATTACAACTGAGGGATTAAGAAGCTGATGAGGAAGGAAGCATTTTTCGCGGGGGGATGTTTTTGGGGACTGGAAGCCAGGTTTCAGTGCGTGCGCGGCGTGGTGGAAACCCAGGTCGGGTATTCCGGCGGCACAACAAAAGAACCGACCTACCGTCAGGTTTGCCAGGATACTACCGGTCACGCCGAAACCGTGAAAGTAACCTACGAGACGGACGAGATCAGTCTTCAACAACTCCTGGAACTCTTCTTCTCCTATCACGACCCGACTAACTGTTGCTCGCAGGGTCTGGATTTTGGCTCGCAGTATCGTTCGATGGTGTTTTACACTTCCGCGGATGAAAAAGAAACGATTGAACAGGTCATCGCCTTCCTGGAAACCTCCGGCGTATTTGACCGGCCGGTGGTAACGCAGGTGGAAATGCTGGAGAGCTTTTACCCGGCGGAGGAATACCACCAGAACTATTACCGGAAACATGGGGTCAGCGTTTGTTAATCCAGAGCCGCGGCAGAGACCGCGGCTTTTTCATAGACATTCACGAGAAAACCCGGGGAGTTGAGAGCGCAGTCAGCTTAATTTCCCGGCCGAGAACGCTCAGCGGGGCAGGGGTATACAGGGTATAATGGTTGTATGAACTCTGAAACACAAAGCAACAACACTACTGAAAAGCGCGTCGCTATCCTGATCGACGGCGATAACGCGCAGTCCAGCTTAATTGAGCAGATCGTGGTGGAATCGGCCCGCTTTGGCAACGCGACCATCCGCCGGGTCTATGGGGATTGGACCACCTCGAACATGAAGTCCTGGAAGGACATCCTGAATTCGTACGCATTTCAACCCATCCAGCAATTCCGCTACACCATTGGGAAGAACGCCACCGACTCCGCCATGATTATCGACGCGATGGACATCCTGCACAAAGACCAGGTGGACGGTTTTTGCCTGGTCTCCAGCGACAGCGATTACACCCGTCTGGCCACGCGCATCCGCGAAAGTGGCAAAATGGTCATCGGGATTGGGAAACAGTCCACTCCGCGGGCCTTTGTCTCCGCCTGCGATGTGTTCATATACACCGAAAACCTGGAAGAACGCGAGAAACAGGCCCGCAAGGCTGCCCAGAAACAACAGAAAATGGAGCAGTTGACCCAGGCCGATCTTGAACTGATAGAGAAGGTCAATCAGGCGATTGATATGGCTGGCTCGGATGACGACGGCTGGTCAATGCTTTCGGAGGTTGGCACCGCTTTGCGTCGGATCGACCCGGGTTTTGACCCGCGAACCTACGGCGCCAAACAGCTTGCCCAGCTGCTGCGCGCCCGCAAAACCTTCTTCGACCTGAAAAAGCCAGCCGGGAAATCCTTGATTTTGATCCGACCGAAGGAAGAACAGTAAATCACGAAAAAGAGCTCCATACGGGAACTCTTTTTTTGTAGAGTGTCTTGTTTCCTTCTGAAAACAGCTTTCTGGGGGGGCAGGAAGCAGCCCTTGCATGGTAATGGAAGAGATGCTTAAGCCTCCAACCGCAGGCTGCCGCTCAGGCGGATATCGCGCGAGGAACTGCCCACTTCAATTTCAAAGTAGCCCGGTTCCATCGTCCAGCAGTGCCTGTCCTGGTCGTAGTAACTGAAGGCGCGCGCGTCCAGTTGGATGCTCACCCGGGTTTCCTCGCCGGCTCTCAGTTGGACGCGGCTGAAGCCGTTCAGCTCCCGCACAGGCCGCGCCACGCTGGATTGCACATCCCGCACATAGACTTGCGCGACCTCCGCGCCATTTTGCCTCCCGCTGTTGCGGAGCGAAAAGCTGATTTCGACTTTTTCACCCGGATGAAAACTCTCAGGGCAATATAGGTCGCTGTATTCAAAACGGGTATAGGAAAGCCCATGCCCGAATGGGAAGCGCACATCCATCTTTCGCAGGTCGTAGCTGCGGTAGCCGATAAAAATGCCTTCTCCGTACCAAAGGGATTGGTCGCCCGGGTAATTGACAAAGGTCGGGTCGTCTTCCAATCTGTAGGGGATGCTCATCGGAAGCTTTCCGGAGGGGGATTCCGCGCCTGTCAGCAGGTCCGCGAGTGCGTTGCCGCCTTCCTGACCCGGGTAGTAAGCCCATAGAATCGCGGGGACCTGTTCCGCCCAGGGCATTTCAAGCGGGGCGCCGGCGTGAACCACGACAATGGTGCTGGGGTTGGCGCTGACGACCCCGGCAATCAATTCATCCTGGCTGCCCGGCAAGCGCATAGACGGGCGGTCCGCGCCTTCCGTTTCGTATCCGTCCGGATTGCCGGCGAAAACAATCGCCAGGTCGGCTTCCGCGGCAGCCCGCACAGCCCGAGCTTGCCCGTCTTCCGGGACGTAAGGGGGCAGGTGCGCCAGCTGCAGGAACGGGAAACCAGCGTGAGTCTCGAAGGAGTATTCCACTTTCAGGCGGTACTGCCTGCCGGCTTCCAGGCCGATCGAACCGCCGACGAGCACGGAACTGAAGTTGCCGTAATCCGGGATGACGTCTCCGCTGTGGTTTTCCACGACAAGCTGGTCGTCGATGAATAGTTTCGCGTGTCCGTTATTGGCCAGAAAGAGCGGAGTTTCGCCGCTTGCGGCGGCAGTGTAAAGGCCTTCCCAGGTGCCGCTGAAGCAGCGCGCGTTAATTTTCCCTTCCGCGGGCCCCATGCCGCCCCACCACGAATCCAAGGCAGGGTCAGTCTTTCGCAGGGGCGCGCCCTCAAAATCCGGATTGTTATACAGGCTTGCCAGTAATCCAGCGCTGCCGTCCACTTGCGAGAAGAAGCTGCTTTCAATTACCTGGGGGAGCACACGGTTATCCGCGCCGGGCTCGTATACAAGCTCCACCTCCGGACCGAGCGCCTGGCGCAAACCTTCCAGCGGGGTTACCCAATAAGGTCCTTTCACAAAGGAGCTGCCTCCGCCAGTTACGCGGGTGCTGGCGTTCAGCCCGATCACGGCAATCTTTTTCGCGCTTGTTGGCAGCGGCAAGAGGCCGCCCTCGTTCTTCAGCAGCGTGATGGACTGCCGCGCGAGCTCCCTTGCCAGCGCGCGGCGTTGGGCGGTATCCACCGCGCCGGGCCTGGGCGGAACCTGACCGGGCCGGCAGCGCGCAATCAAAATGAGCACCCGACGCACAGCCTCATCCAGCGTGTCTTCCGATACCTGCCAGGTATCCACGGCTTCTTTCAGGTGGCCTCCGCGCCAGAGCGCTGGTCCGGGCATTTCCAGGTCCAGCCCGGCGTTCAGCGCGGCAGCGGCGGAGTGGGTCGCGAACCAATCCGAGATGACCGCGCCTTCAAAGCCCCACTCTTCCTTCAGCACAGAACGTAAGAGCCAGGAGTTTTCCGAGGCATAGGTGCCGTTCAGACGGACGTACGCTGCCATGACCGTCCAGGGTTGGGCGCGGCGTACGATTTTCTCAAAGGGCGCCAGGTAAACCTCGCGCAGCGCGCGTTCGGAGATAATCACATTCAGACGCATGCGCTCGCGTTCCTGGTCATTGCCGGCGAAATGCTTAACGGAAGCGCCCACACCCTTCTGCTGCAGTCCCAGAACCCAATTCAGGCCGATTTCCCCCGCCAGGAATGGGTCTTCGGAATAGGTTTCAAAGTTGCGCCCTCCGAGGGGGCTGTGCATGATACTGACGCAGGGGCCCAGAAGGACGTCCACGCCCATTTCGCGGGATTCCTCAGCCAGAGCTGCGCCAAGCTTGCGGGTGAGCTCGCGGTTCCAGGTGGCGGCAATACCGACCCCGGTCGGGTAGGCGTTGGTGGCGCCGGCAGGGCGGCGGCTGCTGGCACGGTCAGCGCGCACACCGTGCGGTCCGTCGCTGACAATCAGCGCGGGGATGCCCAGGCGGGGTACAGCGGCAACGGACCAGTTATCCGCGCCGGAAAGCAGGCTGATCTTTTCGGGCAGGCTGAGCTGGCTGAGCCAGGTTTCCACCTGGATTTCTTGTTCACGGGAAAGATAATGAAGCATGCTGACCTCCAGAGTGCGCTGTGAGCTGTTTGTATTATACCTGTCCGACTGTCCAATATACGGATGGGAGGGGAAAATGCGCAAAGGCATACTGTCCTGAAATAGCAAAATAGAAAGGCCCTGATTAAGTTTTGGAGCTGTGAATCAGCATTCGATTCCACAATTTTTTTACCGAGGAATGAACATACCCTGACACAGAAAGGTGCCCCTCTTACTCCCCTTCTCCGCGACTGAACTTTATTGTTTCTTCCTATTACCGGTTGCTGGGACCGGAGTTGAACTTTAATAGTAGGCGCAAGCCCAACCGTTGCAAGCGCCTTCCCCTTACTTCCCTTTTTCCTTGTTATTTCCATTATTCCCATCATCCTTCCTAAAAAGACGCTGGGGACGGGTCAGGGTGAGGGCAAGCGTGAAACATGATCGCAAAGAAGAAATCAAGCGATTCGTTTCGAGGAAAAAGGCGTGCTGACGGCTTTCTTTCCTCAACAGGACATTTCTATTTAGCCTTGACAGGTTGGGATGGGGGTCTCGACCATCCGAATAGACCTGTCTTTGGTATAAACCCCGGCAATGAAAAGCAAAGAACTATCCCTCTGGAAACCAATCAAGGGGCTTTGTAGAAGACCAGGATAAAAAACGCCCGGGCGTTCGAGGTTTTCTGTTTAGTCCAGCGCGGGGTAACCGGTGATATCCGCCAGTTCCTCGTAGAGCGGGCGCAGGCGTTTGTACATCTTCAGGTACACGCGCTGATAGAGTTCGTCGTAAAGTTTATGGTTTTCGGGGTTCGGCTCAAAGGTTTCGCTGATGCGCGTCATCTCGCGTACAGCGGTCTCAAAATCCGGGTGCAGCTTCAGCCCGACCGCCAAATCCATCGCGGCGCCCAGTCCGCTGGCTTCGATGACATGCGGGCGGGATGCCGGCAAACCGAAAATATCCGCGGTCAGCTGCACCGCCGCGGAACTGGCGGAACCGCCGCCGGCGACGCGAATCGATTCAATTTTCTGGCGCGAGCGGCGGTTAGTGCGGTCCGCGCCTTCGCGCAGCGCGTAGGAAAGACCTTCGATGATGGAGCGGTAGAAATACGGGCGGGTGTGCACGTCGCCGAAGCCAATCACGGCGCCTTTGGCTTCCGGTCCGGGCTGCTTCAGCCCCGGGCTCCAGTAGGGCTGAAGCATAAGCCCGAGCGAACCCGCCGGCACGGAATTAATCAGCTCATCGAACACGTCTTCAGTTTTTACGCCCCGCTCCTGCGCGAGGCGTTCTTCATTCATTCCAAACTCGCGCTTGAACCACGAGACCATCCAATAGCCGCGGAAAATCTGGATTTCCAGCGAGTACATACCCGGGATTGCCGCCGGGTAAGGTGGGATAAGCGGGATGACCTCCAGGTAATCTTTGTGCGTGGTGTTGACGGTGGCAGTGGTGCCAAACGAAAGGCAGGCGGTGCTGGGTTCGATGCAGCCGGCACCGATGACCTCGCAAGCCTTATCCGCCGCGGCGGCAATCAGCGGCAGCCCTTCAGGGATGCCGGTCGCGGCGGAGGCCTCCGCGCTGATTTGCCCCAGCAATTCAGTCGGCCGCACCAGCTCCGGCAGCGTCTCCGGGCGCACAGGCACAGCCTCCCATTTCCAGTCCGACTTAGCTGACCAGCGCAGGTTTTTGTAGTCAAAGGGTAGATAGCCTACCTGGGAACCGATGGAATCTATGTACGCACCGGTGAGCCGGTATGTCAGATAACCGGAGAGCAGCAGGTACTTGTGGGTCTTTTCCCAGATATCTTTCTGGTAGGTGCGCAGCCAGTTGGCTTCGGCTTCCGACTGCAGGTAGGCGACTGTGCCCCGCATGCCTGCCAGCCGGAAGAGCAGCCCCCAAATGCCCCCGACCGGCTTCAGGCCAGGCGTGCGGCGTTGGTCCAGCCAAATTATCGCCGGGCGAAGGGGCTGACCGTGCGCATCCACGTTAATGATCGTGGAGCGCTGGGTGGTGAGCGCGACGCCGGCAAGCGCGCTTTTCTCCACGCCGGGGATTGCCCACAGCGCCTGGCAGGCCTGGCACAGCGCGTTCCAGAATACTTGCGGGTCCTGTTCCGCCCAGCCGGGTTCGGCGGAATAGTAAGCTTCAATTGGCACCTGGCTTTTTGCCAGCAGGTTTCCGCGCAGGTCGAAAATCAGCGCGCGCACCGACTGTGTGCCGTTGTCGATAGCCAGCAGTTGTTCAGAGCTCATCAGCCCTCCAAATCCATACTCCAGCGTTTTTCTCTTTGTTCAGCGCTCATGTCCAGGCCAAGCGTGCCGCCCGGGTTCATTATGTTGTGCGGGTCAAAATGTTTTTTCAGCAGCCGGATGACATCCATCTGCGGTTTTCCGATGGTCTCCTCCAGCCAAGGCGAGGTTTGCTTGCCAACGCCGTGGTGGTGGCTGATGGCAGCCCCGCTTTTCGCGATGGCTTCCAGAATTCCGTACTGCAGCTGCAGATATTCCTTTATTGTACCGATGCGCGCGATAAAAATAAAGTATAGATTGGCGCCCTGGGGGTAGGCATGCGAAAGGTGGGTCATGCACACGGTCTGCGGGCGGCTCTTCACGAACGCGCGCACTTCCTGGTGTACGCGCGGCATCTGCTCCCAGGTGACGGAACATTCCAGTGTGTCAATCAGCACGCCGAAATCCTGTAAATCCTCGCGCAGGTAAGGGTCGCGGAAGCGGTCCTTTTCCCAACTTTTGGTAACACCAAACAAGCTGAGCTCAAAGGCGCCGTGCTGCCTGCAAATCCGGCGGATTTTCCGGTCCAGGTTGGCGCAGAAACCTTTTTCGCCGTCGGTAAAACCCAGTAGCAGGCACTTTTGCATTGGTTTGTAGCCCAGCTTTTGCAGAATGGTATCCGCCGCGGTCCCTTCGATATGGTAGAGCTTCATCGCCACATCGGTCTCTTCCGTGTCGGAGAGGCGGAAAACGGAAGGGTAGCCAATTTCGGCTTGCATAATCTCGCGGCAGGCGGCTTGGGCGTCTTCCCAGGTGCGGAACATGTAGCTAAAGCGCTTGCGGTTTTCCGGTATGTAGCGGAAAATGCGAAAGGTGACGCTCACCAGGATGCCAAAGGCGCCTTCGCTGCCCAGCATTATCTGGTCAAAATCAGGTCCGGTCGCCGCGCGCGGCTGAGGGCAGGTGCGAAAATCCCCGATGGGCGTAGCGTAATCCTGGGAAATGACCAGGTCTTCGCTCTTGCCGTAATAGGTGGAGTTTTGCCCTGCTCCGCGGGTGACAGCCCAGCCGCCCACGCTGGAATACTCGAAAGATTGGGGGAACTGCCCGCAGGTGTAAGCGCGCGCCGCACCAAACTCGTGCACGGCGTTGTTTAGCAGCGCCTCCAGCTTCGGTCCGCTCATGCCGGCTTCCACGGTGATGGTCTGGTTGGTCTCATTAAACGCCAGCACGCGGTTCATGTGTTTGCTCATGTCCACCGTTATGCCCCCGCGCGTGGTTTCCATGCCGCGCGTAACCGTGGAGCCGCCGCCGAAGACGGTCACCGGGATGCGGTGCTCGTCAGCATAGGCTACGATGCGTGCGATTTCTTCCCGGCTGCGCGGCGCGACCACGATTTCGGGCAGGTTTTGGATAATTTTGCGCCGCAAGCGCAGCGCGTCCAGCATGCCTTTCCCATAAGAGCGGGCGATGCGCGTATAGGTATCGGTGCATACGTTTTCATCCCCACACAGGGCGCGGAAAAACTCCAGATGCTCTTCTGGCAGGTGGCAAGGCGCGCTGTCCTCCACCTGCTCCAGGGAAAGGTCGAGCGGCGCGCGCAAATCCGCTTCTGTGAGCTGGAATTTGTCCATAATCAGGCGCACCAGGCCGCTGTTCGGGTGTTTGATGCCGGCGGGGTCGCCCCATTTCAACAGAGATCGGTATGTGCCGACCGGGGTGACGTCTTCGTACCAGTTGGGCGTAAAGACTTCTTTTTTTGCCATTTTTATCCTCCTGAAAGACTAAATTCCAGCGGGCGCGGAATTGTAAAAACGCTCGTAAATTTGGGTGTAACGCTGGACTTCGGCTTCCCAGCGCATGTCATCCCAGTCCAGCTCTTCCCGTGTGATTTCGCGTAGGAAGGGAAGTTCCGCGCGCGCGCCTTCCGGCAGGAGCAGCCCCAGGCGCGTCCGGCGCAGGAGCAAATCATCCAGGTGCTGCACGCTTTCCCTGCGTGCCGCGTAACGCAGCTCCACCCACATAGTAGGCAGCCCCTGCACCGGACGTAATTCCCCGGGTTTTGCACAGCTGAGCAATTCCTGCAGCGCGAAACCGTACTTTCCTGCGAGAACACAGCGCTGCCCGGGGTTGAGTTCCGTGCTGTCCGCTCCGCTTTGGCGGGGAAGGGCGTCGTAGAATCTTGCGTGGCTTTTCAGGGTCAAGCTCAGCCGGGGCGCTGCTTTGCGCAGCGCATCCTGCGCCATTCTGCGGAAAATCGTTAACTTTCCACCGGTAATTGTTACCAGGCCTTTTTCCTCCCAGACCACATGCGCGCGCGACTCCGCCGAAGGGTTCGCGGCGTTTCCGCGGATAATCGGGCGCAAACCGGCAAAGCTGGAAAGCGCGTCTGCCTGACTGAGCCGGGCGGAGGGAAAGAAGGCTGCCGCCGCTTCCAGGATGTAGTCCACTTCCGCCTGGGTGCAAAACGGCTCACCTTCATCCAGCGGGGAGGGATGGTCCAGGTCGGTTGTGCCGATGATGGTCGTACCTTCCCAGGGGATGGCAAACATAGCGCGCTTGTCTTTCGGATGCAGCAGTGTGACGGCATGCGGCAGCGGCAGTTTCTCGTACGGAAAAACCAGGTGGGAGCCGCGCTGCGGGCGCAGACGGGTCGGGGCGTTCACCTGGGCGCGCAGCATCACCCTTCCCGGCCCCGGCGGCAACATGAACTC
>DAONFX010000007.1:14514-43683 GCA_035403825.1 Anaerolineaceae bacterium
CCAGCCGCGTTGATAAGCACGCGCGCGTGCAGCTCCAGGCTGCCCAAGGCCTGCGGGGATTGGTCGCTGACGGCTGCGCCGCAGACTGTGCCCTCCCGGGTAGTAAGCAGCTTTTCTACGCGGGCATAATTCAGGGCTGTGCCGCCCGCGCGGCAGCCTTCGCTGAGCAAGCGCAAGACCATGCGCGCGTCGTCCATCACCGCGTCGTAGTACAAATACGCGCCTGCCAGCCAGGGGGCGCTGAGCTGCGGGACCAGACTGTGTACATCCGTTTGGGAGAGGCCGCGGTGCTTCCATTTGGGCGCCATCAGGTCGTAGAGCGTGACGCCCAGGTGGAACTCTGCGCGCTGCGTCCCGGAGTCGGTGTAGGGTAGAATGAAGCCGAGCGGGCGCACCAGACCCGGGGCTTCGCGCAGCAGAACTTCCCGTTCCCGCACCGATTCGCGTGTGATATCAAACTGGCGGTTGCGCAGGTAGCGGAAGCCGCCGTGAATGAGCTTGGAAGAGCGGCTGGAAGTGCCGCTGGCATAATCGTTCTGTTCGAGCAGCAGCACGCGCAAGCCCTGCGCAGCCGCCAGCCGGAAAACTCCAGCGCCCGTGATTCCGCCGCCGATGACGATGATGTCCCAATCCTGCTGAAGGCTTTGCCAGGTCTCAGCCCGGCTCTTGTTCGCGTTCATTTTGCCTGCTCTCCTTGTTTGCGTGCGTCCTTCCAGATGGCGATGCTCTCTGTCATCATCTCGCGGGTCAGGCGTTCGCCGGCTTCCGCGTCGCGTTTTTCCGCTGCCTCGCGCAATTCAAAGTAAAATCTGCGGGACCTCTCCCGGGCTGCAGGCGAGGAAAAGTAGAAGGGACCCATCACCCGGTACAGTTCCGCGAAGCCGTTCAGGATGAGGGTGTAAATCGGGTTGCCGGAGAGAATGGTGAGGACGCGCTGCAGTTCCAGGTCAGCCGCGCTAAATTCCCGGGCATCCTCCGGGATCTCCTGCATTTGGTCCAGGTGCTCGCAAACTGCTTCCGGGTTCCGCAGGAGCGCCTGGCGGGTGAAAACCGGCGCGAGCGTGGCGCGCACATCCAGCAGGTCAGGCACGAACGAGGGCGGCTGGGCTTGCGGGTTTTTGGCCAGGTAGTTCAGGATAAGCAGGTTGCCTTCTTGCATGTAATTCTTAACGCGGGTGTTTTTGCCGTGCCGGATTTCAATCCAGCCGTCGCGGGAGAGGCGCTGGAGGGCTTCGCGCAGGGTCGGGCGGGTGACCCCCAGCATTTCTGCCAGTACACGTTCGGGGGGGAGATGGCTGTTAATTGGGAAAGTGCCGTCCAGAATAGCATCCTGCAGACGAATTTCCGTGATTTCTGCCGCTTTTTGCGGCGGGCTCCATTCAGGCATTGATTCCTCCGGGCGCGGATTGGTAAGAGGTCAAACCACTATAAGTATTATAGCTAAGTTTTTTCCTTTTAAGAAGCTTTTTCCCTCGAAAAACCACGAAGTGCCCGGAAACGGGTATGATTAACCCGAAAATGGAATGCGCGCGCGGTGATAAAGGCGGAAGAATGGCAAGACTGATTGTGCTTGCCAGGATATTTGGCCTCTGCGCCCGGAAACAGCAGGGGAGCGCTGTGCTGTGACCGGCGCGGAACAGGACCTGGCCCGGCGCCTGGGGCAGTTCGAGCTGTTTTCCATGCTCCCTGCGGACCTTTTGCTCCGGATGGCGAAGAGCAGCGTTTTGCACAGCTATGGCGCCCGGGAGGAGGTTTTTTGCGAGGGGGATGAGATTAACAGCCTGCTGCTCGTGCTGGAAGGCGATGTGTGCGCGGTCAAGCGTTCTTCCGACGGCCGGGAACAGGTGCTCGCGCACTTAAAGGCGGGGGACCTTATTTCCCTGGCCCCGCTCCTGCTGCAGAAAAACGCCTGCCATACCGAGAGCGGGCGGGCTAGCCACCCCACGAAAGTCCTCTCTATCAGTCTGGAACTGTTCCACGAGATTGCGGAAAGCAGCCCGGAGTTTCATCGCGCTCTGCAGCGCTGCCTGGCGGGCAGATTGGAACAACTCAGCTTTTTGGCAGCCAGCCTCAGTCTGCAAAGCGCGCGCTCGCGGCTGGCAGCTTTTCTCATCAGGCAAGCCGACCAGGGCGGACAGCCTGCTGGCATTACCCAGGAGGAAATCGCGGCGGAAATCGGGACCGTGCGCGAAATTGTCGCCCGGCTGCTGCGCGACTTTGCCCGGGCGGGTTGGCTGGAACGCAAGCGGCAGCACCTGGTATTGAAAAACCGGGCGGCGCTCGAGGAAGAAGCGCAGCGCTGGTGAGCTTGCCCATTTCCTCTCCCCAGGAATCGAGATTCCCATGCAAAGTTGTGACTTAAGTCACAGCACAGGTTTGGAATACACAGTAAACTCTCCTCTATGACAAACATGCATGCTCTTCCGGTGATTGACCTGGCTCTGTGCAGCCGCTGCGGAGAATGCGCCGCGGCCTGCCCGGAGCACGCGCTTGCGATGGACGCTGAGAATTCGACGCCTGTCTTTGCTGAAGCGGATGCATGCACCTACTGCACCGAGTGTGAGCAAGTTTGTCCGCAACACGCGATCCAATGCCCGCTGACCATCAGTTGGGGCACAGAAGAATAGCACAAAGGAGTTATTATGAGCGAGTTTATCAACAATGCGTCCAAACGCAAGGATGCCCTTAAGGCCATTATCCGCAAGCTGCATGCCGGGGAGAGCGTCGAATCCCTGCAGGAAGAGTTCAACGAGGTTATCGCTGAAGCCAGCGCTTCGGACGTTGCCCAGGCGGAACGCGAAGTGATTGCCGAAGGGCTGCCGGTAGCGGACATTCAGAAACTGTGCGACTTGCATGTCGCGGTCTTCCAGCAGGGTCTGGAAAACCAGCCCGCGCCGGAATCTGTGCCAGGTCACCCGGTGTATAACTTCCGGCTCGAGAACGAGGTCATCAGCCGCGTGCTCGAATCAATCGAAGGCAGCCTGGCGCGCGTGCTGGCCGGGGATGAGAACGCGCTGAAATCCCTGCGCCAGGCGGCTGGAAACCTGAACCTGATTGAGCGCCACTACGAGTGGAAAGAGAACCTGCTCTTCCCTGTGCTGGAAAAATACGGGTTCGAAGGGCCTTCCAAGGTGATGTGGGGCGTACACAACGACATCCGCAAAGCCATCCGCAACCTGCAGTCCCTGATGAACAGCGATCCATTGGACCTTGAGACCGTTGACGCGGAGTATCTTGACCTGGCAAAAGCCGTGCGGGATATGTTCTACAAGGAAGAGAAAGTGCTGCTGCCGGAATCTCTGAGCCGCCTGACACAAGCAGATTGGGACATGATTAAAGCCGAAAGCCTGAGCCTGAAAAAAGACGCTGAGCCAGCCCGGGAAGAACCGGCGCCAGAGCCCGCAGCGGAGGGGAAAATCAAGCTTTCCACTGGCGCCCTGACCCAGGAACAGATTAACCTGATGCTCACCAAGCTGCCGGTGGATATCACTTTCGTGGATGAAAATGATAAGGTTTGCTTCTTTTCGCAGACCCCGGAGCGCGTTTTCGTGCGGACCGCGGCGATTATCGGTCGGTCCGTGCAAAACTGCCACCCGCCGCAGAGCGTGCATGTTGTGCAGCACATCCTGGATGATTTTCGCGCTGGCAAACGCGACGCGGCTGAGTTCTGGATTCAGATGGGCGGCAAGTTTGTGTACATCCGCTACTTTGCGCTGAGGGATGAGCAAGGCACCTACAAGGGCGTTATTGAGGTTACGCAGGATGTCAGCGCGATACGTTCCCTGCAAGGTGAACGGCGTTTGCTGGACGAGTAAGCCCGGCTTTTGGCTGGAAGGGCAGCCCATCAGGGTTGGCGCCGTTTCGCTTGCTGAATGGGTGGGGGCTGTCCAAAAAGAAAGGGTTTTCGTTCTTGGACAGCCCAGAGTGGAAGAACGTGCCTGGTTTAGGCCTCGTTTTGATAGCGCAAATCCGCAACCGACCATAAAAACGGGCGCGGAGTGGGAAACCAAAAAGGGCTGTCCGACTTTTACGACAGCCCTCTTTTGAGGTTCGACACCCGAAACAGTTTTTCGCTTACTTCAGCTGTGAGAACTTGGAAGCGCAGGGAAGGTATGACCTGAAACCGATATACTTATCGGCTTTTCCGGCATAGTTAAAACCGCCCAGGGATCCGCCGACGTGGTAGACGACATTATCCATAGTCACCGCGGAAGTACGGAGGAAGTCGCCGCTTTGCAGCGAACCAGCGCTCGCCCAGGTTTTGGTTTTGACGGAGAATATCCAGGTTTCCGGGCTGATATTGAACCCGCCGTCTGCGCCGTTTACGAGCCAAAGCTGGACCTCACCGGAGATGGTGGTCTGCGCGTAGCCCATGCCCCACAGCGCGATGGGCAGCGGGCCGAGGTCGATATCTTCTTCGTTCCAGTTAGCCTTGGAGAAGTCGTAGCACTGGGTGGTCGTGAGAACCGGTCCGGTTGTAACGCCGCCGACCACGCACAGCAGCTTATGGCTGTCGCTCTGGCGGGTGAAGAGGAAAGCGGCGTGGTAGTCGCGTACGCTATCGAAAGCGCGCAGCGGGGTCAGCCATTTGTCCTGCATGGTATCGTAGACATAAACGCTCGTGAGGGTGCCGCCGCCGGGGGTGTGCGCGCCGCCGGTCATATAGCATATTTTGGTCGCGGGGTCCGCTGCCCAGGCTGGCGCCCAGATGCCTTGGTAAGCAGGCGGGTTTCCGCTTGGCGTTTCCTGCTTCCAGAGGTTTGTGCTCAGGTTATAACTCCACAGGCCGGTAAAGCCCGCGGTAACGCCGTCGCCGTAAATAAATACTTCATTCCCGACCTGGCAGCCGGAGCGGGCGTAGTTGCTGCCGAAGGGCGGCGTGGAACCGCTCACCAGCGACCACAGACCAGTGGCGGGGTCGTAGCTTGAGACGCCGGTCTCACCACGGCCGGTGACGTCCCAGATTTTGCCATCATAAGCAGCCAGGACGTTGTCCATGCGGTCCACCTGGCTGTTCGAAAGCTGCTGCCAGGGTCCTTGTTCGCGGCAGCCGCGGATGATAAATGGCAGGTCCTGGCCTGTGCCGGTGCCCGCGTCCAGGGCGGGCTGCCAGGAATCCTTAAACACCCAGGCATTTCCGGTTGTAGTCTGCCCCAGTTCAGTCACTGGCGGAATCCAGGGTCCGGTGCTCATACTGCCTTTGGTTGCCCAATCCAGCCAGTAGGTGCCGGCGGGCAGAAACGCGCCCACGTAGACGACGTTTTCCATGATAGGCATGCTGTCATCCATCAAACTATTGTCAGCTGCGCGGTAGGTTTTGGTCCAGGAAGTGGAAATCAGACGGTTGGTGGAAAGGTCGCCGAAAACCACCGTACTGTTGGGGTCGTTTGGCGGACCGTCCCAGATTTGCAGGTAAACTTCCACAAGCGGGGAGGAAGGAGGAAAGGGATAGTCGCCGTCCTGATAGGCGAAGAAGGAGATATTATCCAGCTGCCAACCGCGCGTATCCGTGATGATAAAGTCGTCCGCGGTATGATAGCCTGTAGAAAAGTACTGGTTGGTAAAGCCGTAAGTCTGCATTCCAAGCGCAGTCTGCAGCGCGGAGACGTTCGCGCCCTGGTAGCCGCCGCCCGGGTGGGTGATGAATTCACCATTATCCCAAAACTCCTGGTTGCATCCTGAAAGCGAAAAAACAGTCGCGCTGGAAGCAGATTGGGCTGGTTCTGTGCCAAGCAGCCAGGCATTTTGCTGAATCAGCTCTGAATCAGGCGGGTTCTCGTCTTCGGCTTTGGCAATCTGCGGTCCTTTCAACCCCAACAGGGAAACGGAAAAGAGGCTGATAACTATGATAATCAGGAAAACCTTTGCTTTTTTCATGCGATACTCCTTTAGTGCAATCGTATTGCGGACAAAAACCCTGTGGAGGTTTAGCTTCCGGCGCTCGCTGGCAGTCAGGCCTGCCGTGTTCGGAAAGACTTGCGTCATTCCTCGGGAAATGCGCAGAGTTCCACAGGGATATGCCTATGTTAACGCGTAAGGCCGACAGCCTGTATTCGTACAAAGCCATTTCATCAGGTACACTGTTGCAATAATCGCGCCAGAACTGCTCGATACTTATGAAAAAGCAAACTGAATTTCCCTTGCTGCTAAGAAGGCATGGAATGAGCCGCTAATCCTGCAGGAGATTCTGACCATCACTGACAGCCTTCCGGAGTGGGGGAGATATAAAAATGATCCGCGGCGCGTAAGCATGGCAGAACTGCCGGCTGTAAAAAGCGCATCTGTTTTTTGTGGCAGGTACGCAACAGGCAGTGATAACGACCGGATGGGGTTCCCCCAGGGTTAAACGCAAAAAGCACCTTTGCAGGTGCTTTCGCGATATCCAGGCGGGGAAGGAGGGATTCGAACCCTCGGTTGGATTTTACTCCAACAACCACTTAGCAGGCGGCCCCAATCGTCCACTCTGGCACCTCCCCATATACGGGTGTCGACCCGAGCGGAAGGAGTGGGATTCGAACCCACGATGGGTTTCCCCATACCTGTTTTCAAGACAGGCGCCTTGAGCCGCTCGGCCATCCCTCCGTAGGAAAGCTATTCTAACATATATCAAATCTATGGGCAAGCAAACTTCTCGCGTGTAAGAGCAACTTCTCAAGCAAACTTCTCGCGGATGTTGTTAGTCAGCGATTATGTCACCCCTCTAAGTAACCAGCGAATATGTGCCGCGGGTACCCCAAGCCTGACCCGTTCCCAGCGGTAAGCGGTTTTTTGCAGGGCGATCAATCTTCTGGAGAAGAGAAAAAATGGATAGACGGCACAACTCCCTGGCAAATGATAACTCCCCGTCGCAGCGATAGTTCATCAGGGTCATAGGATAAATTGAGTCCGCGTGGAAAGAAAGTAAGAGGGGAAAGGCTGTTCGCACGCTTGCTCGTCAGAAAGTTTTGGTCCCTTGGGTAAACTCTCGAGAGTTGGTAAGCTCTTTCTTGATCCTTTATCCACACCCTTCGATTTCGGGAAAGCAGCCCTCTTGTTTTCGGCTCTCCGCGAATAGCCGCGATTGTTATGCCTTATTCCGCTGGTGAACTGCCGTCTGTCAGGTCTCTATGCGCCTGGTTCTTTTCCACAGCCGCTACGCGTGAACCGCTGCCGAAGCGGAAGGTTTGCGAGCCTAATTGAATCAGGTCTCCATGCTGAAGCCGGATGCCTTTGGCTCCGACTGGGGCGTAATTGACCCAGGTGCCCGCTGCACTGCGAAAATCCGTCAGGCGGAATTCACCGTCAGGGAGCTTGCGCAGCTGGCAGTGCATCGCTTCGACCGCCGGGTCGTCCAGGACGAGATTGCATAGGTCGGCGTCTCTTCCGATGATGGTGATTTCCTGTGTAATCGCGATGGGCTTTTCAGGCGTGGGAAGGTTCTCCGGGCTGAGCCTGGTCAGCGTCGCCAGAATCGCCGGGGAGGGCAGCGGGGCAGGCAGGGCAGCTTCAGCGCTTAGGCTTGCCAGGGGTTTGCTTTTGGCTTTGCGCAGCGCCGGAAGGAGCACCAGGGCTACCAAGGCAGCCAGTGCCGCGCCTGCTGTGAGCAGCAGCCAGGGGCTGCGGAATATTCCCGCGCCGCCTGTTGACGGCAAAATCGTGATGAGTGCGATTTCCGTGCTGGGGGTCCGGGCCTCCAAACCCAGGTCATCGACCATCAGCACCTGCAGAGCCAGCTTGTCTTTGCCGGCATAGTCCTTGAGGGAGAGTACAAAACTGTTGAAAGGCGCCTGGATGTTCTCCTGCACGTCAGCGCCGTTGACCAGCAGGCGGGCGGAAGTGATATTGCGCGGGTGGCCGTCCACGAAATCCACGAGCACCTCAAGCGGCAGTTCTGCAGGCGTGGCCGCGCCGTCCGCGGACTGCAGCAGGGTTAGCTCCTGCGGCAGGTTAAGGAAACTCAGCTCGGCAGGCTCGACCTGTACCTCGAAGCTGCTGCTAGTTGAGCTGAGCGTGCTGCTTTCCAACTGCAGGCGCGCGCTCAAGCTCTGGGTACCGCTTTCCCGCACGAGCGAAAGGTAGGACACCAGATAGGTTCTGCCCAGATTGTTCAGATAGGTGTCGGCTTCCGGGAGCGGCTCACTGCCCGAATAGAGAAACAGGCTGCCGGCGCTGCTGTCTGCCAGGTCCTGCAGGTAGGGAATCTGGGGGTAGGTGGCGATAAAGGCCTCGCCTGCCAACCAAATGATGACCTTGATATGCTTTTCCCGCGCTATTTCAGAAAGCAGCTGAATACTTTTTGCGTCCTGTATGGTGGGCAGTCCGGTGATGTACAGCAGGACCTTATCTTTGCCGCTTTCGTCCATGCTCAGCGCGTCAATCGCGCGGGAGAGGCTGGTGAGGTCGGACTTCTGGGTGCGGAAGTTCTCGCTGTAGCCCTCCAGCGCGGTAACGAGGGAGCCAAAGTCCGAAAGCTGTTCAAAAACGTAGTCCGGGTTGATAAACAGACTGAAACGGTCAACCCCCTCTGCAGAAAACGCGCTTCCCATCTGCTTGAACGCCCCGACAAGTTTGGCGTACCGGGAAATGCCCTTGGGGTCGCGTGAATCCAGCGCAAAATCCGGGTTGACCGTCAGCGCGAAATAGATGCCGTGGGATTTCTCCTGCACGTCACGCGCGGGGATGGTATTCCCGTTTTCCAACAAGCTGAGCGTGCCGGCGTTTATCGGAACTGCCAGGCCGACAGGCAGATTATCGGGTTTTATTTCAGCCCGGATAAGCGGAAACTCACGCGTATCGATGTTGAGGATTTCCAGCATGGGTGAGGCTTGCCCGGGGTAGGAGGCGTTGGCCGGCAGGGCGGGCTGCAATACCAGCAGGAAGAAAACCAGGGCGCAGTAGCAGCGCCTTAAAAATCCGCGCGGGAGCAGTCCTCCGCGATGTTCCGCCGCGTGGTAAGCCGCCCCCGGTGGAGAAAGGGCAGGTAAGCTCATGTTCCTAATTCGTTTCCTGCCTGGGCAGCTCCTGGCTTCCGGCGGGCAGGACGCGCGCTTTGTCCTTCACTTCGCGGAAAGCCAACGCGCGGGCGCTCAGGTCGAAGGCGTTTAAGATGCTCATCCCTGCCAGCCCCAGCGGAAGAAGGATAAGCCAAAGCAGGCCGGTGAGTAATCCGGCGGCTATCGGCCAGGCGCTGCCCGGGGAGCGCAGCGCCAGAATCAGCGGGAGCGCGGCGGCCAGCATGGGAATGCTCATCAGCAGACCTGTGACAAGGCGGACGACGCCCAGGAGCAGGTGCAGCACCAGCAGCGGGCCGATGTTTTGTATCGTCACATCCCAGGCGCGGGAGAGCGCTTCCACCACGCCCAGGTTTTCATCCACCAAGGCAATACAGGCATTGTGCACCAAAACGCTTGCTCCCCATCCGACCGGAATGAGCAGGATGAAGAAGGGAATCAGACAGCACAGCCCGATGCCCAGGGTGCCGATGATAAAAATGATGGTCGGCATTGCCAGTAAGCCGGCCAGTATCGCGCCGGCGCAGACTACCAGGAGGCGCAGCAAGACCAGGCGCCAGTAGTACGGCTTCAGGGCCCGGTGAACCTCGCTGAACTTAAGACCTCTGCGCCCCGGCTCGTCAGCCAAAGCGGAGCCTTTGATAACCCCGGCCAGGCCGTACTCGCGCACAAAAAACAGGATAAGACTGATAAACAGGACTGCCGCAAGAGCAGCGCCTGCGATCAGAAACCAGGCAAAGGGCGGCAGGCTGCGATAGAATTCGCTCACGCGCTCGAAAACAGACGGGAAACCCCGGTTGTTCTGCCAAAACTGCTGAATGCGATCCTGAGATGAAAAGCGATAGGATAAGCCCTGACCGCTGCCGATGGCCGAACCTGCCAGCAGGCCAAACAGCCACAGGATTTTATGCTTCCAGATGATGTTCCAGGCTTTTTTCAGGATTTCTGCGTAATCCATAGGTCCTCACTCATTTCGGGATTATTCCCATTCAATAGTGGCTGGCGGTTTGCTGGTGATATCATACACCACCCGGTTCACCCGCGGAACCTCATTAACAATCCGGATGGCTGCCCGCGCGAGCAGCTCGTACGGCAGGCGCGCCCAATCCGCGGTCATAAAATCCGTGGTAGTAACCGCGCGCAGAGCAACGACTTCATGATAACTGCGTTGGTCGCCCATCACGCCGACCGAACGGACGGGCAGCAGCACGGCAAATGCCTGGGAACTGCCGGAAGGCAGCCCTTGTGCGTTTTCCGCCGCGGTCAGCAGCCCTTCCCGTTCAAGTTCGGAGGTGAAAATCGCGTCCGCGCGGCGCAGGGTGTCCAGGCGCTCCGGCGTAATTTCGCCCAGGCAGCGTACCGCCAAACCCGGGCCCGGGAACGGCTGGCGCCAGACCAGCGAGCGCGGCAAACCAAGGGCTTCGCCCACCGCCCGCACTTCGTCCTTAAACAAGAGCCGCAAGGGTTCAATCAGCGCGAACTTCATATCCTTGGGCAGCGCGCCAACGTTGTGGTGGCTTTTGATGCGCTCTGCCTGGGAGGCGCCGATGCCCTGTGATTCCACCACGTCCGGGTAAATGGTGCCCTGTACCAAAAACCTGGGGCTGCCGACTTCCCGGGCGAAGGCTTCGAACTCGCGGATGAATGCTTCCCCGATAATCCTGCGTTTTTGTTCCGGGTCGGTCGCGCCGCGCAGTTTGGAAAGGAAACGCTCCGACGCGTCCACGATACGCAGAGGCTCACCGGGGAGGCTGGAAAAGGCTTGTTCCACCTGTTCGCGTTCCCCCAGGCGCAGCAGGCCGGTATCCACAAAGACGCTGTGCACATTCCCGCCCAGCGCGGCGCGCGTCAGCGCGGTCGCCACGCTCGAATCCACCCCGCCGCTGACTGCTGATAGCACTTGTTTGCCGCCTGCCTGCTCGCGAATCCGGGCGATACTTTGCTGGATAATCGATTCCGGGGCCCAAGTCGCGGCGCAGGCGCAGATTTCGAGTACAAAACGGCGCAAAATCTCAGTGCCGAGCGGGGTGTGGCGCACTTCCGGGTGGAATTGCAGCCCGAATAAGCGCCGCGAAGGGTCGCCGGCGGCAGCAATCGGGCAGTTAACTGAACTTGCCAGCGCTTCCCAACCCGTGGGCAGGCGCGTGACCTGGTCCCCATGCGACATCCAGGCCGTCTGGCTGCTTCCTGGCAGGAGCGGGTTATTTTTCAGAACGCGGATTTCAGCAAGCCCGTACTCATGTTCGCCGGCGCGGCGAACCTCCCCGCCAAGCGCGAGCGCGAGCGCCTGCATGCCGTAGCAGATGCCCAGGATGGGCAGATGGCTCCCCAGCAGCGCAGCAGGCAGGCCCGGCGCGCCTTGTTCATAAGACGACATCGGACCACCTGAAAGGATAAAACCGCGGGTTTCCGGGTCCGCCTGCCCAAGTTTGGGGTCATTCCAGGCCAGGATTTCGCTGTAGACCTGGGCTTCGCGCACGCGCCGGGCAATCAGCTGCGTGTATTGCGAGCCGTAGTCAACGATGATGATTTTATCGGTCATTTCCTGGGCTGCCGGGTTAATCCGCGAAGACTATCTTGCCCGCGTCCATCGATGTGATGGTCACTAGCGAATGGATGGGGATATTCAGGTACGAAAGCAAGCGGCGCCCGCCTTCGAAGGACTTTTCAATCAGCGTGCCGATGCCCACCACCTGCGCGCCGGCCACCTGCGCCAGGCGCACCAACCCGGCGATGGTCGCGCCGGACGCGAGGAAGTCGTCAATAATCAGGATGTGTTCCTCTCTGCCGAGATACTCGGGGGAGACAATCAATTCGACGTTGTTGCCTTTGGTGTGCGAGGGCGCAACGGTCAGGTAAACCTCGTTGGGCATGGTAATTGGCTTGGTTTTGCGGGCATAAACAACCGGAAGGTGCAGATATTTGCCGGTCATTAACGCGGGGGCGATGCCAGAAATTTCGGCGGTAAGCACCTTTTCAGCGCCAAGGCCGGCAAACAGGCGCGCAAATTCCGCTCCGCATGCGTCCATCAAGAGCGGGTCCACCTGGTGGTTGATAAAACGGTCCACCTTGAGGATGCCTGAGCCAAGATTTTTTCCATCTTGTAAGATTCTTTGTTTCAAAAGTTCCATGTTCGAGCTCCTTGCGCTTGTGGTTGGCGGGCATTCAAGCCGGTAAAACGGGCTTCTGAGCGCTTCTGCGGTCGAATCACACAGGATGGAAGGTAAAACCAGTTCCGGGGAACGCCCGCTCAATCTTTTTGATGCAGCAGGTCCCCCTGGGAAACGGTCACAGCTTTCCCGCCGACATACACCCGGTCGCTTCCCAGGCGCACCCAGACTTCTCCGCCGCGCGCGGAAGCCTGATAGGCGAAGAATTTGGTCTTGTGGGTGCGTTCGGCGTAATACGGAGCCAACGTGCAGTGCGCCATGCCGGTAACCGGGTCTTCCGGGATTCCGGTGAGCGGCGAGAAAAAGCGGGAGACAAAATCGTATTTTTCCTTGCAGGGGGCGGTAATAATCACATCCGGATAGGGGAGGGAGGCAATTTTTTTGAAATCCGGCACAAAATTACGCACTGCTTCGGCGTTTTCCAGCTCCGCGAGGATGACCTGGTTTTTATAGACGGCCGATGCGATAGGTTTCTGGTCCAGAACCTCGCTCAATTGGGCGGAGACCTGCGCGGGGCTCGGGTCCCGCCGGGGCATATCCAGTTCGATGGTACCGCGTAAGAAGCTGGCGGTGATTATTCCGCTCTGAGTCTGGAATTTGATGGTCTCATCAGGTTCATAAAAGCCAAATTCATACAGGATATGCGCGCTTGCCAGGGTGGCGTGACCGCACAAGTCCACCTCGGTCTTGGGCGTGAACCAGCGCAGATAGTAGCCTTCGCCTTTGGGAACGAGGAACGCGGTTTCAGAAAGTGCCATTTCAGCGGCCACGTTCTGCATCCATTCCACGCTGCGCGGGGCTTGCAAGAGACAGACGGCGGCAGGGTTTCCCCGGAAGGGTTCAACTGCGAAAGCATCAACATGATAGACGGGTATCTTCATGGCGAACTCCTCATTTCTGGATGTTCTGATTCTATCTTAATTATAAGCGTAGCAAGTTCTTTTTCAGTGGGGAAATGAGTGAAAATGGCATTCTTCCCTGCGTTTTTTCAATTAATCCCTGGCAAGACTGCCGGAAAACAGCGAGCTTGTATTCCCTTGAGCGCCTGTTTGGGAAACAGGTATAATGCCCGTATGAAGATTTTACGGAATATGAGTTTCCTGCTGCTTGTTCCCGCGCTGCTGAGCGGGTTTTTGCCGGCAGGCACAGCGCGGGCAGCTTCCGCTGAAACAGACGGCAGCTATTACGACCTGCCGCTCTGTCTGCCCGGCTTCTATCCAAGCGCGCCGGATGACTGCCTGGCCCTGGGCGCTTCCCAATCGGTGAAAAACCTGGCCGATGAAGGCATCCCTGACATCCTGGAAGAACTGCCCGCGGCTTCGCCGGATTATTCTCTGACTGAGCTGCCTGTATCGGTGGCGAAAATCGTGGCGGGTACTTCCGAAGCCGTGCCGGTCTATGCCAGTCTGGATGAAGCCCGCAACGGCGGAACGCCGCTGCGCACCCTGGCTGCCGGTCCGATGCGTTATGTCTCGATGGTCAATCAGGTGTCCGACGGCGGGCGCATTCTCGTACAATTGGAAAGTGGAGAGTGGATGCAAGCCCAGCCTATCTATTCCTGGACGCGCTTCCAGGGGCTGCGGTTTTCCCGCACGCCCAGGAACGACTTCGGCTGGATTGTGAACGACGCGGAATCTTACACCGCGCCTGGCTACGCTTCCCCCAAGACGGGCAAGGTGCATGCCAAATATGAAGTGATCCAAATCTACCAGGTGGCGGAAGCAGATGGCTACGAGTGGTACCGCATCAATCAGGTTGAATGGGTTTCTTCGCATAAATCCCGCCGGATGGTGGTGGATACTACCCGACCGGAAGGCGTTACCGGCGATCGCTGGATTCATATCGACCTGGGCAACTTCACGCTCTCGGTGTATGAGGGCGGGGAGCTGGTTTTCGCCAGCCTGATTGCCAGCGGACTGCCGCCTTTTTACACCCAACCCGGAACCTTTCAGATCTATAAGATGTACGAGACCGTGACGATGCAGGATGCCTATGAGGCGGACCGCTCGGATTTTTACCACCTGCAGGCCGTGCCCTGGGCGATGTTCTATGACCGCAACACAGCCATCCACGGCGTTTACTGGCCGGTGGTGCTCGGGTACAACCAGTCCCACGGCTGCGTGAACATGTCCCCCGGGGACGCGAATTGGGTTTACCATTGGGCAAAGGTCGGCGATTGGGTCTACGTGAACGACCCGAGCGGAAAAACCCCGACGGACCCGGCTTTCTATGGCGGCGTCAGCACCGGACCGTAAGCACGGCAAACCTCCCGCATTAAGCTTAAAAGCAAACACGACCGTCCACGCGGTCGTGTTTTTTATTTTTCTTTCTGTGCTCAGAACCGATAAATCCGGCTGTATTTCGCGTTCAGATAGCGCAGATATGGTTCCGGGTCGATGGGTCCGCCGGTGATTTTTCGCACCAGGTCTTGAGGGTCATAGCGCGAGGCATGCTGGTGCACGTTCTCCCGCAGCCAGGCGAGAATTTGACTGAAGTCGCCTGCGGACATTGCCCCTGGGATTTCAGGATTCGCCGCGACCATCTTTTCCCATAATTGCGCGGAAATGAGGTTCCCCAGGGCATAGGTAGGGAAGTATCCGACCAAGCCGCTGGACCAGTGCACGTCCTGCAGAACGCCGGTGGTATCGTCCGCCGGAGTGATTCCCAGGTATTCCTGCATGCGGGTGTTCCAGATTTCCGGCAGGTCGCGCGCGCGCAGGCTGCCTTCCAGCAAGCCGGTTTCAATTTCAAAACGCAGCATGATGTGCATGTTGTAGGTTGCTTCGTCAGCTTCCACGCGAATAAGGGAAGGTTCCACCCGGTTTATTCCGCGGTAGAACTGCTCGAGCGAGACGTTGCCCAGGTGCTGCGGGAAGAGCATTTGCATGACCGGGAAAACGAAACGGCAGAACTCCTGTGACCGACCAACCAAATTCTCCCACAGGCGTGACTGGGATTCGTGCATCGCTAATGAAGCCGCTCCGTCCAGGCTGGTTTCGCGGTACCTGGGCGAGTAACCCTGGTCGTAGAGCGCGTGGCCGGTTTCGTGCATGGTGCTGAAGAGGGCAGACATGCCGTCCATGTCCAGGAAGCGCGTGGTGATGCGCACGTCCCCATGTCCAAAGCTGGTGGTAAAGGGGTGCGGAGCCAGGTCCAGCCTGCCGCGCTCCCAATCGTAGCCGAAGCGCCCGGCGAGGAAGCTGCTGATTTTGCGCTGCTCCTCGAAAGGATAATGCTGCTTGACGAAGCTGTTGTCGACCTGTTCGGATTCAGAGATGGCGCGCAGCAGTTCCACCTGGCGCGGACGCAAGGCGGAAAATATCGCGCGGACGTCGGCGGTCTTCATGCCGGGTTCGTATTCGTCCAGCAGCGGGTCGTAAGGATGCTCGTACGGTTGGAAGAGCTCGGCCTGCTGCCGCCGCAAGTCAAAAATGTGGGTCAGGTGCGGTTCAAAGCTGGCGAAATCGTTTTCGGCGCGGGCCTTCACCCAGGCTTCATGCGCTGCTGAAGTCGCCAGGACAAATTCGATGATTTTTTCGCGCGGTATGCGCGCGTTACGGTCGTAGTAGCGTTTTGCCACCTTGATTTCGCGGGCAAAATCGTCATCGAGGTCCAGGTCGGGCACTTCGGCGGCTAGATCTTCAATCAGCGCGCCAAGTTCGTCGGAAGTGCTCTTATCGAATGCCAGACCGGCGACCAGAGCTGTCTGGTTGCCGCGGTCCTCCGCGCCGCCGCGCGGCATGTTCACCTGCTGGTCCCATTCCAGCAGCGCCTGAATAGAACCCAGGCGTCTGATTTCGGCGGTGATTTCCCGCAGTTTTGCCAGTTTCTCTTCGCTGCCCATTGGCTAACAAATCTTCCAGCGCAAAGGCAGTCCGTTCAACGCATTCAGGACTTCATGCGAAATGTCTTCAGCCGCTCGCAGCTGCGCTTCCGAGGTCTGCGCTCCGATATGCGGGGTCGCGATTACCCGGGGATGCTTTATCAGGTCAAAGCTGACCGGCGGTTCTTTCTCGTAAACGTCCAGAGCCGCGCCGCGCACTTTGCCGCTTTCAAGCGCCCGCAGGAGGGCTTCTTCATCGATAATGCCGCCGCGGGCAGCATCCACAATCAAGACGCCGTCTTTCATGCTGGAGAAGCAGGCGTCTCCGAATTGGTGCCGGTTTTGGTCCGTCAGGGGGGTGTGAATGGTAATCACATCGGCGCGTTCCAGCAGTCCATCCAGACTCACAGCTTCCACGCCGCGTTCGTGCATATACATCGTGTCCCGGTAGGGGTCATACGACAGCACCTGCATGCCCAGAGCCAGCGCGTATCTGCTGACGACCTGGCCGATGTTACCGAAACCAACCACGCCCAGGGTCTTTCCAAAAAGTTCCATGCCGTTGAAGTCCTTCTTGAGCCATTGCCCGGCTTTCAGGCTGGCATCCGCACGGGGAATTTCTCGCGCGAGCGCGAACATCATGCCCACGGCCAGTTCCGCCACGGCAAGCGAGGTTGCCACCGCGGCGTTCACGACGGTCACGTTGTGCGCTTTGGCAGCGTTCAGGTCAATATTGTCCACACCGACGCCCATGCGTCCGATTACTTTGAGGTTTTTTGCGGCTGCAATTACTTCGGCGGTCATCTTGGTTCGCCCGCGCAAAATGATGGCATCATATTCGGGGATGATTTGCAGCAGTTCCGCCGCTTCAATGCCCTTCTTATCAACAGCGATATCGGATTGAGTCAGAATTGCTTTGCCATTGCTCTCCAGCCCATCGGTTATCAATACTTTCCATGCCATTATGTTCTCTCCTCTTTGTGAATGGTTGAATCGGTACAGCTATTGTACCTGTTTTAACACTCGAATGTCACCTTTTCGGAGCGTTATGCCATTTTCATCCAGATATTCCAGCAGCGCGGCCGCGTATTTGCGGCTGGTGCTGAAATGGTCGCGGAATTCTGCCAGCGTGAGGCTGCCCTGCTCTTTTATGCTGGCCTCCACCCAGGCGCTCATTTCCGCGAGAGCCTGCGGAGAAAATAGTACCTGCGGGGAAACCTGGACCAGCGTTCCGGTGGCTACCAGGGCCTCCAATAGCGGCGCGCCTATCAGCCTGGCTGCTTCGGGCGCATCCGGCGGGGAGTAAGGGCTCTCCTCAAAGCGCCGCAGCAGCATCGATATTTGCGCTTGCTGGTCCGGGCTGTAGGCTATCCGGTGGCTGGACAACGCGGCCAGCGCGCCCTGAACTGTCACTTCCTGGTCCTCGCGCAATTTTTCCAGCGCAGCGTCAAAAAGCTGGGTTGGAAGTTTACAGGCGCCGCGCAAGAGTTCGCGCGCCATGCCGGGTTTTAGGGGGCTGCCCGCGTGGAACTCCGCGAGCGCTCCGAGCAGCTCCGCGCGCACTTGCTGCCAGGTTTCAGCTTCCATGAGGAGGTTTCGTGAAGGCTCCTTGACAGTTTGGAGCGGTATGATGCTTCCGCTGCTAATTAAGCCGTCCAGCAGCGCCAGGCTCGCTTGCCTGTCCATGCCGGCCCTGGCTAACACTTCCTCCGAACTGGCCGCGCGCAGCGCTTTGAGCGCCTGCAGGAGCGCTTCGGATTCGCCGCCCGAGAGCAGCCCTTCCAGGTTTCGCAGCACAGGCTCGCTGAAACGTTTATGCAGGCGCGCGGGGTGCGGGTCGAGCACCACGCCGCCGCCCAGTGTTTCCGGCGGCGAGGGCAGGCGGATAATCAGCCGGTCGCCGCGCGCTGCCACCACCGGGCTGGCAAGACGAATTTGCAGAAAAGCTTGTTCGCCGGGTTTTAGCTGCTCTTTGCCCAGCAGGCGCAGCTGACCGGCGGCTTCGGCAGCTCCGATGTAGATTTTGACCTGAGTGTTGTGCCGCAGCTCGAAAGATGAATCAGCCAGATAGCGGAAATGAATATCAAGCAGGGTCGTTGGGGTATACGCGCCAGGTTTGGTGATGACGCTGCCGCGGGCAATCTGGTTCTTTTCAATTCCAACCAGGTTGACCGCCGCGCGCGCGCCGGGGGCGAGCTTCTGCAGCTTCTGGTTGTGGTTTTGCAGCCCGCGCACGCGCGCGCTCAGGCCTTCCGGCAGGCTTACGACTTCATCACCGACGGCCAGACTGCCGTCCAGCAGGGTGCCGGTGACGACTGTTCCAAAGCCGGTTAATGTGAAAACGCGGTCGACGGGCAGACGCGGCCTGCCCAGGTCGCGTTTGGAGGGCGTGTGGTCCAGCACTTCCTGCAGCTTCTCCAGCAGTTCAGGAATGCCCGCGCCGGTGCGCGCGGACACCCTCAGCACGGGCGCGTCTTCCAGACTGGTGCCTTTCAGGGTCTCGCGTGCCTCGAGCTCGACTAACTCCAGCCAATCCGGGTCGGAGACCAGGTCCAGCTTGGTCAGCACGACCAAGCCGCGGGTGATGTGGAGCAGGTCGAGGATGGCAAGGTGCTCGCGGGTTTGGGCGGAAACGCCTTCATCGGCAGCAATGATGAGCAGCACGGCATCAATACCGCCAATGCCCGCCAGCATATTGCCGATAAAATCGCGGTGCCCGGGCACATCAATGATGCCCACCTTCTCCCCGTTGGGGAGCGTCAGCGAGGCAAAGCCCAGGTCAATCGTCATCTCCCGCTCGCGCTCTTCCTTCAGGCGGTCAGGGTTTATGCCGGTCAGAGCGGTGACCAGGGTCGATTTGCCGTGGTCAACGTGCCCGGCGGTGCCTACGATGTGCACGGAATTACTGGGCTTTCTTCTCCGCGAGCGGAGCCAGGCTCTGAATTGATTCCTGATATGCCCCGAGGATGCTCTGAATGCTGCGGAAAGTCTCGCGGGTAAGCTTATCCAGCTCATCCTGGATCTTCACGGAGGAATCCTTGAGCGCTTCCAACTCCTCATGCGCGGAACTGAGCTGCTGGTTGATGGTGCGCAGCTGTTCTTCCTGCCCAAGCAAGTAATTTGTCCAGCGTTTCAGGTCATCAGCTTTGAAGGAGTTCCATTCCTGGCGGAAGCGTTCATCGTTCAGGCGTTGGATTTCACTGATTTCGTTGATGCGCCGTTCAAAGCGTGCGACGACCTCCTCCGAACTGCTGATGGATTTATCCAGGGCCTTTCGGGCGTTTTCCAGGTCAGCCAACTGGGTATTCAGGTCCAGCTTCACTTGATCAATTTCCCCGAAGCGTTTTTCCCAGACACGGAAGGTCTTTTCCTTATCCAGCAGGGAGTTGTTTACCTTTTCGATGAATACCGACTGCGCCTCCTTGCGGTCTTTCTCAAAGGTTTGCAATTCGGTGATGCGCACATCCAGCGTACGGAAACTGTCGCTGAACACGTCAAAGCGGCTGCGTGTGTCCTCCACGCGCTTGCGGTGGGCAGCCAGTTCGCCCTGGAAATCGTTCAGGCGCTTGTTTTCCTGGCGGTAGTTTTCCTCCAGCAAGTGCAGCGAGCGGCGGTAGTCCTCATCAAAGCGGCTGACCTCCTGGATTTTCCCTTTGAGTTCTTCAATTAAACGCGCCAGGCGGGCATCTTCCACTTTGTGAGACTTCAGTTCATTGCGGATTGGCTCAAGCTGTTCTCCAATCTGGTAGATTTCGCTCAGCGAGCGCTTGGTCGTATCGATCTCCAGCTTCAGTCGTTTGACTGCTTCGTTAAGGTTCATTTCAGCGCGTTCGTTCACATCCCGCACTTGTTTGGTCAGATCGATGTTCAAGCGTTCGATGCGGTTCTCGTACTTATCCAGGCTGGAAATCTGATTTTTCAGGCCGCTGAGCTCCAGCTCCAAATCTTTAATTTGCTTGTGCAGGCTGATATTTTCGCTTTCCAGCCCGGTCAGGCGGTTCTGTAGGGAGGCAAGATTGGTCTTGTCATTGCGGCGTTCGTTATCCAGCCACTGCACTCTTTTTTCAAGTTGTTCAAAACTTGTGATGTCGTCCATTTTTTACCTGCTCTTCCTGGGTTCTTTCCCCTGATTATACACATTTCCGGGAACGATTTTCTATAGGCCGGGCGCGAGCTGCGTGAAGGGTGAGAGGATGTCCAGAAAGCGCGGCAGAAGCAGCTGCGTGGTTATTCCCATCGCCAGCATCAGCAGCAGGATAAGCAGCATCAGCGCGATTAGCCCGCCATTCTCGCGCGTTGGCCCGGCTTCATCGGCGGCGCTCCCTTCGCGAGCGAAGAGGCGTAGCAGGCGGGCTATGCTCAGCAGCAAACCCAGGCTGCCGACCAGAACCCATACAAGCAGGCGCGGGTCGCTTTGGGCTGTCAGCAGCCACAGCATTTGTTTATGCGGGAAAACGGGCAGAAGCGGCAGGCCGAGCAGGCTGAAGAAAGCCGCCAGGATTCCAGCCGAAACGACCGGACGCCTTTTGAACAAGCCTTCCTGCGCTTTGTACGCCAACGCCTCCGCATTGCCTTTCTCCCACAAAGCGGACAGCGCCAGGCTGAGTAACGCGTAGCTTAACACTCTCGGGATAAAAAGCATCGCCAGATAATTCAACCCGCCGCTTTGCGCCAGGCCAATTGCCAGCAGCGAGTAGCCGGTCTCGTAAAGCACCAGATACCCGAAGTTTTTGCCAAGGTTTGTCTGCACCGCTGAAAAGAGACCGGCAATGGCAATCATCGTCACGCCAATCCAGCGCAAACTGGCGAAAGTGACCGGCAGGTTGCGCAGCCAGGCATATTGGTCCAGAAAATGCAATAAGAAAACCGATAGAGCGCTTTGCAGCAAAGTGAGCAGCAAACTGACCACCCAGGGGTGGCTTTTGGCGCTGATCATCGGAATCCAGGAGTGGAAGGGGAAGGCTCCAATCCACAGCGCGAAGCCGAACAGCACCAGCATTGCAGAACGCACGATGAGAGGATTGGCGGAAGGGGCCGAGCCGATGCCCGCCAGCATCCAGCCGGTAAGCAAAATCAGAGGCAAGGCCAGGGTCTGAAACACCAGGTAGCGCAGTACCCCATGCTCGGTGCGCACCCCGCGCGGAGAAAGCAGCGGCACACTGAGCAGCGCGATCAACTCGATGAACACCGCGGCGTACAGGAAAGGATTGACGGAAAGCGTGGCAACCCACAGGGCGGTGATCCCAAGCGAGAGGATGTTAAACCATAGGCTGGGTCTGTAGAGCAGGCTGCCCAGATTCCAGAAGAAGGCGATGCCGTACAGCAGCCCGATTATGGTGAGCTGGTTTCCGTTAATCTGCAGGCTTCTGCCGAAAAGCTCCAAAGTACTGGCAATTTCCAGGCGCTGGTCCGGCAGGAGAAAGCTGAGATCGCGCGGGAAGAGCAGCGCCGCAAGCGCCAGCAGCAGGCAGAAAACGGAAGCAAGGATGCCCGAAAGCATGGGCTTTTTGCGCGTAATGATCAATAGGAGTGCGAACCCAAGCGGGAAGACGACCCAAATCAGCGGAGTGCTCATGCTTCCGGAATCTCCGCGTCCTTGATGACAAAAAAGGCTCCCACCAGCGCCAGGCCCAGGTTTACGCCCGCAAAGAGCGCTTCCAGCAGGATGGAAAGTTCAAGGCTGGCATACAGCAATTCCACGCCCGAGAGAAAGGTCAACAACCCGATGATGACATAGAATGGTTCCGCGCTGAGGCTGGCCTGGAAGAGCCCCAAAACCAGCAGGCTGAAGGCCGCCAGCAGCAGCGGCAGGGAGGTCTGTGGGAAAACGGAGGCTTGCAGCTGCGGCAGGAGCGCAGCCAGGAAAAATACCGCGAAGACCCCGGCCAACAGTCTGAAGATTTCCCCGGCGCTGAAGGAGAAGAAAGCCTTTGCGCTGCGGATTTTTCCGTCGGTGATGAGCGAGAGGAACAGCGTCAACGTAACCATCCACCCAACCAGCAGCTTTACCAGCGCCAGGCTGGCTGGACGAACAGTAGTCAGCAGCACGAACACCCCCAGGTATTGAAGCCCCAAAGCGGCAGCGTTGACAACCCATAAGCGCCGGGTGAGATTGATGCCCGCGGCTGCGATGGCAAGCACGGCCGGAATATACATCCAGGAGGCGCCGGTCATGGATTTACCCCCGAAAGGAACAGCGTGATGAGGACCGCCAGAAACACGAGCGACCAAAGGATTCCGCCCTCTCCATCCAGGACCTGGTTGAACAGACCGGCCAGCGCGGCAAACTGACCTATCAGCCAGGCAATGGCTTTGTACAGCCACTGCAGGCTGAGGAACTGCTGGAACGATTTCAGCAGGAAAGTCCAGAAGCGATAGAGCGGCAGGCTCGCAGCGGCGCTGGCAAGCGGGAGTTTTGCGCCCCGTTTGAGATAAAGCCCCGCTCCCAAACCTGTGAGCGCAAGGCTGATAAGGCTGGCCCACCACTTGCCCGCGGTGAGCACCCCCGGCCAGCCGGCCAGACCGATGATGACGATGGTCTGAACAATCAGGATAAGGCCCAGCGGGTAAGTGAGGCGGGCGTGTTTTTCGAGACCGGTGACCGTCCCGCTAATCTCGAAGGTATAACGCAGGTAGCCGAGCAGCAGCAGGGCGTGCGAAAGCAGGGTTAACCCCGTGCTGAATGTGAATTTATCCGCCAGCAGCCCGTCCCAACCCCCGGCAGCGAGGGTATACGGCAGGGCAGATAATCCAATCAGCCCGAGCAGCGGGAGAAAACGAATACGGCGGATGGGCGGGTCGAACAGAAAAAGCGCGCCGCCGCTCAGCAGCAGCGCCACGCCCCATACCCGGCTGGCTTCCGCGCGGTCGTTCAGCGCGCAGGTGATGGCGAAGGCGGCCAGTGTAATAATCCAGTAGGGTAAGGCGCTGTGTTGGTTCTTTCCGCTCAACCACATGACCGAGGCGTACAGCGCGGCCGCGGCGGTGAGCGCAAGAAAAAGCGGGCGCAAAGCGCTTTGGGAAGTTAGCAAGCCCTGAGGGAGATGGGCAATCAATGCCAGGCTGGACGCGACAGGCGCCAGGCGTGTGAGCAGCGCCGGACCGTGTTTGGGTTCGCTGCTGTTCTGCACGGGCAGGTTCAAGGGCAGTACGCCCAGGCGCAGCCCGGCCGCCATTAGAAAGTAGATGCCGGCCTTCTGTGGAATCTCCGCCATGCCAAAGGCCGGCATCGAGAGCCAGCCGGTTACGGCGCCGGCGGCCAGCGCCATCACGCTCAGGACGCGGATGGTCATGAAGCCAGCCAAGCCCGCGTCGCTGCTGCGGTCCAGCCGGGTCTGATAGAGGTACACGAACTCAATGGTATCGATGATCACCCAGGCAAACATCAGCGTAATCGGGTCGCCAGCCAATATGCCAATCAAATTGACAGCGGTGATTGCGATGGCATTCGCCCACGCGTTGGGGGAGGAAGGTAAAAAGCTGCGGGTCGAGTCGGTCAGGATAACCGCGGTACACAGCGTGACCAATGCCACGGCATAAGGCCAGTTCTGATAGTTCAGTTCCAGGCTGGGCGCTGAGATAAAGAGCGCCTCCGGTTTCCAGGCTGGGAGCGCGAAGCTCAACGGCAAATACAGCCGTAAAATAAAGAAACCAAACCAGACAACCAGCGCGCTAATCAGGGCAATCATCCAGGCGCGCGCGACTTTCGGTTTGAGCGCGTGCGAAACCGTGATGGCGGCTGAAGCCGCTAACAGGAGCAGAATGAGCAGGGGAATTACCACAATCTGCCTCGTTGAGAACTGGTCAAATGATTTCTCCGCTTTGGCGGCGCAGGAATCGGCCCTGGCCAGGGCGCCCGAACCATTCTCCACCGCGCACCAGGCATTCCCCGCGCAGGAAGACCTGCCTTGGAAAGCCGGTTAGCTGCCAACCTTCGTAGAGGTTGTAATCCGTGCGGTGTTTGGCGGTCTGTGCGCCGTAATTCACCCGCATTTCCGGGTCCCAGATGGCGATATCTGCGTCTGAGCCGGCAGCCAGGCAGCCTTTGCGCGGGTACAGCCCGAAGATACGGGCGGCGTTCGCCGAAGTGAGCGCCGCGAATTGGCTGGGGCTGATTCTGCCGGAATGCACAGCGTGCGTCCAGAATACCGGCAGGCGGTCCCCGACGCCGGGCACGCCGTTCGGCACCTGCGTGAAGATCCCTTTTCCGAGCTCTTTTCCCGGCAATGCCACTTGTTGGTCTTCGTAGGCAATTGCGCGGGTGCCGTCATAGAAGAAGGGGCAGTGGTCAGTGGCGAGGACCTGGATGGTGCCGTTATCGATGCCCTGCCATAAGCCCTGTTGGTCAGCCGGGCTGCGCAGCGGTGGGGAGCACAACCACTTCGTGCCGTCCGGGCGTTCAAGGTCTTGCGCTGTGAAGAACAGATACTGCGGGCAGGTTTCGCCCATCGCGCGGACGCCGTGGGCGCGTCCGTAAGCCAGCTGGTCCACCTCGCCTGCTACGTTCATGTGCACCAGGTAAAGCGGCGCGTCCGCCTGGGCTGCCAAAGCCATAGCCCGCAGGCTGGCTTCCACTTCGCCCCAGGCAGGGCGCGTATAAGCATGCCAAACCGGGGAGGTATGCCCTTGCTGCAGCGCTTCCGCGACGAGCACATCGATGACATCGCCGTTTTCGGCGTGCACCAATGTGAGCAGGCCGTGTTTCGCGGCGGCGCGCATCGTCTGGAAGATTTCCCCGTCGCCCAGGCGCAAGCGCTGGTTGTAGGCGGTAAAGACCTTGACGCTGGTGATGCCCAGTTCCGGCAGGCTGGCAATTTCGTCCAGCACCCCGGGGGTAAAGCGGGTGATGTTCATGTGCAGCCCGAAATCGACGCTGGCGCGCCCGTCCGATTCCTGCAGCTTGCGGGCGATATTCTCCGCCAGGCTGCCCTCGTCCTGCGACACAAAGTCAATCAAGCTGGTGGTGCCGCCAAAGGCGGCCGCCTTACCGGCGGTGTAGTAATCGTCGCTGGAGGTCGTTCCCGCCATGGGCAGGTTGATATGCACATGCGGGTCAATCCCGCCCGGAAGGATGAGCATACCTGCGGCGTCAATGACTTCCGCGTCCGGGCAGTCAAGCCCGGGTTCCACGCGGGTAATCTTTTCGCCTTCGACCAGGATATCAGCCTGCTGGCTGCTTTCGGCGTTGACGACGGTCCCGTTTTTGATGAGTTTTCGCATTTTTCCGCTCCGATAAGGGGAAATCTTTTGCATTGAGCCTATCTGAACCTGAAGCGCTTATTCCGGGTGGGTAGGTCTGAACCCGCCGCTGAAGAGCGCCAGGATCGCCGGGTCAACCGGCATTTGCGGCAGCTCCGCGGCCTGATATTCGTTTGCTCTCAGCGCGCGTTCGCGCAGGGACTGCCATAGGACGGCGCGTTCTTCGTCGTGGACTGGCAAATCCGCCAACACAGCGGCCTGCCGCACGCGTCCGAAGGTGGTGTAGAAGAAGGTTACGCGCTTCCAGGTGTCTGCCGGGATTGGCTGCGCAAGTTCCTGCAGCGGTCCCAGCTGGAGCTTAAAGTATTCCTCAGGCGCGCGCGGGTGGTCCGGTTGGTCGCGCAGCAGTTCGGCGCGGGTGGTCAGTTCGTGCCCCAAAATCGGAGCTATCCAGCGGATTTGCCAGCGTTCCGCCGTCGGGAAAGCGCTGGTCTGGTAAAACGCAAGATAATCCACGGAAATCACTTTTGGCGCGCTCTTCAGCGGGATGCGATACCAACCCAACACCCGGGCGATTTCCAGGTCGCGTTGGTCGCGCGCGATGGCGACGAGTACCAGGGCTGTATCGGGCGGAGCTGTGCTTTTCGGATTCATCGTCTGGATTTATGCCGCGGCCGCACGGTTAAATTCTTCAATCCGCGCGTCAATCTCAGGCGCCTGCGCCTGAATTTCCAGCCAATAATCCGGGTCGTACCACTGCGCCTGGATTTCTTCGTAGGTTCTGCCCTGCTGCTCCACCCAGGTGTAATACTTCAGGTTGTGGATGCGTTTGCGGTCGTAGTAGCTCAGCTCTTGCATGAAGTCAATCGGCTGACCTTTGAGATACCTGGCGTCATCCGCAATCGCGTCCGCCGGGCTGTACTGCCCATATTGCTCCTGCATTTCGGTCAGGCGGCTGCGGTATAGCTCCATCGAGTCGGTCAAGACGGTTACGACAATATCGCGGCTGGTCAGTTCGTTGTATTTGGCGAACTTGATTGCGGAGACCAGGTTGGAAATGCCAGAAAAGCCGAGCAGGTCCAGTTGATTCACGAGCGTTTCATCCACGCCGGAGTTAATCAGATGCTCGCGCCCGGCGGGTTCATTGAACAGGCGCGCGAGATTTACCACGGCCTGGTCGTCGATGGCGGTGACGAAATCGGTGTTGCGCACGTTGTGGATCCAGGGAACATGTTTGTCGCCAATGCCCTCAATACGGTGCGCGCCAAAACCGTTGGTGAGCAAGGTCGGGCATTGCTGGGCTTCACTGGCCACAATTTTGCTGGTGGGGAAGCGCTGCTTGAGGTAGTCTCCGGCAGCAATGGTTCCAGCGGAACCCGTCGCGGAAACGAATCCGCGGTAGGCGTCGCCCGGGCGGCTGAGCTGCGCAACGACCTCTTCCACCGCGCTTCCGGTGATGGTGTAATGCCACAGGTAGTTGCCGAATTCTTCGAATTGGTTAAAAATGACCAAATCCTGCCCACTGCGCCGCAGCTCCCAACATTTGTCGAAAATTTCCTTGACATTCGACTCACTGCCCGGCGTGGGAATGACCTCGCTGGCAATCCTGCTGAGCCATTCAAAGCGTTCACGGCTCATGCCTTCCGGGAGGATGGCGATGGATTCACAGCCCAGCAAATAGGAATCGTATGCGCCGCCCCGGCAGTAGTTGCCGGTGGAAGGCCAGACCGCCTTTTGGCGGGTGGGGTCGAATTGACCGGTCACCAGACGCGGAACCAGACAGCCAAACGCCGCGCCAACCTTATGGCATCCGGTCGGGAACCACTTGCCAACCAGCGCCACAACGCGCGCAGGCACGCCCGTCAGTTCCGGGGGGAATTCCACATAGTTGACGTTACCAAACAGCCCCCCAGAAGCGCGCGCTTCGTTATGCCACGTGATGCGGAACAGATTCAGCGGGTCCAGGTCCCACAGTCCAACGGTCTTGAGCTGTTCCTTAATATGCGCGGGGATGAGCGCGGGGTCTTTTTGTTGGGCGAGCGTGGGAATGTAGAATCGTTTCTCACGCACGCGTTGGGTTGTGCGCTGCAGGTTTTCGGGCATTAGGGTAAGGTCGATTTTTGTCATGGTTTCCTCCAGGTTCAGGAATGATTACTTTTGGTTTCGGCTGGCAGGTCCAGTCGTACGGGATTAAAAGGCTCCCGCGGTCCTTCAGCGACGATGTAGAGGGGGCGGTTCTTAGCTTCGTCATAAACTCTGCCAAGATATTCGCCAATGAACCCCAGAAAAACCAGGATTAACGCGCTCAGGAGCGTCATTAGGATGGCGAGCGTCGCCAGGCCGTGGAACTGTACATCCGCTGCATAGCGCAGCACGATGACCACCGGGATGGCCAATACGCCCAGCGCGCCCAGGATGAGGCCCAGGCGGGTGGCAAGCTGCAAAGGCCACATGGAAAAGCCAGTCACGGCGTTCATCGCCAGGCGCAGCATTTTCTTGAGCGGGTACTTGGTTACGCCGGCATGGCGGGCTTTGCGTTTGTACTCCACGCCGACCTGCCTGAAGCCGGTCCAGGCGCTCATGCCGCGCAAAAAACGGTTGTGCTCGCGCATTGCCACCATAATATTGACCACCTTGCGGTCCATCAGACGAAAATCGCCGGTATCCAGTGGTATTTTGATATCCGTGATGCGGTCAATCATACGGTAGAACAGGGAGGCGGTTTGGGTCTTGAATTTGGTTTCGCCTTCCCGTTCGGTGCGCACCGCGTAGACCACCTCAAACCCTTCGCGCCATTTGGCAATCAGTTCACCGATGACTTCCGGTGGGTCCTGCAGGTCGGAATCGATGACGATGACCGCGGCACCACGGCTGTAATCCAGGCCGGCGCTGACGGCGATTTGGTGGCCAAAGTTCCGCGCGAAGATCACCGGCCGGACGCGTTCATCCGCGGCTGCCAACTTGCGGATAAGCTCGGTGGAGCCGTCCTTGCTGCCGTCATCAACCATGATGAGTTCCCACTCCTGCCCGGTTTTCTCCAGCTCCTCGCGCACGCGGGCGTAGAGCAGGGGCAGGTTTTCGAGTTCGTTAAAAATCGGGGCGATGATGGAAAAAACAGGTTCAGACATGGATCACCTTCATTAGTGCCTGGATGGTCGGTTCGATAATCGGGGCGGAAGGCACTGCGCTTATCGCTGCGCGTGCGTCCTTCAGCCCACTGCCGGTACACAGGACCAGCGTGGGGCTGTCCGGGTTCAGCTGCCCTTCGCGCAGGTCCTTACGCAGCCCGGCAAAGGCGGCTGCGGCAGCCGGTTCGGCAAAGATGCCGGCTCTTCCCAGCTCCGGAATTGCCATCAGAATTTCTTCGTCAGGGACGGTCACATAATGCCCGTGCGTAGCGCGGACAGCTTGCAGGGCGCGCAGACCATCGCGGGGCAGGTCCACGCTGATACTGTCCGCCAGGGTGGTGGCTTGTACCGGAGTAATCGCATCAGCTTTGGTGAAGAACGCGTTGGCGATTGCTGCCGATTTCTCCGCTTGGACGCCGATCAGCACGGGCAGGCGCTCAATCCAGCCCAGCGCAAGCAAATCCTGGAAGCCCTTGTGGATGCCCGAGATGATATTTCCGTCGCCAACCGGGATGTAAACGCGCAGCGCTTCGGATTCGGCGGGCAGATGGCGCAGTACCTGTTCCCAGATTTCAAACGCGGCGGTCTTTTTGCCTTCCGCGGTGAAGGGGTTATGGCCGGTGTTGCGGTTGTACCAACCAAAGGTATCGGAGGCAGCCAGGCTCAGGTCAAAAGCCTGGTCATAGCTGCCGTCCACCAGGAGGACACGCGCGCCGTAGCTGAGCAGCTGGGCTACCTTGGCCTGAGGCGCCGTGCGCGGGGCGAAAATGATGGCACGCAAGCCAGCGCTGGCGGCCATGCAGGCTGTGGCTGCGCCGGCGTTGCCGGTGGAGGCAGCCACGACAACTTCCTGGTTGGTC
>DAONFX010000008.1:0-42203 GCA_035403825.1 Anaerolineaceae bacterium
ATCAAAGGTGATGGCGGCGAAACGACCCGCACCCGGCAGCCGGCAGCAGCGCGCTCCAGTCAGCTTGAGAAACCGCCGGGAAGCCGCCTTTGCTTTCTTCCCCGCTGACGTTCACTTCAAGGAGCACATCCAACGCTGGCATGTCCGCTGGACGCAGTTGAGAAAGCAGCCCCGCCAGCTTCAGGCTGTCCACGGAATGCACGCGCGCGACGCGGTCGGCTATCAGCCTGGCCTTCCGGCTCTGGATATGGCCGACGATATCCCACTGCAGGTCGGGCAAACCGCTCAGGTTGTTCATCTTGACGAGCGCTTCTTCCGCGTAGTTCTCACCAAAACAGCGCAGACCGCAGGCGTAAGCGGCCTGGATGTATACCTCTGGCTGGCGTTTGGAGATGGTCACAATCTCCACTGCCTCCGCGCGCCGGCCGGCTTTCGCAGCACTCCGCGCGATATTCTCGCGGACCAGGGCAAGCCTGGCCCCTATCGTCCTGATGAATCTACTTTCATCCTCACTGTGCAGCATGTTTCAACCCGATTACCACGGCAAAACGCCCGGTGATGCCTTTTTCCTTGCGGTAGGAATACCATTGATCCAGGTCTTCGGCGGTACACAATCCGCATTGTTCCAGCTGCTGAACGCCAGCCCGCTGCAGGCAGTACGCATTGGCGCGCCACAAATCCAGGTAGAGCGAGCCCTCCCGTTCCATGAAAAAATCCAGCGCGTCTGCGCCGTAAGCCTGTAAAAAGCGCGCGCGTACCTCCTCGCCTGTCTGGTAGCAGCTGCCGCAAATGGACGGCCCAATCCCGGCAAACAAGGCAGCCGGATCGGAGTTAAAACGCTCGCGCATGTAATTCACCGCCAGCTCGCCAATTTTTTGGGCTGTGCCCTGCCAGCCCGCGTGCACCAGCCCCACCACATGGTGGGTTGGATCGAAAAATACCAGCGGGACGCAGTCGGCGAAGCGCATAATCAGGGTGACCTCCGGGTTATCGGTGAAAATTCCGTCCGCCGGCCGGTGCTTCTGGTCGCGCGGTCTGGGTTGGTCGGAATACACCATGGTCGTGCCGTGTACCTGCCAGACATCAAAGCGGCTCTCATACGGCCTGCCAAAAACCTGAAACAAGCGCTGGTGGTTTTCCAGGACTGCCTCGGGTTTGTCGCCTACGGTTCCGCCAAGGTTGAGGGCGGCGTAAGGGCCGGCGCTCGCGCCTCCCAGGCGCGTGAACACGGCATGGTCAACCTGCTGGTTGGGCAGTTGTTCGAAGCGGTAATAACGGCAGCCGTCGACGTCGCAGCGAATCATGGACGCCTCCCGGGCTCGAACGCTGCCCCGCTGTTCAACGCGTACTGCCTTTCCAGCTGCGGCCGGCTGATCTGCACGCTGCTTTCCACCAGAGGATAACCAAGCCAGGCGGTAAAGAGGCCGAACAGTCCGCCGGTGAGCACGCGCAGAAACGGAGTGCTCTCCCGCGCCGGGAACCAGCTTAGGAAAGCCAGTCCCATCTGGCTGAGCATCTGGGTACCGCCGTCCAGCGCGATGGGAAGGATGCCAAGCAAAACCCAGATGTACCAGCGTATTTCTTTGATTCTGCCCCCCGACGCGCCGAAAATGAGCCCGAAAAGCAGCATGAGCGTATAAATTGCCGTGTCCCGCTGACAAAGCGCAACTTTATACCCAAGGGTTTCGCTGCCAAGGAATTCTGAAGCCGCGCGATTGTCCAATTCGTTAATGCCGGTGGCTTGCGAGAAGGTCTGGTAAGATTCCAGCCCGGCTAATTCGCGCGGATAAAAGGGCTGCCCGCCAAATAAATAGAAGGAGCGATAGCCCAACTGGTGGCAAACCGGTCGGTAAAAGCTGTACAACGCCCGCGCTGCTGGTTCAAGCCTAAGCTTCATCAAGGTCGGTGCCAGAAAAGCTCCGCCAAGGTACAGAAATACCAGCAGAGTAAACAGCATGACGTAATGGCGCGCGAACCACAAGGAAAATCTGTCCCTGAGCGGAAACGAACGCGGCCGGGCATATTGCCGCAGGACCCATGGATTAGCGGATGTGTGCGCGTCGTCAATCTTCGCCCGCGTTTCTTTGAGCGCCGTGCGGATATCCCCGCTATCAAAACTTTCAATCAGGAAATATGGACCAATCTCCAGGCGCGGAATTTGTTCACCAATGCTCCGTTTGAGATAATTATTCCGGTCAATATCGATACAAGTCAGCTGATGCGGGTATTCCTGCGCGAGCTCTGCCAGCCGCTCAAGGACAGCCTCGTTTTGTTCCGCCAACGACGGACGCGAGTAAAGGGTAACCTGAATAACCTCATCGTTCATCACTGCTTATCCATTCCCCGCGTCAGACAGGGTGAATAATCCGGCCGCGTAAGCTTTAGTAGAAAACTTCCACGCGTGTGGAATTCTGCCCGCCGTCGCTGACGGTCAGCTCGCCCGGGTAGTAATCCACGACCGGATTGGTCCAGCGCCAGATCCACTTCGCGTCCTCCGGCAAGCAGTTGATGCAGCCGTGGGAAAGCGCGGTGCCAAAGTTGTTGTGCCAGAAGGCGGCGTGGATGGCGGAGCCTTCGCCGTGGAAAAGCGTCGTCCAGCCGATACCACCGGTGTCGTAGGCTATTAATCCGCCCGCGCTCATGTGCGTCGATATCATCTTGCGCCAAATGAGGGTGGTTCCAAGCGGCGTGGAAGGCCCGCCGGAGGAAACCTCACAGAAGTAGACTTCCCTTCCTCCCTCCAAGCAGGAAAGCGTCTGATAATTCATGTTTACGCGGATAAGTTTATCGCCCGCGTCCGGATGGATTGGGGTAATTTCGTCCGCAGTAATCGGGCGGCAGGCTGAAGCGTCTACCCAGTAGGAATCGGGTTCAGCGCCCCATTTTTCTGTAAGCAGGTATTCGGTGATTCCGTTCTCCTGACGCACGTCGTAAGCCCAGAAAACCTGGCTGTAGTAGATGCGCGGCTTGTTCACTTCCCGGATCCAGAAGGAGGCAGCGGGCACCCGGGTTGGTTTGATATCCACTAAAGGTACAGTGATTTCCACCCACATCCCTTGGCTGCCGTCCGGATTGACGGGCAAGCTCTGCAAGGGCTGGTTGGGAAGGTTTTTAACCGGTTGGACCATGGAGGACTGCAGGTACCCTCCAGGCGTCTCCACCCAACGCTGGTTGTACACGTTCAAATCCAGCTGGTTGGCAACGACCTCACGGCTCCAAACAAGCACGTCATCCCGCCAGACCGTGCCGGCTTCCGGCGCGTTAACATTGGGTTCGGTCTTGAGTTTGAACCAGGCGCCTTCCATCCCGACACAAATACGCCCGAGCTTATCCGCCTGCGGGAATTGGCGCGCCGCTGCGGCAAACACGCCCTTGGGGCGCGGAAGCATCATCGCTCCGATGAACATGCCGGAAAGCTTGAGGAATTCTCTGCGGGTGATCTTGTTATCAGGTTTCATGCGGCTATTATAACGGACAGAAGCTTCTGGTCCGCGCAGGCTTATACGCGTGCCGGTTTAGTAACGTCGTTCGTCACGCGACTCTTCCCGTTCGATATCCTTCTGTTTAATCGCTTCGCGCTTGTCGTACTGTTTTTTGCCCTTCGCGATGGCAAGCTCGAGCTTGGCGCGGCCGGCCTTCAGGTACACACGCACAGGCACGATAGTCATGCCCTTAATGCGCACCGCGTCCCATAGCTCCCGGATTTCGCGCTTGTGCAGCAAGAGTCTGCGCTCACGATCCGGATCGTGCTGGTAAGCGCTGGCATGCTCGTACGGTGCGACATGCGCGCCGACCAACCAGGCTTGTTTGCCGTCGGTGCGCACGTACGCTTCCTGCAAGCTGATTTGCCCCTTGCGAATGGATTTGATTTCCGTGCCTTTCAACTCAAGCCCGGCCTCAAAGGTCTCCTGCAGGAAATATTCAAAACGCGCTTTGCGGTTGGTAGAAACTGTCTTAACGTCCATAGGCATTCATTTTAACATAAAGGGCAGGCACCTGGCCTGTCCGTGCGTGGAATGTCCGTGCGTGGAATGAAGATCAAAGGCTTTGAGAGGGAGGCGGCAAAACCCGACGAGGTCTAGCCCCGGCGCAGGATGGCTATCAGCGTCAGGAAGACCCCCAGCCCGGCCAACACCACAATCACCAGCCCCAAGGGCAGCCCACCCGGGGCTGTGTTGCCGGTGATATTCTGATAGGTGGGCAGGTTCAGAGCCGGCGGTTCGGTGAAGGTTGGCAGCCTGGAAGGCTGCGAGGTGTAGATAAACTGCGCTGCAAGGGTAGGGTCAATTGTTTTGGTGACAGCCGGCGTCGCGGTTGCCGGCGGTTCCAGCAGCGGAATTGGACCGCCAATCACATCCACGTTGTTGGCAAAGACCCAGCCTCTTCCGCCTGGACCGCCCGGGTACTCGATTTGAATATACTGGTCGTAGTAACCGTAAGCTTTGGCTTCCTGGCCTACCAGCAAAATCCCGACCAGCTCGTAGACGGAGCCGGGGCCGGAACGCACGTTGATAGGGTCGTACTCGGTGGTCGTCAACAGAACGCGGATATACGCGCCGCGCGGAGAGCTGGTCACCGTCGGAATCGAAACTGTAGGAAACTGCGCCAACACCGGGTTTTCCAGCGCCGGCAGCAGGCTGAGCGCCGTCAGAAGGAGCAAAATCAACACGGAGAACAACCAAGGCAAACGGTGTTTTTTCAGAAAATTCATAAAATCTATCCTTGCTTCCAGATATCCCGATTATAATCTATCTGCAAACAAGAAAAGGCAGCGATGACACCACGCATCTACCATGGAAGTTTTTCCCCTGAGGATATTGCCCGCGATTTGATCTCATATTTCCACCGCGGTAATTACCAGGTCCAGCGCCTCGGCGGCCCGGACAATATGGCTGTGCAGATTGCCACCCGCCGGAACCTCACCAGCGGCGGCGCCACAGCCCTGACCGTAAGCCTCCAAAAGGTGGCGGACGGCGTGAGCGTGCAGCTTTCCAATCAAGCCTGGTTTGGGCTGGCTGCCAGCCTCGGGATGACCGCCCTCAACGCGCTGCGCAACCCGTGGACGCTAATCGGACGGATGGACGATATCGCTCAGGACGTAGAATCCTTGCAGCTGCAGGAGAACGTCTGGCAGGTGGTGGACAGCTTCGCGCGGCAGCACGGCACAGGCCAGGAGCTCAGCGAGCGTCTGGCGCGCACCGTCTGCCCCTACTGCCTGACCGCCAACCCGATTGCCTCCGCGCGCTGCCTGGCTTGCGGCGCGCCGCTGGGGGAAAACCAGGCTTCCACCTGCGCCAAATGCGGCTTTATCCTCGAAAAGAAGGAAAAAATCTGCCCGAACTGCGGGCAGCCCAGGTCCTGAGGCCCCTTAGCAGCTGCCACGCTTGCCAAGTTCAGCATCTGCTGTTTTTACCATTAATTTCTTTTTTATCCAGGCCGATAACTTATCGTACGGCCGCCTGACAGAAAGGACTTTTAGTATGATACAGATTATTGTTGATACAACCTGCGGCATCCCGCTCACCCGGTTATCCGCGCAAGGGATCCACGTTCTACCGCAAATCATCACCTTTGGGGATGTATCCTATCGGGATGACACCGAAATTGATACCGAGACCTTCCTTACGAAACTGGCGGCCTCCAAACAGCTCCCCGGAACCGCCGCTCCCCCGCCAGCCATGTACGCGCCCACCTTCCAGAAAATCCTGGATGCCGGGGATACCGCTCTGGTCATCACCCCTTCTGACAAAATGAGCGGCACGTACCGCAGCGCCTTAGTGGCGGCGGAAGAATTCCACAGCGACCGCATCCATATTCTGAATACAAAAACGATTGCCGGCGGCTTGGGTTCGCTCGTCTTGCAAGCCAGCTGCTGGGCAAAACAAGGCATGGAAATTGAAACCCTCAAAAGCAAGCTCAGCGCGATGGCAGCCCGGGAAAATGTCTATTTCGTGGTTGATACCCTGGAGTATTTGCACAAAGGCGGACGAATTGGCGGCGCGTCTCGTTTGGTCGGCAGTGTGCTGCAAATCAAGCCTATTCTCACCATCAAGGACGGGCAGGTAGAACCCTTTGACAAGGTGCGCACCCTGAAGCAAGCCCTGGCGACGATTGTCGATCTCGACCGGGCAATCCTCAGGAACAACCCCAACGGACATCTGACCATCAGCCAGTGCGCCGCGGAAGAACAGGCCATTCAGTTGAAAGCCCAGTTGGAAAAAGAGCTGCATTTGACTGACATTCCAATCTTCGTTGTGCCCCCGGCGATTGTGGTGCATGTCGGCCCAGGCGTCGTTACTACCAGTTGTTTCAGCGCGCCGGAATAGCCGGAACTTTTCTACCTGGTCTCAAGAGGGCGTAGGCAGCGGTCGCAAAACCGCTGCTTATTTATCGTTACCGCGGCCAGGCTTGTAATTTCCTCGGATGCCAGAAGCTGAATCAGCCAGGGAAAGAGCTTACAGCCATTCCGCGTCCGTCGGATCCAGGTTCCGCAGGAAAACCCGCGTGCGCTCTGCGGCCATCATCGGCGCGGCGGCTTCGCGCCATTTGATGTAGTGCTCGGTCTGCTGATGGGCAGCCTGGTCCGCCTGCTCGCGATAAATTTCCACCAACCGAAAGCTCTCCGGCCGGTCAAGCTCCTGAAAGAAATCGAAACGCACCACACCAGCCTCCAGACGGCTGTTTGATGCATTGTAACGCGTGATGGAAATGAAGTCCTGAACGCATTCCGGTACAACCTGGATAGTAACAATAACTGTGAACATGGCTGCTCCTTATCCCGGTTGGCTGCGCATCAAATTGCCCGGGCTCGCGATGGTATGATTGTACTTGATGAACACCCCCCCGGACATTAGTGACCCGAATGCCTGGATTTTATACGCGGACGCGGACCTGCTGGTGGTAAACAAACCTGCAGGATTGCTCTCCATCCCGGACGGCTACCACCCCGGGCTGCCGCATCTCGCGCAGGCGCTCTCGCCAGCAGTGGGGAAGCTTTGGATTGTACACCGCCTGGATAAGGAAACCAGCGGGGTGATGCTGCTGGCGCGCAGCGCTGAAGCCCACCGCCAGCTTAACCAGAGTTTCCGGGAACGCGCGCTGAGGAAACTTTATCACTGCCTGGCTGCTCCAAACCCGCAGTGGCATTCGCAAGACCTGGACCTGCCCTTACGGGTGAACGCGGACCGCGCCCACCGCACGCGCGTGGACCTGAAGCGCGGCAAACCCGCCCGTACGCTCGTAAACGTCCTGCAGCGCGGGGAAAGTTTTGCGCTGCTGGAATGTGCGCTTTTTTCAGGGTACACGCATCAAATCCGCGCGCATTTGTACGCAGCCGGCCTGGGAATCCTGGGAGACGCGCTCTATCATCCCAAAGCGCTCAATACGGAGGATGCGCGCTTGCAAGCAGAGCGCATGATGCTGCATGCCTATGAAATCGGCTTCAAACACCCGAGCTCAGGTTTGGAGCTTAGTTTTCGGGCGCCTTATCCGCAGGATTTCGAGAAAAAACTAAGCAGTCTCTAAACCCACAAAGCGGGGTGGTTCTTCTTAATGGAGTTGAAGTCATCCCTGCCAATAATGATGTGGTCGTGCACGCGCATGTCCAGCAGCCGTCCGGCTTCGATGACCGCACGGGTCAAATTGACGTCTTCAGGGCTTTCTGAGGCATCCCCGGAAGGGTGGTTATGCACCAGGATGACCGCGTTCGCGCCTTTGCGGATTGCGCGTGTGAAGATTTCGCCGACGCGCACGGAAGATGAATCCTGCGAGCCCTTGTACAAGCGGTCAATCCCCAATACCTGATTGCGCACGTCCAGCCAGATGACCCACAGCTCTTCCTGCTCTTTTCCGCGCATCTCCAAGCCTACCAGGCGGACCACGTCCTCCGGGCTGCGAATCACAGTTTTGGCCTCCGTGCGCTCTTTGGCCAGGCGGTTGCCCAGCTCCACAGCCGCCTTAATGCGCGCGGCTTTTGCCAGTCCGACCCCGGAGATATTTTCCAGTTCGGATATGTCCGTGCGGTGAATGCCGGAAAAACCGCCCAATTCCATTAAGATTTGGTTGCCGAGCTCAATCGCGTTAAGCCCCGCTTTGCCGCTGCCCAGCAGCACAGCCAGCAGCTCCCCGTCGCTGAGAGCCTGGGGGCCCTCCGCAATCAGGCGTTCCCGCGGGCGATTCTCCTCCCGCATTTCCTTGATTGTCGGACGCCCGCTCTCTTTAGTCATAGCCTTATTTTACACGCGATTGAAGCGCATGAGGCGCATGTTATAATCCAACCAGAATATTTCACCAACGGTTGCCGCATGTCCACTCAGATTTTCCCAGCAAATTACCAGGCGCTTGGTGCCATCAACGAGTTTATACTCACGGAAGCTTCCCCAATCGGCTTCTCTCCCAAAGAGTTATACGCGGTCGAGCTTTCAGTCAATGAAGCCGCGGCGAACATCATCGACCATTCCTACTGCGGCGAAGACCTGGGGACGATTGAAGTTACTGCTGAGGCGAGCAGCCAAGGCCTCACGATTACCCTGAAAGACTGCGGCGCGCCGTTCGATCCTGATCAAATTCCGGACCCGGATATCAGCAGCCCGCTGGAAATGCGCCGCGAGCGCGGTCTGGGCGTGTACACGATGCGTAAATTGATGGATGAGGTGTTTTTCGATTTTTCGCAGCCCGGTGTGAACACGCTTGTAATGACCAAGCGAAAGAAAACCCAGCCGTGAAAACCTTTACAGGAGAAGACCAGGCCGATTTGTGGAAGGCGCTGACGGATTTTTGTCAGCAGTCCGGCAAGCACGACCCTCCGGAAGCTTACCTTTGCTCCGTTTCGAAATTCATCCAACAAGAACTCTCCGCGCAATCCAGCTTTCATTTCCCTGACCCAAGCCCCTTTCCCGATAATGAATGCCAGGGCCTTTCTGCCAGCTTAACAAAAATCCACCTGCAGGTGGAACGCTCCGGCAAGCGCGTCATGGATACGAATGTGGCAGACCAATCCGCGCTGCTCGGCGTTCCACTTCTTACCCGGAATACCGTGCTGGGTTCGCTGGTAGTCAAGCGGGAATTACAGCCCTTTGACGCCGTGGAAATTTGCTTCGTGGATGCGCTTGCCGCCGCTGTCAGCATGGAATTGGCCCTGTTGAGCTCGGAAATCCGCCAGGAAAACCAGAAAACACGCCTCGCGCTGATTGCCTCGGTGGTATCCAGCATCGCGCATATCACCCGCCTGGACGAACTGGCCCGCGAAGTGAGCCAGGCAATCCTGCGCGCCTTCGGATTCTATTACGTGGCGATTTTTACCCTCGAGAGGAAAACTAACACCGTTCTCTTCCGCGCCAGCGCGCGCAGTGAAAATTCCGATCAGCCTGCGTTTGAACTTCCAGCAGGTACGCAAATCAGCCTGGGCGACCACATCGTCGGTCACGTCGCTCAGAGCGGCCGGGCTCTGCTGGCAAACGATGTGAGCAAGGAACCGCGCTACGGGCGCCTCGAATCCCTGCCCGAGACGAAAGCTGAGCTGGCGCTTCCGCTCAAGGCTGGCGGGAGCGTATTGGGCGTGCTGGATGTTCAATCCGACCAGCCGGATGTGTTCACGGAAGAGGACATGGTCGTCCTTTCCGCGCTGGCGGACAGCATCGGCCTGGCGGTGCACAAAGTCAGGCTCTATTCGGAACTCGAAGAACGCACCGAACAACGCGACGTGATTGCCGGTCTGACGGAAGCCATCTCCAGCATCCTGGACCTGGACACACTGCTCAATAAAGTCGCGCAGATGATTCACAGCCAGCTCAAATACCCGTTTGTACATATTTTCCTGCTGGACCGCGTGCGGAACACGATTGATTTTCACTCTGGCAGCGGTTCGCGCGCGAAAAAGTACCGTGAGCATAAGGTCTCCTTTGAGCTTGACGCTCCAAAAGGTCTCATCCCCCTGACGGTCCGCAGAAATCGCATTCATCTGGCAAGTAACGTGCGCCGCGACCCGGAATACATGCCCAGCCCGATCATCGGCGCACACAGCGGTTCCGAGCTTTGCATCCCGCTGGCGTTCAACCGGGAGGTGTTTGGCGTGCTGGATGTGCAGAGCGCCAAAACGAACGCTTTCGACGCAGCGGATATCGACTTGCTCTCCACGCTTTCAGCCAGCATCTCTATAGCTATACGCAACGCCAAGCTGTACAACGCCGAAAAATGGCGCAGCCGTGTGGCTGAAAGCCTGCAGAGCGTGGCGCGCAAGCTGACGGAAAGCTCCGCGCTCGAGGAAAAATTCGACTTCATCCTGGAGAGCATTAGCGCCGTACTTCCCTGCGACGCGGCCGCGATCTGGCTGCTGGATGAAACGCCCCGGAAAAGCGGGGAAGCGCCGGGCTGCTTGAACCTGGCAGCCTACAAATCCCAGCGGACTGCCGAGCACCCTCACCTGGAAAACTGCCTGAGCGGCGAGCTGGCCTGGTACCCTGAAGCGCTCAGCCGGAATGAGCCGGTCGTGCGGCAAAATTCGGGCAAACCGGACCCTCTGGCGGAAGCCCTCAGACTCCCTGACGGCTTTTCTGCGCTCAGCGCGCCGCTCAGCGCCGGCGGCAAGCAGCTGGGCGTCCTCACGTTGCACCATGCCACCGCCAACCGCTACGGTCCGGAATCCGTGAGCATCAGCGCTTCCTTCGCCCGCTATGCCGGTATCGCGGTGGAGAACGAACGTCTCGCGCAGGAATCCAGAGACCAAAACTGGATTTCTACCATCCTGCTGCAGGTTGCCAAAGCCACCCAATCCCTGACGCGTATCAATGAACTGACTGATTTGATTGGCCAGCTCATCACGCTCCTGATTGGCGGTAAGCAGGGCGCGGTCTTCCTGTTGGAACCGGAGGAGCGCAGCTATTACCTGCAAGGCGTGTTCGGCGAGGACCTGAAGACACTCAATACCACGCTTCCTTCACGGGTCGGCAGGCCAAAGGTATTCGTCCAGGCTGCCGAGAAATTGGAACCCATGGCATTCCCGGCCGAGGAGTGTGAGCCCGATCTGCGCGCGATGCTGGGCCTGGAGCCCGAAGACACAATTTTGCTGCTCCCGCTCATCGCGCACGAGGAACTGCTGGGTTTCCTGCTGCATGCCAGCACAGACGCATACCAACCCGCCCCGCCGGAAAGTGTGCTGGGGCGCCAGAAATACGCCATTCTGCAGGGGATTGCGCAGCAGGTGGCAGTCAGCGCGCAGAACATCAATTTGCTCAACTCCCGCCAGGAAGAAACCTATATCTCCTCAGTATTGCTGCAAGTCTCACAAACCATCGTGACCACACCCGACCTGGTGGAAGCCATGGACCGGATTTATTACGTCCTGCATATGCTGATTGGCGTGGAAGGGTGCGCCACGTTCAGGTGGCTGCCAGAGGAAGATTCCTACGAACTGAAACACGCCGCCTCAGAACAACTGCACCCGTGGCAGCTGGAGCGTCTTTACGGCGCGCGCATCCCCAGGGCGGAATTCCCGTTCATCCCCGGTTCTGAGGATGGCAAGCCCAACCTTGTCAGGTCCGATGAGGTCCGGGGAACATACAACCTGCTGGCGAATGACGCACTGCGCAGCGAGTCCGACACGGACTCACCGCTGATAAAAGCCTCCAACTCGGTCTATCTGATTTACAAGCTTGCCATGCGCGGGGAGGATTACGGCGTTCTGATCTGCCGCGACCCGGACATACCCAAACGGGAACGCCGCATGGAGCTCCTGAACGGAGTGGCCCAACAAATCTCCTTCGCCATCCAGAATGAACGCCTGGAGAAGGTAAAGGCCGACCAGCAGCGCGTGGAGCAGGAATTCCATCTGGCGCGCCAAATCCAGGAGACTTTCCTTCCGGAGAAGCTGCCCGAAATCAATGGCTACGAGCTGGACGTACGCTGGCAGACTGCCAGGCAGGTTGGCGGCGATTTTTATGATATCTTTGCGCTCCGGAACGGCTCGTATGGGATGGTCATCGCGGACGTCTCGGATAAGGGCATTGCCGCGGCCCTGTACATGACCGTCACGCGCACCCTCATCCGTGCGGTCGCCCTGGAATCCGACTCGCCTGCCAAAACACTGGAGCGGGTAAACCAACTATTGCAGCTGGATTCCCAGCGCGGTTTTTTTGTGACCTGCTTCTACGGGGTACTCGACCCGCTAAACCACCGCCTGACCTTTGCCAACGCAGGCCATCTGCCGCCCTTCCTGCTGAACCCGAAAACCAAAACTGCCAGCCCGCTGCAAAGAGGCGGGACCGCGCTGGGCATCTACGAGGATGCTGTTTACGTTGAGCGCGTTCTTGCGATTGAACCTGGCTGCGGTCTGGTGCTGTTCACGGATGGTGTTACTGAAGCGTTCAATAAGCTTGGCAGTTTTTACGGAATGACCCGCTACCAGAAAGTACTCCAGCGCTGCGCGGCTCTTTCGCCAGGTGCATTGCTGGACGCGGTCGCGGAAGACCTTGCGAGTTTCCGCCGGGAGGTGCCCCTCAGCGACGATATTACCGAACTGGTGATCAGGCGCCTGCCGCTATTGGCAGATTAATACCGGCAGCTCGGTTTTTTGCAGCAAATTGTCAATGGTGGACCCGAACAATCGGTCGAACAGGGAATTCCCGCTGTATCCCCCCAGGACGATTGTGGTCGCTCCGAACGCGGCCGCCTCTTCCAGCGCTGCTTCGGCTAAGTTCCCGCCTTTCCGCAAAATGAACTCAAAATCCAGGTTCAATTTTCGCAGATAAGTTTTCGCGTAGCTCGTTTCCGACTCAAGGTCAGGCGTACCGTCATCAAGTGTGAATAAACACAATTTCGTATCAAAACGCCCGGCAAAGTACGCCCCCACGAACAGCGCTTCTTTGCTTTTGGGCGAACCGTTGTATACGACCATCATTCGTTCGAACGGCAGCGCCTGCTCCTTGACAATCAGGACAGGCCGTTTGGCGCTGTGCAGGATGGACCCGATGCCCGATGTCAGTCTGTCCAGGATTCCGCCGGTCGGTGGGAAAGCCAGACGCAGCACCAGCAAATCCGAAAGCAAGCTGTGTTCGCTCAGCTTGTTGGTAATCTCCCCGGAAACGATCAGGAGCTTTCCGCTCATCCCCATCTCAGCCAAACGCTTTTCAAAACGCAGCTCCATCATTTGGTGGGCAGTATCATCAAGCGTGTCGCTGGGGCTGATGACGTGCAGACCGCGCACATGTCCGACCTGGCAGAGGTTTATCAAGACAGCCTGCTCGAGCGCCTTCCAATAATCGTCATGGTCGCCGATTGCCACCAGAATGTCGCGGAAAAGGCATCCTTCCGGATTATCCTGCACATACGGCAGGGAAAATGCCGCTTTGGCGGAATCAGAAAACACCGTTTCCTCAAAGTGCTGTTCAGTCGGTGAGGTTGGAGGTCTCATCGTCTTGCCTTCCTGCAGCGCCATGTACTCCGCGGCATGCGCTGAGCGGATTGGTATGCCGAGCGCTTCCTGCAGAATGGACTGCTGGTCGAGCACCCACAGGTAGAGATCGGTGATCGTCAGATGCTTGAATTCCTCGCGCAGGCCCGAAGAATGGATCATTTCCACCACTGGTTGGTATACATGTTCGTACCAATCCAGTACGGCTGCTTCGTATGGGATTTCCCGCCCTTGTTCGATGCCCATGTAATAGCGGTGGACGGCAATATGCTCTTCAAGCAGGGGATAGTTCTCTGTTTGATTCAGGCTGAAATCGACGCCCGGCAGGATTTGGTCCAGCCGGGTTTTTTCCAGGAACCCGACATACGTCGCTTTGATGTGCAGATCCTCCGCGGTGATGTCCGTGGAAACAGGCACGCGCGTGTAAATTTCGGTAACGTAAGCCTCAATCGCGTCCAATCCCATTTCCCTGGCAATCGAAACGCGGTGGTTGCCGTCCAGCACAAAATACGCGTCCCCAACTTTATATAGGCTCACCGGAGGGAGGCCGGCGCCGGTAGGGCTGGTCATTGCGGTCTTCACCTGCGCCCAGCGAATGATATCAGCGTCATTTAAAGGAAGGAAATTGCGGTCAAAATCCTCATTTCTGCCGACGCTGCCGACAATGTCTTTCAGTTTTACCGTCTGCAGCCCGCGGTCAACCTTATTGAACGCCTGCAATTTTGCGGATATCTCATCATAAGGGAGCAGGTCCAGCGACTTTCCGCGGATGCCTGCCCAAAAGCGCTGCAGCGCAGCTTTGGAACGCGCTTTTTTAAAGTCTTCCAGGGCTTTTTGGTAGGTAGTGATATCTTTTTCCATGCAGTCATACTCCAACAGGAGGCTCATCTAAAATCTTATCACAATCATTTTCAGTTTGGCGGGCTGGCTCCCCCACAGCTGGCGCTCAAGGCGGCCGGGCAGAAAACGGTCAAGCCCCGGTACCCAGGGGTGAACCATGCTATAATTTTTTGAACAATTTATGAGCGGACAAAACAGGCGCATGGAATTATCCACGTCAGAACCTATCGATTACCTTGTCATCGGACACATCACCCAGGACTTGCTGGACGACGGCACGTACCGCCCCGGCGGAACCGTCAGCTATTCTGGTCTGACAGCCAAAGCGCTCGGCCGGCGGGTAGGCATCCTCACCAGCTGCGCCGCGGATACCGACCTGGATGCCTACGCTGGCATACAGGTGCGCACGCTGCCTGCCGCCCAGAGCACGGTGTTCCGCAACATTCCCACCGATTCCGGTCGGCTGCAGTATATGTACCACTCCGCCCGCCGCCTGGACGCTTCGTCGGTGCCGGAAGAATGGAAGAACTCACCAATCGTACACCTGGGCCCGGTTGCCGCAGAGATTGACCCCGATATCTATACTGCCTTTCCGCGCAGTTTGCTGTGCCTCACCCCCCAGGGTTGGCTGCGGAGTTTTGCGCAGGACGGGCGGGTTTTCCCAGTGGACTGGACGTACAGCCCGAAGCTTTTACAGGCTGCCCACGCGGTGGTTCTGAGCCTGGAAGACCTGCGCAACGACGAGAAAAAAGTGGAAAAGTGGGCCAGCATGTGCCACCTCTTGGCAGTCACAGAATCCGACCAAGGCGCTCGGGTTTACTGGAACGGTGATGTGCGCCGCTTTCCGGCTCCAAAAGTCGCGTTGGCAGAGGATACCGGCGCCGGTGATATTTTTGCCGCGTGCTTTTTCCACCGCCTGTATTCCACCCAGGACCCCTGGGAGGCAGCCCGTTTCGCGGTGCGCCTGGCGGCTGCCTCCGTCACCCGCAGGCATTTCCACAGCACTCCCACCAGCGTGGAGATTTCCGCCGCGCTTACACAAATCATCTGACAGGAAAGTATGGGCAAAGTTTATACCATCGTGAATCAAAAAGGCGGTGTCGGGAAAACCACCACCAGTATCAACCTCGGCGCGTATTTGGGTGCATTCCAACAGCGCGTCCTCTTGGTGGATATTGACCCGCAGGCGAATGCCACTTCCTGCCTGGGCGTTGATAAAAACAGCGTCCAAAACGGCATCTATGAAGCGCTGATTGGTGACCAGCCTGCTGCGGACCATATCCTGCACAACGCGCGCTTTCACCTTTCACTGCTGCCCTCCTCCCCTAACCTGGCTGGCGCTGAAATTGAACTGATTGACCTGCCGGAGCGCGAAACCCGCCTGCGCAAGTTAATTGACCCGCTGCGCTCCCGCTATGATTACATCCTGATCGACTGCCCGCCCTCCCTCGGTCTGCTGACTTTGAACGGGCTGATCGCCGCCTTCGACGGGGTAATCATTCCGGTGCAGTGCGAGTATCTGGCTCTGGAAGGCCTCGGTCAGCTCACACAGACGCTCGGGCGCGTACGGCAGGGGCTTTTCCCGACGCTGGACATTAAAGGCGTGGTGCTGACCATGTTCGACGGGCGCACCAACCTCTCCGCGGACGTGATGAGCGAAGTTCAGCGCGTGTTCCCGAACCGGGTGTTCAACACCTTCATCCCGCGCAGCATCCGACTCGCGGAAGCGCCCTCTTTTGGCATGCCCATTTCAGTTTACGCGCCCGAATCGAACGGAGCAAAAGCGTACCGGGCTCTGGCGATGGAGCTGCTCAGCTCCAACGGCGTGCATATCCCCGAGGTACAGGAGTAACAGCATGGCACGAAAAACCGGCCTTGGCAAAGGACTTGATGCGTTGATTCCCACATGGCAGCAAGAGAGCTACTCCTCCCTGCCAGCCAATCAGGTGGTCCAGATCGCAATCGACAAGATTACCCCGAACCCCAGACAGCCGCGCAAAGCCTTCTCAGCAGAAAGCCTGCAGGAACTGGCGAATTCCATCCAGGAACACGGTATTTTGCAGCCGCTGATCCTGGTGCAGAATGAAGGCGAGGAGCGGTACACACTCATCGCTGGCGAACGCCGCTGGCGGGCAGCTTCCCTGGCCGGCCTGCAGGAAGTGCCCGCAATCGTGCGCAGCGCCACCCTGCAAGAGCAGTTGGAGTTCGCGATTGTGGAGAACGTGCAGCGTGAGGATCTCAACGTGCTGGAACGCGCCCACGCCTACCAAAGCCTGCTGAACGAATTCGCCCTCACTCACGAGGACATTGCCCAAAAGGTCGGAAAAAGCCGCGCCGCCGTGACCAATACCCTGCGTCTGCTCAACCTCCCAGCCAGCGTTCAGCAAGCACTGCAGGACGACTTAATCACGGAAGGGCACGCCCGACCGCTGTTGGCGCTCAATTCCACGCGCGCCATTGAAGCCGCGCTCGAAACAATCCTGAACCTTGGGCTCAATGTGCGCCAGACGGAGCTCCTGATTACAAAGCTGCTCGGGAAGGCGCCCAGAAAAAAGATAGAACCGGGCAAATCGGCCGAACTGCAGGCGCTGGAAAATAAACTTCGCCAGTTCTTCAACACAAAAGTGAACTTACAGTCCGGGAAAAAGGGCGGAAGCATTACCATCTACTACTATTCCGACGAAGAACTCAATGGAATCACGGACGCGTTAGGGTTAAATGACTGAGCGCGTGCTGCTCAAGAACGGTTATTTCTATCAGGGCAGCGGCAGCCAAACACTCCTGCAGTCCGCGCTGGTAGAGGACGGCGTCATCAGCGCCCTTGCCTTCCCTGAGGAATTCAGCTCAGGCTTGCGCCGTTCATGCCGGCAAATCGACCTGCAGGGGCAGACTGTCTGGCCCGGTCTGGTGGATTCCCACCTGCACCTGGCATTTCTGGCGGAGCAATTGGCAGCCGTGGACTGCGAAACTGGCTCGCTGGCGGAATGCCTGGCGCGCGTGGAAGCGAAAAGCCGCGGCCTGAGCCAGGGTGAGTGGGTCATCGGCTACGGGTGGAACCAGAACGCGTGGGAACCGGCCAATTACGGCACTGCCGCCGAACTTGAACAGGTCAGCGCCGGGCATCCTGCGGTGCTCTACGCCAAATCTCTGCACGCTTCCTGGGCAAATGAAACGGCATTGCGCGCCGCTGGCATCGACATAAGCAGCGCTGACCCCGCCGGCGGGCGTATTTTGCGGGATTCGCAAGGCAAACCTACCGGCATCCTGCTGGAAAACGCCGTGCAGCTGGTGGACGCAGTCGTCCCCCCGCTGGCAGGCAAAAGGCTGGAGAGCATGCTTAAGCACGCCCAGGCACTGCTGCTTTCCTACGGTCTCACCAGCGTGCACGACTTTGACCGCTGGGATTGCTTTCAAGCCCTGTTAGCCCTGGACGCCGCCGGTGAGCTTCTCTTGCGCGTGCGCAAAAACTTGCACGCCGAGCGCCTGGCGGATATCGCCGCGGAGGGGCTGCGCAGCGGCAGCGGCACGGAACACCTTTTCCTGGGCTCCCTCAAATACTTCGCTGACGGCGCTTTGGGCCCCCAGACCGCGGCGATGCTCTCCCCCTACGAAAACTCGGACAGCGCGGGTATCCTGCTGATGGACGCCGACGAAGTTTACGCGCAGGGCTTAAACGCCGCCGCTGTGGGCTTTCCTCTGGCTATCCACGCCATCGGGGACCTGGCGGTGCGCGCTGTGTTGGACGGGTACCAGCGTCTGCGCGCCTGGGAGCGGGAAAACGGCCGCCCGCCTTTGCCGCACCGCATCGAACATGTGCAGCTCATCACACCCGAGGACCAGCCGCGTCTGAAAGCGCTGGACGTAATTGCTTCTATGCAGCCTATCCATGCCCCCTCGGACATGTTCACTGCCGACCAGCACTGGGGAAGCCGCTCGGTTAACGCCTATGCCTTTTCCGCGCTCCTCAAGCAGGGGACGCAGCTTATTTTTGGTTCCGACGCGCCGGTTGAATCCGCCAATCCCTTCCTGGGCTTACATGCCGCCGTTACCCGCCGCCGCGTCAGCGGAGAGCCGGGCGCGCAAGGTTGGTACCCGGAACAGCGCATCAGCCTGGCCCAGGCGTTGGACGCTTACACAGGAAACCCCGCCCGTTCCTGCGGTCTGGGGCAAAGCTTTGGGCGTATCGCCTCAGGGTACCGCGCCGACCTGATTGTCCTCCCCCGTGATCCCTTCCGCATGAACCCGCAGGATTTGTGGCAGCTTGCTCCGGAGATGACCCTGGTGGACGGCAGGGTAGTTTTCCAACGCTGAGCTGGAACCCCGGCACGGATTCTCCCTCAGCGCACAGAAGCCATGAGCAGAAGGTACGAACTATGGTCCCGCTAATATTACCAGCCAGTGCTTATCCGAAAAGCGCGCTGGTCTCTTTCCTGAACTCCGCGCCGCTATCGTTCTCCAACCTGGATTGGATTTCAGACCGCGAGCGCCTGGAGGGACAGTTTTGTTACACTCTGATAGACGAATCCCAGGTCAAGGCACTCATTTCCTGCGAACCGGAGAACCACAGTGCCGCCTGGCTGCGCTTTTTCCTCTCCCAATCTGACGGAGAGCATTCCGGATACTTTACGAACCTCCTGGAGCGCGCGCTCGCGGACTTGCGAGCGGCCGGCGTGCCGGCGCTCTTCACCCTCTCCTTCAAAAGCTGGCACGAGCAGCTTTTTAGCGACCACGGCTTTGCCGGGTACACGCAGATTATCACCTTGATTCGGACTGGCGTGCTTACACCCCCAGTCAAGCCGCACCCCAGGCTCAGCATCCGTCCGATAACAGCGGACGACCTCCCCGAAATTGAGGAATTGGACCATGCCGCTTTCAGCCCGCCCTGGCAGCTGAACACGAAGACGCTGCAGGCTGCCTTTCGCGCTTGTTCCTACAGCACCGCGGCTTTTTTAGAGGACAAATTGGCCGGGTACCAGATGACCGCGGCGAGCTTTGACAGCGCCCACCTGGCCAGGCTGGCTGTGCTGCCGCAGGCACAGCAGCAGGGCGTTGGTTCAGACCTGGCGCTGGATACCATCCGCGAAGCGGAATCGCGCGGCAGCACGGATTTCACCGTGAACACCCAGACGAACAACGCCGCCTCCCTAAAGCTTTACAAGCGGCTGGGCTTCCGGCAGGAAGGACGGCTGATACCCGTGCTTATCCGCGCTGTTTCGGCTTCCTGATGCAGTTCGCTTTACAATTCGGCGCGGCTGTGGCAAAATCTGTTTTATTCTTACCAGAGGAGTCTGTTTATGCCCGGAACACAATCCCAAAGAGAAAAATTGCGCGAACAGCGCAAGCAAGCCTCCAAAAAGAAAACGGTCACGCTTCTGATTGTGCTTGGCGCGGCAGCGCTGGCAGTCTTCCTGCTGGTGATGCTCCCCAAGTGGACACTTGATAAAGACCAGTTGTATATGCAGGACGGCTTCTCCATCGGCGACCCCAACGCGCCGGTGAAAGTGGAGGAGTTCTCAGACTTCCGCTGTAGTCACTGCCAAAACTTCGCGCTGAACTATGAAGCGGATTTCATCGAAAAATATGTGGATACTGGCAAGGTATACCTCACCTTCCACAACTACGCTTTCCTCGCAGAGGATTCCGCGGACGCAGCCGAAGCAACCTATTGCGCCGCCGAGCAAAACGCAATGTGGCAGTACAAGAAACTCCTGTTCACTTACTCAACCTATACGGGCGCATTCGCGGAAGCCAATCTCATCGATTACGCCGGCCAACTGGATTTGGACACGGATAAGTTCAGCGCCTGCCTGCAGTCCGACGCGAACCTGGCCAAACTTGATGAGATCATGAGCTATGCCAATTCGCTCGGGATTGATTCGACCCCGCAATTCTCTGTCAATGGGACCATCGTCTACATGGATACCCTGGATGAAACCGTAGACGCCGCGCTGCTGAGATAGCATAGACCTGCAACAGAAAACGCCCGGCTGCTTGCCCGCCAGGCGTTTTTTTGAATCAGTTCGCAGCTGAAGTTGGACTTTAGTAGGAAACGCCCATCGCGTTCAAGCCCAGCACAATCAAAACAGCAAAGACCAGCGCGGGGAGGAAACTGCCCGTGCGGATCTTCTTGATTTCCAGCAGACTGCTGATCGCGATGCCTGTCAAAATCACCCCGCCGACCGCGGTCATCTCAGCCACGACCGAAGCATCAAAACCCTGCCCCAACGCGCGCGCCAGCAGGCTGATGCCGCCTTGATACACCAGCACCGGTAACGCCGAAAAGAGTACGCCCACCCCCAGCGACGACGCGAACGCCACCGACGTCAGCCCGTCCAGGAGCGATTTTATCGCCAGCATCTGGAAATCCCCGCTCAAACCATCCTGAATGGAGCCCAATATCGCCATCGGCCCAATGCAAAACAGCAGGGAGGCGGCAACAAAGCCGTTGATAAAACGCTGTGCATCCGCGCTGCCGGAGCCTTCCGCGTGGTTAAATTTGGCTTGCAAAAAAGCGCCCAAATTTTCCAGGCGTTCTTCAAGTCGTAGCCACTCGCCCACAATCGTGCCCAGAATTAGCGCACCCAAGGGGATGAGCATGTTGCGGGTTTCCGTAAAGAGATACACCCCATACGCGAGGGTAAACAAACCCAGGCCTGAAACAATCGTCTGACGAAATTTGGCAGGGATTTTGTTCCCGGCAGTCAGCCCGAGCAGCCCACCCAACAGGATTGCCGCGACGTTAATGAAGGTACCTATCATGCAGCCGCCGTCCTGCTTATTCGGGTTTTTGCCCGGCGATTTGCGCGGCTAGCAGCAAGAAGCATAAAGACGACAGTCGGTTCAGATAAGTAAGCACGTCCGCGGGCAGCTCCGCCCCTGATTCGGACTGCGCCAATGCGACCGTTTCGCGCTCCGCCCGACGCACGACAGCCCGCGCCAGATCCAGCGCGCCTTCAGCCGGCGACTTACCAGGGTGCAGAAACCCGCCGGGAAGTTCCACACTGTTTTCCATTTCAGTCAATAAAGCTTCCAGCCAATCCAGCGCGCGCGCCGCACTTTCCGGGAAGTCAGCCTGCTTCCAGCCCGCCAGACCCGCCATGATGAGCGAAAGATGCTCCTGACAGGTCTCAAGTGCGGCCTTCTCAGGCTCGCCAGGCAAAAAAGCTTTCGCCAGGCTCAGGCTGGCGCTTGCTTCGTCAATCGCGCCGATCGCGCGCAAGCGCGGGTCCGCCTTAGAGACGTTTTCTTCCCGTATCAGGCTGGTGCAGCCCGGTTTACGCGCGAGTGCTCTGCGGGCGGCCATGCTCATTCGCCTTCAGGGGCATTCCCCGCGAGAATGAACCAGGTATTGATGGCATTCAGCCGGTCGCTGGCTTCGTAGATTGGACCAATGGTTACATTCAGAATGGTGTCCCGGATGGCGTAGTTGTAGACCGGGTAAAAAAGCGGCAGGGAGGGCAGCTGATCATGAAACAAGATTTGGTAGTTGCGGTACAGCTTAGTCCGCAGATTATAATCATTGCTGACGCGTGCCTGTTCCAGATACTCGCTGGCTGAACGGTTGTTCCACTGGGAGTAATTCTGCCCGCTCTGGGCCTGGGATTGCGCCCAGAAAGGATAGGGATCCGGGTCCGGAGTGCCGGACAGATCAATTTCCACCAGCGCGGCGTCAAAATCACGCGCGTCAAGCCTGGCTATCACGTCAGCATAAGGCATGGAAAGCACATCCACCGCCACACCCACCGATTCCCAGCCCTGTTTGATAGAATCCGCGATTTGCATGTGCAGTTCATCGTCCGGGGTGAGCAAGATGATTCGCACTTCCACGCCTTCCGCCGTCGTGAGCGTGCCAGCCTCGCTGCGCGTGATGCCCAGTGCCGCGATTTTTTGTGCTGCCAGGTCCGGGTCAAAGGAATAACTGCCCTGATCGGCATAATAAGCCCAGCTGCCCGGTAGAATCGGTCCGTGCGCCAAAACCCCCTGACCGAGCAAGACCTTATCCAGGATTGCCTGCCGGTTTATGGAAAGCATCAGCGCCTGACGAAACTCAGGGTCCTGCAAGAAATCTTTGGCGGAATTATTGAGGTTCAGGAAGACCATGCTAAGGCGCGGTTCCCGTGTGGAGAAGAGGTTCAGCCCTGGTTCTGCCAGAACTTCCGGCAGAATATCATTGCTGACGCCACCAAGCCCGTCCACCTCGCCGCCCTGAAAAGCAGTCCAGGCTGCGCGCATGCTGGGGTAATACTGAAAGACCACCTCGTCAATGTACGGCCTGCCCAGGTAATAATCCTGATTCGCCAGCAGGTCTACCCCGCTGACCAGACCGTCTTTTACCAGAAAGCGGTTGAATTTGTAGGGTCCGGTGCCGATTGGCGCAGTGTTGAACGGGTGGTCAACCAATTCAGCCAGGGTCAGATTGCCCAGCAAGTGCGAGGGCAGCAGCGGGACGCTGAGATAATCCAGAAGGGGAGAAAATGCTTCGGGGAGCGCGAATTCGACAATCGTATCGGAAAGCGCGGTAACCTGAATTTCTGACCAGAAAGCTCGCAGGTCAGGGGGAATCAACTCATTTTCTTCGCGCAGCAGCCCCATCGTGTAAACCACGTCCTGCGTGGTCACCGGCCGTCCGTCATGCCAGTAGGCATTCGCGCGCAAGCTGAAGGTAAAACGCGTGCCGTCGCTGGAGTAGCTCCAGGTTTCCGCCAGGTCCGGTTGGGGCATACCGCTGGAATCAAAGCGGACCAGGCCGTTGAACAGAAGGCGGTCTACGTCCTTATCCGCCTGATTGACCATATCCAGGATGGGGTTGAGGCGCAGGAAATTCCCGACCAAGGCTTCTGTGTAAATACCGCCGGTGACCGGGCTGGGGATGTTCTGCGCTTCAGGCAAGTTTGTCCCCTGCTGGAAAACCAGCAGCAAACCTACCACCAGGCCAGTCAACAGGATAATCAGCAGCTGCCAGCGAAATTTTCTCATAGTTTAAAAAAAGACAACCGCCAAGACTGGCGAGTCGTCTTTAACCTCCGTGTGGAATTGTTGAAACGCCGTCAAACCGTTGCGAAAGGGGTTATCCGGAAATGAGCACACTGACCAAAGCCAAAACAACAAAGAGGACCGCCAGACCAATCGTCACAAAGAAAAGCACCCGTTCAACACCGCGCCGTTTGGTGTAAACGCCGCCAGTATCGCCGCCGGCCAGACTGCCAAGGCCGATGCCTTTACTCTGCAAGAGAATGCTTGCTATCAGGGCAACGGATGTGATCATAATCGCGATATTCAGAAAACTGTTCAATTCAACCTCCGGCAAATAACAAAAAGATTATACCTAAAGCGGTAAAAACGTCAAATAGCTATTATATCAGATGGCAGATTAAACTGTAGACAAACCCACAGGATTGTAAGAGCAACATGATAATGTCCTAAAGTAGCAAAATAGAAATCTCCGAATGTTGATTAGGAGCTGTGAAAACCTCATTCGATACCTCCAGGTTTTTTAACAAAGGAAGGATCACACCCTGACATACACGGGAGTAGCAGCCTTTTCATCCGTACTCTCCGTCCCAAAGAACGAATTTTAACATCTGATTCGGATGACCATTGCTGAGACTGGGACTTGATTTTTGATTCTATCAGACCTTTTTTTCTTCCCCAGCGGCTTGGCCGAGGCAATATCGAGCCGCATGCCGCCGGATAAGTGTCAGGGATAGGGCATGCGTGAAACATGTTCGAAAAGAAGAAATGGGGCGATTCGTTTCGAGGGAAAAAAACCGCCCTGACGACATCATCCACAAATCAGGACATTTCTATTCAGCCTTGACAGCAAACCTACAGGATCCAACCGCCTACCCGCGCCAGAGGATATAATCAGAACACGATGTCAGATGGACGCTTGAGGTAAGCAATGGAAGAAATCATTGTCGCCCTACATATGCACACAGTGTATTCTGATGGGAATGGAAAGCACGCGGATTTAGCCGCCGCTGCTCTAAAAGCCGGCTTGGATGCAATCCTGGTTTCCGACCACAACGTGTGGGTGCAGGGCATGGAAGGCTACCTGCAAAAAGGCAAAAAACGGCTGCTCACCCTGGTCGGGGAGGAAGTGCACGACCAAACCCTCCCGAAAGGCAAAAACCACCTGCTGATTTTTGGCAGCACGCGCGAACTTGCCCGTTTTGCCCCGGACCCGCAGCAGCTAATCCATCAGGCCGGCGCTTCGGGCGGACTGACGTTTATCGCTCACCCGATTGAAGACGCGCTGCCTGCCTTCGGCGAAGCTGCCTTCAATTGGGAGGACTGGCAGGTGAGCGGCTTTACCGGTATTGAGTTGTGGAACCAGATGAGCGAATTCAAGACGCGCGCCACCAGCCTGCCAAAGACGGTGCTGCACGCCTTCTTCCCCCAACTGATGACTTTCCGCCCTCTGGAAGCCACCCTGAAACTATGGGATGAACTCATTCTGAAACACAACAAACCTATCGTAGCAGTCGGCGGGGCGGACGCGCACGAAATGCAAATCCGCAAAGGCCCGCTGCGCGTTGTGCTTTATCCATACGAGCAGCAATTCCGGTCGATTACAAACCACCTGCTGCTCCCCAAACCTCTGACAGGCAACCTGACCCAGGATAAGACCTTGATTTACGACGCGCTGCGAGCCGGACATTCTTTCATCGCGTACGACCTGCCGCGTTCGGCGCGCGGTTTCCGCTTCACGGTGAACAGCAACGAAGGCACATTCTGGATGGGCGACCAGGTTTCAGCAGAAGACGGACTTACTTTTCAGGTGCGGCTGCCCGCGCGCACGCACGTGCGTTTATTGCGCAACGGCACCGTGGTGAAAGAGCACACGGACCGCGAAGTGCTGACCTACCTGACCAAGGAGCCAGGCAGCTACCGCGCGGAGGTCTATCTGGATTATCTGGGCATGCACCGCGCCTGGATTTTCAGCAATCCGATTTACGCGCTGTGAATCTGCCTGGCAAATAGCGGGCCTGGTGCAAGCGCACCGGCCTCCCCAGGTTACTGAGGAATCACTGAGAAGCGTTCAGTGCGCTCAGCCTGTACGCGTTCGTTGGTATAATCCTGATAGAAGGGAAGGCATATGCTCCTGGAGACCATTGAAAACAAGCTGCGCGCGCTTTTTGAGGGCACTTTGGACCGGATCCTCTATCCGGGGCTTGCCAGTTCACTCAGCAGCCAGCTGGTCGCTCTGATTTCCGAAAAGATTGCCGCCCAACCCCCCAACACCCACCGCGCTCCGGACCTCATCGATATTCTCATCAGCCCGGATAAATGGGATGCCTGGCAAAGCGCGCGGCCGGCTTTGGACGATGCCGCGCGAGAGCTCGAAGCTTACTGGGCGGAGCAGGGTTACACATTTCTGCACAGCCCACGCATCAAAGTGATTGCTGACCCCGAATTGAGCGCTGAAGCCATTGCTATCCATGTCGATTACGCCCATAGCGACAGGCAGCAAGCCAAAACAAGCCTGCAAACCGTCCCGCGTCCGCTCGCGGAGGAACCGATCCCCACGCATGCCTACCTGATTATCAACGGAAAAGAGCAGGCGGCGCTTGAAAAAGCGGTTATCAATATTGGCCGCCGCTCCACCAGCGATATTGTCCTCAACGACCCGATGATCTCGCGCGACCATGTGCAGCTGCGCGCGGAACAGGGGAAATACCTCCTTTTTGACCTGAGCTCGACAGGCGGCACCTTCATCAACAATCGCCAGGTGCATACCGCGGTACTGAAACCCGGGGATGTCATTCGGCTCGGGAAGACTTTACTGGTCTACAACCAGGAGCTGCCGGGTACGGATGAAACCAAAATCTCGCTGATTGAATCGCAGCCCAAGCCATGAACGCCGGAATACTGCTGGTCTTACGCATCCTCTTTCTGATTGCCCTCTATGGGTTTCTGGGGCTCAGCTTGTGGGTGATTTGGAAATCTACCGTCACCAAAGCAGCCCAAAGCGTCCAGGAACTTGTTCCCCCGCTCAGCCTTTCATCCACGGTAATGGAATCCACGAACGCGCAAGTTTTTATAACTCCCAAGGTCACCGTCGGCCGGGCTCCCGAGTGTGATTTTATACTTCCGCACGAAATGGTGTCGTCCCTGCACGGCAGTTTCAGTTACCATCATCAGCAGTGGTGGTATGAAGACCTGAAATCCACCAATGGTTCTTACCTGGAAGACCTGCGCGTGGAAGAGCCCGTCGTTGTAAAAGATGGAGATGTTCTTTTTTGCGGTGAAGTGGACATCAACATTTCTATCAAGCCCTTATCCTGAAATCAAAGAGAGGTCAACATGGAAGCTGGCAAGATCGCGTTTGGCATCATCGGTGGGTCCGGTCTGTATGCTTTTGAAGGTCTGGAAAACAAAAAGACGGTAATCATCGATACACCCTTTGGTTTGCCCTCCTCTCCGATTGTTTTGGGCGAAGTGCACGGCAAACCGCTGGCATTTCTGGCACGCCACGGTATCGGGCATACGATTTCGCCTTCGGAGGTTAACTACCGTGCGAATATCTACGCCCTGAAGCAGCTTGGTGTGACGAAAATTATCAGCGTCAGCGCGTGCGGTTCCCTGCAGGAAAAATTCGCACCCGGAGATGTCGTCATCCCGGACCAGGTCTTCGATTTCACCCACAAGCGCGAACGCAGCTTCTTCGGGGAGGGTCTGGTGGTGCATGTTGGCACGGCGGAGCCCTTCTGCCCAAATCTCAGCGCCGCGCTTGCCAAAGCGCTGAAGGCTGAAGGAGGCACTGTGCACGAAGGCGGCGCATATATCACCATCGAAGGTCCGCGCTTCTCCACCAAAGCTGAATCCAATACCTTCCGCGCCTGGGGCATGTCCCTGGTCGGTATGACGGCTTCTCCGGAGGTCTTCCTTGCGCGCGAAGCTGAAATCTGCTACGCCACCATGGCGCACGTCACGGATTACGACGTCTGGCACACCAGCGAAGACCCTGTTTCTGTAGATATGGTCGTGCGCACCCTGGCCAGGAACACAGACCTGGCACAGCGCGCGCTCATCCGGCTTGTGGACATTCTGGAACAATCCGAAACCGACGCGCCCGCCTGCGCCTGCCAGGACGCGCTGAAAGACGCGCTTATTACCAGCCCCGGGAAAATCCGACCTGAAACCCGCGAAAAGCTTCAGCTTCTGATCTCCAAGTACGTGAAGTAACCTTGAGCGAGACCGCAGCACCCAAAAAGACCGCGACCCTGCCAGCGCCTTTGTGGCTGGTTGGCCTTTTTGTATCGTTTTACGCGTTCGCGCTGGCTTTAGCTCCGGCGGTGCGAACGCACGCCAGCGATTTTCAGCCGGAACTGCGCTACCTGCTCCCGCTGCTGGGCTGGGCTGCGGGAATTGCCGCCCTGCAGTTCGCGGCCGACAAACTCCTCCCCAGGCACGACCCGACCCTGATTCCGCTGGTCGGCGCGCTGACAGGCTGGGGCTTACTGTCCGTCTGGCGGCTTTCACCCGCGCTGGGCGGAAAACAGCTGCTGTGGTTCCTGGTTGGCGTTCTGGTGATGATTGGCGGGATGACAATTCGCGATCTTGTCGCGCTTTTGAAGCAATACAAGTACGTCTGGCTGGCGCTCGGGCTGCTGCTGGTGGCGCTGACCTTGTTTGTCGGGGTCAATCCCAGCGGTTCTGGCCCCAGGTTGTGGCTGAACCTGTTCGGAGTGTATTTACAGCCTTCGGAACCGCTAAAGCTGCTGTTGCTGGTCTATCTGGCTGCGTTCTTTGCGGATCAAATCCGGCCGAACGTCTCCATAGCCGCCTCCATCCTGCCCACGCTGCTGATCACCGCGCTGGTCGGCGTACTCCTCGTAATCCAGCGCGATTTAGGCACCGCAACGCTTTTCGCGGTCTTGTTTCTGTTCATGCTGGCGCTCACCACCCACCGCCGACGCCTCCTCTGGCTCATTCCACTGCTTATCATCACCGCCGGAACAGCGGGTTACTTCCTGTTCGATATTGTGCGCACACGCGTGGATATTTGGCTAAACCCCTGGCTGCAGCCGGCCGGCGCCTCATACCAGCTGGTGCAAGCCCAGATTGCCATCGCCTCCGGCGGTCTGATTGGCACCGGCCCCGGGCTTGGCAGCCCGCAGTTTATCCCGGTTGCGGTTTCGGATTTTATTTTTTCCGCGATTGCGGAGGAAACCGGTTTGCTCGGAACCAGCGCCCTCCTGCTGCTGATATTATTACTGGTCATGCGCGGCGTGGCCATTTCCAGACGCACCAAAAACACCTTCGGCCGCTATCTGGCATTCGGGATTTCCGCGTTTTTCGCGCTGCAGTCATTCTTCATCATCGGCGGCAATCTGGGCCTGATGCCGCTCACCGGCATCACCCTCCCCTTTATTTCATACGGGGGTTCGAACCTGCTGACCTGCATGGCTTGCGTCCTGCTTTTACTCAGGCTGAGCGCTGAGCCGGGCAAACGGATGAGCGCCGAAGGCTCGCACTCTACCTACCAATTTCTCTCCGCAGTGCTTATCCTGCTGTTTGTGCTCCTGCAAGGCAAGAACGCCATGATTTCCGTATGGAACAGGGATACGCTGGTTTCCAGACCTGAAAATTTGCGCTGGGCGGTTTACGACCGCTATTCTCCGCGTGGGAACATTATCACGACTGCGGGCGACCCATTAGCGGTGACTACCGGTGAGCCCGGCGCGTACAGCCGCGAGCTGCTCTACCCACCGCTCAGCAGCGTTGTAGGCTATACGAACGGACTCTACGGGCAATCCGGCCTGGAACGCGGTGTGTATTCCTTCTTGCGCGGTTACGGCAAACCCTTTTCAGAAGTCTGGAAAAACCAACTGCTCTACAACCAACCCCCGGCGGGCTCGGACGTCAAGGTGAATCTGAATCTTTCGCTCCAACAGGCGGCGGACAGGCTGCTGGAAGGAAAGAAAGGCGCGCTCGTCCTCCTGAACGCCCAGACCGGCGAAATTTACGCGCTCGCCAGCCATCCGTACTTCAATGCCAACACACTGGAGGATGATTTCAACGATTTGATGAGCCGCGAGGACGCTCCCATGCTGAATCGCACAACGCAGGCGGCTTATCCCGTTGGCACGCTCCTGAATTTGCCCGCGCTGGCAGCCGCCTGGACTGACCCTCAAATCCGGTATCAAATCCCTGAGCTCTCCCCACGCCTGGACCTGCCCTGTTATCAGGCTATGAAAGCCGCATCCTCGCGCGTGAATGTGCTCCAATACGGATGTGAAAGCGCGTCCGCGGACCTGCTGCGCGGAACAACGCCGGAAGAGTTGGCTGATATCATGCGGGCGTTCGGATTCTTCCGCGAACCAGCCGTAGCGGTCGAATCCGCGCAAGCTGCTCCGGACCCGGCCTTAGGGGGTGATTTGGCTGTGTGGCTGCAAACGGCTGCGGAGACAAATGTGACCCCGCTGCAAATGGCGCTCATGGCAGCCGCCCTCACTAATGACGGTCTGCAGCCCACCCCGAAGTTGGTAAACAGCTATCAGTCCGAAAACGGCGCCTGGGTAGCTTTTGGTGGGAACACTTCAGCGCTGGAGGTCTTCAATAGCGACCTGGCACTGCAGCTTCGCAACCAGTTCCTGGCGGAATCCCAATCTATCTGGTATCTGAACGGGCATGCCGCACTGGAAAGCGGCGAAACGCTAACCTGGTATATCGGCGGCAGCACCCCGCAGTGGGTCGGCGTCCCACTGGCAATCGCGGTTGCGATTGAGGGCAGCGAACCGGCCCTCAGCCAGCAAATCGGAAGTCAGCTCCTGACTCTGATGACGCCCTGAAATCTCAACGCAGGATACGCAGGTAATGGCGTTTGCCGACCTGTAAGATACAAGGTTGGTCAATAATCAGGGTTACATCCCCGACGGTTATGCCGTCTATTTTCACGCCCTGCTGCTCTACCAGCCTTCTCGCCTGGTTTCGGCTCTGCGCCAGCTTGTTTTTCACCATGACTTCCAACAAATTCTCCGCGCCTGCGAGCCGGTATTCTGGCATCTCGTCCGGGGCATCGCCCTTCTGGAACATGGCAATGAACTGATTTTGCGCGCTTTCGGCCGCCTCTTCCCCGTAGAACACCGCGGTAATGCCGCGCGCCAGTTTCATTTTGGCATCGCGGGGGTGCATGCTGTTGCTTTCCAAAGCAGTCAGGAAGTGGTTCAGCGTTTCCGGCGGCCAATCCGTCGCCAGGCGTGCGTAAACGGGCATGACTTTGTCGGGGATGCTCATCACTTTGCCGTACATATCCTCGGCGCTGGTGTTCAGTGGGATGTGGTTGCCCAGCGATTTGCTCATGCGCACTTCGCCGTCTGTGCCGGGCAGGATGCCCAGGATGATGCCGATGTTCGGTTTCTGCCCGAAGAAAGTCATCAGTTTGCGGGCAGCGGTCATGATGTTGAATAACTGGTCAGACCCGCCGACCTGCACATCCGCGTTCAAGTGATGCGCGTCGTAACCCTGCATCAGCGAGTAAAAAAATTCGTGCAGGTAAATCGGCTCGGCGTTATCCCAGCGCTTGCGGAAGTTATCGCGGGTCAGGAATTGCTGGACTGTGAAATTGGAAGCGAGACGAAACAAATCCTCCATCGTCAGCCTGGACAGCCATTCAGAGTTGTAACGCACCTTGGTTCTCTCAGGGTCGAGCACGCGGAAAGCCTGCTCCGCGTAGGTCTCGGCATTGTGCATGACTTTCTCGGTGCTCATCTGCGGGCGCAGCTTGTCCTTGTCGGAAGGGTCGCCGATAAGGGAGGTAAAGTTGCCAATCAGGAAGGTCACTTCGTGCCCCAGCTCCTGAAATTGGCGCAGCTTGCGCATGGTGACGGTATGTCCAAGGTGTAAATCGGTGGAGGTTGGGTCGTAACCGCAATAGACCTGCAGCGGGCGGCCTTCGCGCCCGGCTTCAATCAAGCGTTCGCGCAGTTCCACCGCCATGGCTTGTTCCACGGCCGTGTCGCCGTAGTCCGCACCCTGCATGAGATATTCGACCTGTTCATCAATGTTCATCTTTTGCCTCCGTCACGCCGCCGAGATGGCCTGTGCGTTCTCTGCGCCGCGCTATGCCAGTAATGTTAAATTTTACCGCACTTTAATTCCGTGCGGTGAATCTTCGAAAAAAGCCTCCGGAAATTCCGGAGGCTTCAATTACCAAAGCTTGTATTTAATCTTCAGGGAAGTGGGTTTCATCCTCAGCGTTCGAACCTTCCGGTTCAATCTGGGGGGCCTCTTCCGTCATGTCAGTCAGAGGCTCAAACGGACCCTCCAGACCAGCATCCCCCTGAACCGGTTCCAGCCCGTCATCCCCCAGGGCAGCGGTATCGGATTCCAACCCGGCTTCTTCAATGGCGACTGTCTGCATATCCGAAATATCAATGCCTTCAGTCTCGAGTTCCTGTACAGCTTTTGGTCGGCGGATCGTATGGCGGAGGACCAACAGCGCGACAGAGAGCAGGGCCACAATGCCCATCACAGTCTGGTTAATGTTAAACCCAGCCACAGGAGAAGGATCCAGACGCAAGAACTCCAACCCAAAGCGTATGACCGGATATAGCACCAGATAGAGCAGGAAAATATCACCGCGGTACAGCTTGTTTTTGTACTTTCGCCCCACAAAGAGCAGGATTCCAGCGGCAAGCAGGTTCAAGACCGACTCGTAAAGGAAGAGAGGGTGGTATTTCGAAACCTCCTTAAATCCATCCAGCCTGTAAAGCGGGTCAATGGTTATTGCCCAGGGAAGGTTGGATGGACTGCCGTAGAGTTCCTGGTTAACAAAATTGCCCCAGCGCCCGACGGCTTGCCCGACAAGCAGCCCCGGGCTGATAATATCCGCCCACTCGAGGAAACTTTGTTTGGTCACCTTGCAATAAATCAACAACGCCAGTCCTCCACCAATGATTCCACCTGGAATTCCCAGTCCGCCGTTCCAAATCATCAGGATTTGAAGCGGATGGGTAAGGTAGTATTTGGTGGTCAGCCCCATGGCGATGTTGGAAGCGGACGGCGTGAACACATGCCAGAGCCGTGCGCCAATAATCCCGCCGACCAGCAGCCAGGGCAAAATATCCCATACCAGGTTGCCGTCTTTATCGCGGCGCCTGGCCTCCACGGAGGCAAGCCAGGCCCCTAAAAGCGCGCCAGCCAGAATGATCAGGGCGTAATATCGAATTGTGAGCGGTCCTATCTGAAATCCTTGCGGCATAATAAAGTCCTTTGCAATTATTCCCGGCGGGTGTTTTCGCCGGTTTGTTTTTTGACATAAAAAAGACGCTGGATAGCGGTTGCATTTCCTAAGACAGCAATTATACCAACAGAATAAATCGTCAAATTCAACAGTAGACCGATAACCAAAATGATGTAACGTTCTACGCGGGTCAGTAAGCCCACTTTTCCGTCAAAACCCAGGGCTTCGGCGCGCGCGCGCATGTACGAGACCAATACCGAGCCGGCAGCCGCGGCGTAGGTGAGGTAAATACCGGCCGTATTCGCTTCGCGGGTAAAAAAGACCAGCACGCCGCCCAAGAGCAAAAGTTCATCATAGCGGTCGATAACGGAATCCAGAAAGCCGCCAAAACGGGTGGGCGTTCCCAGTTTACGTGCCATGGCGCCGTCCACCGCATCCAGCGGACCCATCAGGGCGGCTGTCACTCCCCCCCATACCAGGTGCCCGCTGCCAATCAGCAACGCCGCCACAACATTCCCGCAAAGACCTGCCAGTGTGATGTGATTGGGTTTCAACCCCAAACCAAGCAGAAAGCCCGCAATCCCATCCAAAATTCCGCTGAAAGTTTTTCGCAGCAGGAATTCGAAGGATTTCTGATTTGTTTTCTGTTCATTCATGCGCGCTCACTCGAAAGGCTATTCAACCGCTTCATCGGTCTCGTCAGCATTCTCATCCAGCAGGATCTGACGGTTTTTCCCGCCGCTTTGCGCTGGTCCGATAATGCCGCGGTTTTCCAGTTCATCCACCAACCAGGCAGCCCGGGGATAACTGAGGTGCAGCTGCCTTTGCAAGAAAGACGCGCTGGCCCTTTTTGTGCGCCGCAGCACTTCCACAGCTTGCTTAACCAGTGTTTCGTCGCTGTCCTCGGAATCCTCGCTCACTTGCTGCTCCCAGGGTGAAGCCGGCCCTTCATTCACAGCCGGGCTTTCCTTTGCCGGGGCGGTTTTCTTTTCCGCGCCTCCCGTCTGCTGCTGCCACCAGGCGATGACGCGGCGGATTTCCCCATCGCTTACGTACACACCCTGCGAACGCTCAAGCTGTCCGGTGAGCGGGTTCAGGAAAAGCATGTCCCCTTTACCGAGCAGGGTTTCCGCGCCGGGAGAATCCAGAATCACGCGCGAATCCATCAGGGAGGCCACGGTGAAGCCAATTCTGGCCGGGAAGTTGGCTTTGATGCTGCCGGTGATGACATCCACGCTGGGCCTTTGCGTGGCGACGACCAAATGAATACCAACGGCGCGCGCTTTTTGCGCCAGGCGCACTAGCGCGCGGTCTGTTTCTTCCGGAGCCGCGAGCATCAGGTCCGCCAGCTCGTCGATCAAAATCACAATGCGCGGTAAGGTCGGTTTTCCGCTGTGGGTCATACGCGCGTTGTACGAGTCCAGGTTGCGGGAGTGCGCTTCTTCCAAAATCTTGTAGCGCGCTTCCATTTCCCCCACAGCCCAACGCAGGAGGCTCTGGATGCGCTCCAGGTCGGTCTCCACCGGACCTAACAAATGCGGCAAGCCGTTAAAGCGGGTCAGTTCCACGCGCTTCGGGTCAATCATCACCAGGCGCAAATTTTCGGGTTTGTTGTTCATCACCAGGCAGACAGTAAGCGCGGCGATGCAAATGGATTTGCCGGAATTGGTGGTGCCAGCAATGAGCAAATGCGGCATCACAGCCAGGTCAGCCACTATGGGCGCGCCGGAAACATCTTTCCCCAGCGGGAATGCCAGGGGGGCGTTTACCCGCTGGAACTGTTCCGATTCCAGAATGGGCCGCAGCTTTACGATCGTATGCACAGCGTTCGGCACTTCGATGCCCACATAGGATTTCCCCGGCACTGGCGCCTCTATGCGCAGCCGTTCCGCTTTCAGCGCGAGGGCTAAATCCCGCGAGAGGTTGGAAATCTTGGAGACGCGCACTTTTTGACGTTCTTCCGGGCTGCCGTTCTTTTCGATATAGCCAGGCTCCAGCGCAAATTGGGTAATCGCCGGCCCGACGCGGTGTCCGACGACTTTGGCGGGAATGCCAAATTCACCCAGCGTTCTCTCCAGGATGGCGGCGTTCATCTGAATGGCTGCTTCGTTGACCACAGCAGGCTTCTCTGTTTCCAACAGGGATAGCGGTGGAAGCACATCGGGTCGGCTGAGCGGAGCTTCTGGCGGTTTTTCCGGAATAGTCTCTTTCGTCACTTTCTGGTAGGTCAATGGCAGTGTTTGCTGAGTCTTAACCTCTTTCGCGGGCGTCTGACGGGGCTGCTCCGCCGTGCGGGTGCGGCCGCTTGTCTCGAGCACGGGCGCGGGCGTTTCAGAGGCAGACGGCGCTGCGCCCACCCGAGCGCGCGCCCAGGCTTCGATGCGTCTAAAAAAGTTCAAGCCATAAAGCAGGAACAGCAGGCTGAGCAGCCCAAGCAGGATGCCCGCGCCAAACGAACCGACCAGACCTGCGAGCGGGTGAGCCAGCCCCCAACCTGTGCTGCCGCCCAGGCTGGTGCCCGCTTCAATTTCCAACACAGTTTCTCTGGTAAACGCGGAAAGCGCGCCCAACAGAAAAAGCAGTCCAAGCTCCACCAGAACGACCCGACCGGCGGAGACGGAACTGTGCTCGTTTTTACGCCACAGAAGCAGCAGCCACCCGCCCGCCAAAAACGCCAGCGGCAGCAGGTACCTGCCCAAACCGAACCAACGCCGGGCAGCCCCAAGGATCAGGTCCAGGATTGTGCCGCGAGTGAAACCCAAGACAGCCAGCAGCAGTACAAAACCAAGCGCCAGCAACAGCACCCCAACCAAATCCCAACCAATACTGGAAGGGTCGAACCATCCTTTATTCCCGGGTTTTGGCGCGGGGCTTTGCGCGGCAGATGGGCTGTGTTCGCGCGCGGGGCTGCCGCCATTTTTTGTCTCAGATGCTTTTGCTTTTGTAGGGCTCACGCGTTAACTCCAGGCAAGAATGTCTGCTTTCCAGGGAAAAAAGGTTGCAATTTCTATGCCTCAGAGTGCGTCCCCGGAAGCGCTTGCAGGAGCTTCTGAGTCAGTTTCCGGTTGTTTTTCCCCGGCAGCTGTTTCGGCTTCCTGGCGCATGATAATTCTGGCGACGCTTTCCAGCGCTACGCGCTGCTTGCGGTAGAGGTCGGCTTCGGACATCGCCAATTTGCGCGCCACCTCGCGCACTTTTTCCCCCTGGATAAATTTCAGGTCCAGAATATTGTAAAGAATCCAGTCGCTGGTGAATTTGCGTTCCCCTTCCGGCTTGATATGCTCTATTGCCTGTTTCAGGACTGCCCGCAGCGCGTTGGCCTTGCTGCCGTCGTAGTTTTCGCTGGCATTTTCAACCAGACGTAAATTCAGGAGCGGGTTGTTCGTCAATTTTGGACCGCCCCAATAATGCGTAAGCGCGTCCTTGACCCAATCCGTTAATTCGCCGGGCACCTGCGTGCTGCCGTTGCGATAAATGCCCTTCTGGTTATAGCTGGAGCTGGCAATAAGTTCCTGGATATAATCTACCTCCGGCTGCAGCACAGAAAGCGAGTTCAGCACCTGCAGCTGCAGCGCGCGGTCTTTCAGCGCCAGGGTGGCGCGGTCTGCTAAAAGCCTCACCGCGCTCAGCTGCTCAGGGAAAAATGTATCCGTGACTTCAGCTGGAAAGCCGCATACCCCAAAAAGGCGGGTTTGCTCGATATCCTGCTGATAAGCCAGAGGGATAAGCCTGAAGGACTCAAAAGTGAGCATTTCCCGCGGGTCCTTCCGCTCAGCCTGTACCGTGCGGAGGAGAGTGTCCGTTTCAGGCAGCTTATCCAGGATGTGCCGGTCGCCAGCGTGAATAATATAGTCTATCGTGCCGTTTTCCACCACGGCGATGAACGCGCCGCGCACCTGCAGTTGGTCGCAAATGGAAGCCGCGATGATTTCCAGGAACTGGTCCAGGTCTTTTTCGGTCAGCATGCGTTCTTCCAGCGTGCGGATGAGGCTCAGGTCTTCGCGGTCCGCGCCAAAGAACAGCGGTTTCTCAAGGCCTGGAGCGAGCAGGGTAATGAAGTATTCCAACAGCAGGATGGTTCCAACCATCACGACAGGCACATACGGTATGTACGGGTCGCCCAGCGTCAACCCATAGCGGCGCACAACGGTGGTCGCGCCGAGCGTCACCATCGCCACAAAAGGTCCGCGCATCAACCAGCGGAACAAGCGGCTCTTGATAGCGCGGTCGGTCCAATTCAATCCGAAAAAGGACACGACATAAGCAATCACCACCAGCGAAATGCCGGTGAGAATCGCTCCAATGATGGTCAGCCCCCAGAAAAAAACCGGATTGTAGGCAAAAAGCGCGCTGCCGTGAAAGAGGTAGAGCACGCAGGTGACCGCTGGAGCGCTGGCGCCGATGAACAGGTAAAAAAGCCGCCGGCGGGTGGTGGTGGTATTGCTGCGTAAGACTGCCCGGGCCAGGTTGTAGAATGAGAGCGCAAGCACAGCCAGATAGTACACACCAAATGCTACGGAAACCGGTCCGGTTTGCAGATATGCCACAGGATTAGCCTGGTCTGCTAAAGGGCCTACGGTGATGCGCAGCGGGATGAGCACCGCCCACGCCAGGGAAATGAGCATAAAGATGCGCACCAGCCACGTGCGCCTTCCGCGGCTGGGTCGGCCGGTAAGAGTCAGCAGGGCATCGGAGAAGTAGAAGTAGGCTGCCGGCAGAAAAGCCATAGCTGCCCAGCGCAGCTGCAGCCAGGCCTGAATAATCGCGGGGCTGTTGGAGATGTTGGCAATCGTATCGCTGCTGAAAACGACTGCCACCAGCGCCAAAAGAATCATGAAAGTCCGGGCGGTGTTATCGCGGAAGTTGAAGCTGAGGGCATACATCGCCAGCGCAATGGCGGTGATGGCCACGCCCGCATTCAGGATTTGCGCGATTATTTTCAGGATGCCAGTAAGCGTAAGCATAGGTGCGCCTGTGAGAAGCGATAATATCATCAGCTTATAGGTTTGTCGAAGAACAAAGCCGTATCGTGATTCGGGAAGTACTGGTCCAGATAGCCGCACATCTGATAGCCCAGCTTTTGCACCATCTGGATGGCGGGATCGTTGCGCATCTGGATTTCCATGAGAATTCGGCGGGCCTTCTGGTCGTGCGCCCAGCCTTCGCAAGCCAAAAGAATGCCGCTGCCAACGCCCTTGCGGCGCATGACCGGTGCGACGACCAAATCGGTAACGCGCGCGGTATCTTTAATGCGCCCCGTTTCGAGCGCCACATAAGCAATCAGCTCGCCCAGCACCAACCCGACAAAAATCGCGCTGGCTTCGCCCCAGGAATTAATCAGCGCTGTTTCATCCTTGGGGTATTTGATATTGACCGCGCGGGGTAAGAAGACTCGCTGAAAACTGTGCGTAAAAATACCTTTTTCGTTGGTCAGCTCTAATTTATAGGCATATTCGCTGCTCGAGTGATGGTTTAACCCAAGCATGCGGTCCAAATCCGCCTGCCGAGCTGCCTTTATTTCCAATTCTGCCATGCTAATCGTTTCCTCTATTCCTGCGGCGCGCTAACCTTGACGACAATCACGCATGCCGCTGTTCTTTCGCCCTGGTTATCCAGCGCGACCAGCCTGAGCAGGTAATCTCCCGGCTCGAGGTCGGTCGTGTACCAGAAACCCAGACTGGACTGCACGCGCGTGCCGCTGCCGGCTGCAATCGTCTGCCAGTTTGGCTGCCCCATCACGGAATACTCGTACTCATAGGAACCAAAATTCGGAGTATTCACAGAGCCTATCAATTCCACCACGCCGCTGACCTCATCCCCATGTTTGGGTTCAGAAATCTCCAGAACCTCTGCCTGGCAGTTGCTCTCAATCCCCTCAATTTGTGCCTGCGGGTAAGGCGTCGGCGTCGGCGTGGCATCGGTGGGCACGGCAGCAGGCAGCAGCGTGGTTGTCGGGGTCGTCAGCACCGCGATGGTCGGCGTGGCGTAAAGCGGCTGCTGCGCCAGTTCTCCGGCCAAAAAAGTTGCCACGATAAATTCACCCACGGCGAGCAGCGCCACCAGAATCATCACGGTCGCGGCGGAGACGACTTTTGTCTGGGCGGCTTCGCGCTCCAGACCGAAAATAGAGCTTTTGCGTTCGTCCAGCGCAAGCGCGAGCCTGCGCAAATAAATCACCGCGACGACGCCGAGAATCAGATAAATTGGGACTTCCAGGTCCGCGAGGAATTTTACGATTGCATCCATTTATATTGCTGACAATCAGGTTGCCGCGCTGTGGTTTCCGCGAGACCCAAGGCTACAACCTGGCAAGTACGCCTTTGATAAGCGCGCTGAGCTTTGGCACGATGACTTTCCCGGCTTCCAACACTTCCTCATGCGAAGCGACGTTGTTCCCGTTGATATCGATTTTGTTTGAAATCCCGGAAATACCCAATACGCGCAAATTCCCGTGCCGCGCGACGATAGCCTCAGGCACCGTGGACATCCCCACCGCGTCCGCGCCAGCCAGGCGCAGGAAACGGCAGTCCGCCGGAGTTTCGAACGAAGGGCCGGACAGCCCGGCATACACACCGCGCCGCACATTTAACTGCTGACCGTCGGAAACCTCCTGCGCGAGCCTGAGCAGCTCTTTATCGTATACCTGGCTCATATCCGGAAAGCGGGGGCCGAATTCGTCCAGGTTGGGTCCGCGCAGGGGATTAGGTCCGGTCATGGGCAAGAGGGAGAGATGGTCCGTAATCAACATCAGGTCACCGGCGTAAAAATCCGGATTGATACCGCCGGCCGCGTTCGTCAGCACGACGGTTTTAACGCCCAGGCGCTGCATCACGCGCACAGGCAGCCCGATACGCGGCATGCTGTAGCCTTCGTAGTAATGCGCGCGCCCCTGAAGCACGAGAATGGGTTTTCCCATCAGCCGGCCGATCACCAGACGTCCTTTGTGCCCCTGGACGGTAGAGACAGGCCAGTTCGGGATTTCGTTAGTGGGTATAATCGCAGGGCTTTCAACTTCATCCGCCAAAGGGCCCAACCCGGAGCCCAGAATGAGCGCGATTTGGGGCTGGATGGAAATCCGACCGCGCACGCACGCGGCCGCAGAATCAATTTCCTGCAAAGTAATCGTATCGGACATAATCACCTCAGAATTTGTGGTGATTAGATTATATCATCCCAAGCCGGGCTGAAAACTGGAGCGCCCGCCTGCGATGATGTAACATTCCAGGGTCTGAAAACCTACTCTGAATCATTCGATTTCCAGCTGCGCCTGGCATGACTGCTCCCTTTTCTTCAGAAACCCGATCAAGTTCCCCGGAGCTGGTTCATCCGGGGTTGGGCGGCGTGTGAGCTTCCTCATGTTGGCAGCTGACCCAACGCGGAAAAAGCGATAGGCCAGCATGCCGGCCAGTGTCTTTGGCTGCCTACGGATGATCAACACCTGGATTGTTAATACCAAGCCCGGGCCATCATCGGAACACGAAAGCAAGGCATGCCGGGCAGCCCCCAAAGACGCTCCTCAATCGTGGAAGTCTGGCGCCGCCCGAGCCTTCGCTGCCAGGAAGGGCTGTCCCTTGCCTGTGTGCAAACGGCATGCGTCGGCGCTATGGAGTATCAATGCGCTTTAAGCTTGTGGGACCTAAGCGGCATGCGATGAAATTTTGTGCTGATTCTGTCCTACCGCAATCGGCCCAATAGTCGCGCAAACCCCCTTCGCGAGGGGTGCCATCCCCATTGAAATGACCTTTCAGCGCCGCCTCACCGAGCGTCAGGGTAATCTCATTGCCATTTCCTGTAACATGGCAAATGCTCACTTTCTCTTCCGGATCAGCAGAAGCAAGCTTGACGACGCTCAGCAGCAAAAACAAAGTCAACAGAATTGAAACACAAAATGCGACAGTGGATAGACGTGTTGTGTTTATCGGAATCCAAATCCCAGACGGTGGACGATAGTTGCTATACATTCTGATTTATTGATTTTCAAGCGCAGGTTGAGCGATAATAGAACATAGGGATATTCCAGGCGTGCCTTAGCGTACTTAACGGCGCGGTTTGGGATGTAAGCGAAGCGGATTGTGAGCAGAACGCACGCAGGGCTCGGGATTGGAGCAATGGGAAAGGAAACGGTGAAAGAGAAGGGCAGCTTCCTATCGGGTTAAAACAAAAAGCTGACCTGACGGTCAGCCCTTTGGGAATCTTGGTTATGGAGGTCTAGAGGACCTTTACATCCTGCGCCTGGGGGCCTTTTGCGCCCTGGGCAACGGTGAATTCAACAGACTGATTTTCCTGCAGGGTCTTGAAACCATCGGAAATGATGGCGCTGTAGTGCACGAAGACGTCTTTACCGCCGGAATTGCGGGCTATGAACCCAAAACCTTTTTCACTATTGAACCATTTGACGGTTCCAACTTCACGTTCTGACATTATGTACTGATCCTCTCTATATATAAAAAAAGTGTGATTTGATAAATGGGGGTTTACTGCCGGATGACAAGCACTTTGAATAGCAAACTACCATATACAACTTTGAAATATTACTACAGTTTTTTTATTTTGTCAAAAGGTTTTTTATGGGAATACAAGCTGTTCAACAGATTGTCAACTGGTGTTCCGACACATCGCTGCGCTCTGGCCGGCTTAGAAGGGCGCGGGCTTGAGTTTATCCCTGAAGCGCGGCTCCCGGTCCTTCGAAAATCCATCGACAGGCGAATGTAAAGGTGTTTTTCCCCGAGGATTTCCATAACCTCCGGCGAATTCTGGCTTCGCAGTCCAGCATTGTAATCCACGGACACATTTGATTATTGAGCGGAGGTATATTATCGCCTGGTCTGAATGAAAGCTTGAATATTTCATCCGATACAGCGCAACCTCTTGAACTGTTCGAAAGAAAACGTTTTTCTCTTCCTGGCGTTTGCGGGGCGGACCGGGCAAAATCCCAACTCTGCATCGCGAAACGCTAGCCTGAAGCTGCCCAACAGCTTTGCGCGGTAAGAATTCCGAAAGGATTGGCAATGCACACCCCACACCAGTTCAGCGCAGAGACCTTCCCAGGCGAATGGCGGACGAGAATTCTGAAGGAGTGCCTGAGGTTTTGTCCTTCCCTCCGGCGCAGTGCTGGAAAATTGCTTTGTTCTCCATTTGAATTTCACTATACTATGAATAGGTCTGCTAACCGTTTTTCCAAATCGTTTACGCTCTCATGTTAATGTCTTCGTAAGTGTGGTATTGGATCCCTTCGAGATTCTTGACGATGGCTGGTAAAACACAAAAAGGTGGTTTCCGATGAAACGGAGAATTGATATTTCTTATTTAATGCAACCTAAAGACCGGTCAGTTGATGCCTATCGCGATTACATCAGTAAGATATCCCTGGCTACAGCCGGCAAAAAGTTCGGGGGTGATCTACGCCCTGAGGATTGGAAGAAAAAATGCGACGAGTTCTGGCGTGATTACGATGCCAGGCACCCCGGGCAAGCAGCGTGACGATAGTTTCACTGGAATAGCTTTTGACTGCAGGCTAAAGGAAAGGGTTAACCAGAAAAAAACCGCTTCTGACCATTTATCTGAAGAGAGGCTGGAATCTGAGCAGTCCGCAGAGCGCAGAGTAGGGGAAACTGGTATCAAGTCTTTTTTGCGCATTAACCGAAAACATGGCGAGGCTGGGATTTGCCTGTACCCGTCAGGGCAAACCCGGAACCAATCTTCCGGAATTTAAACGAAAACATGGCGAGGCTGGGATTTGCCTGTACCCGTCAGGGCAAACCCGGAACC
>DAONFX010000009.1:0-6946 GCA_035403825.1 Anaerolineaceae bacterium
TCCACCCGGAACGGGTTTTCCTTTTTGGACAGCTCAAAGTGGGAGAACGGGCCTGGGATGTGCCTCGTTTTGACAGCGCAAATTCGTAAACTCCTATAAAACGGACGCGGGGTGGGAAATTTATAAGGGCCGTCCGACTTTTGGGAAAGCCCCCGTCTCTACGGGTATCTTCTTCCAACAGGAAGGTGAATTAACTGTCGAACGAGGTTATCTTCGAAAACTTCTCCTGGGGATACGAGGCTGATGAGGGGCTTTTCTTCCTGTTCGTTTGCAGTCTGCCTTCTTGGAACTGCCAATTCGGGCGAAGTATCCCAGGTCGATTACCCGGCAGGATTTGTCAGGTTATATGCAGAGGGCTTCGCCTTACTCCAGAAGCGGCGCATATTCGTAGGATCGATGAAGTGACGCAAAGCAGGAAACGCGCGTCCTGACATCCCTTCGAGCCCTCATGGGATGGCAGCATATCAGCCGTTCCGGCCTAAACCCCTGCCTCAGCCCGGTTCAGCTTCTCCAACGCCCAGAGGAAGGTCTCGCGCAAATCCGGCGGTAACTCCTCCTCCAGCGCGTCTCGCAAGGCTTGTTCAGCCCCCGGGGTTTGGTCGTTCGCCATCGCGACCGCCAGATTCCGCCGGTAACCCGCGTACTTTGCGCGCAGCACTGGAATGCCCTTGTAGCGCGCTTTCCATGCCGCTGCGTCTAAGGAAAACTCTTCTAACAGATCCGGAGATGCTGAAATTAGCGCTTGGGCCGAAGCGGCGCCTAAGCCCCCCTGATTGAGCGGGCAGACGCTCTGGCAGGTATCGCACCCGAAGACTCGCCGCCCGAGCGTGGGGCGCAGCTCCGCTGGTATGGCTCCGCGGTGTTCGATAGTCAGGTAACTCAGACAGCGGCGGGCATCCACGGAGCGGTTGGGGCGCAGCGCATGGGTGGGGCAGGCGTCCACGCATAAATTACAGTTCCGGCATGGGTCGCCCGGGAGCGCTGAATCGGGGGTCAGTTCCAGGTCGGTCAGCAGCTCCCCAAGATACAAGTAAGAGCCGTAACCGGGCGCACTCAAGAGCGAATTGCGCCCGACCCAGCCCAGGCCAGCCTGCCTGGCAAAGTCCTTTTCAAGCATCGGCGCGCTGTCCACGCAAGCCCGCTGCTTCACAGCGCGCTGAGCCAGCTCCGAAAGGCGCGCGCCCAGTAGTTCCAGTTTATCCCTGACCACTTTGTGATAGTCTGGCTGCAGCGCGTAAGCCGCGATGAGACCTCTTCCGTTCGGGGCGTCCTCAGCAGGCGGCATAGGCGCGGGGTAGGGCAAACCCACGCAAATGACGGAGCGGCTTTCGGGCAGGAGGCTGGCGGGGTCGGCGCGCGCGTTCAAGCTTTCGGGTCTGGCGAGGTAAACCATCCCGGCGTGGCAGCCCGCCTCAATCCAGCCCTGAAACGCAGGGTAGGTTTCCGGCTGTGCCAGGCGGGCGATGCCGCAAACAACAAAGCCGAGCTTGAGGGCCTCGGCTTTGATTTCTGCTTCCAGTGGCATGGCGCGCTCCACTAAGGGCAGCTTAAGGCGTCACAATGTTGTATTCAAAATAGAAGCTGGAGAAGGACGTGCCTGCCGCGTTGACGATGGCCCAATCGCCGCGCACCTTTCCGGCAGTTGACGGCGCGGTGAACTTCATGGTGAAGGTGACGGTCTTGCTGGGCGGCACTTCGTAGGGCATGCTTATGGTTTCGCTGGCGCCAAGCCGGTCGCCGCTGATGAACTTAATCGCATAGGCGCTGGTCCAGGTTGTGGTGCCGGTGTTCATCAGAGTCAGGACCACATCAAAGGGCAGCCCGGCCGTAATATTGGAATTGTCCGCCGGATTGCTGGAGACCCACACGCCTGCGTCTCGCCCGCCGGGAACAGCGGTGGCGGTGGCGCCGGCAGCCGGCGTGTTGGTCGGCGGGAATGTGGCCGTGGGCGGAACGGGGGTGTAAGTCGGGGTTGGCAGCGGTGTGGGGGTATCCGTCGGGCGGGCGATGGCTGTGCGCGTAAAATCCACCTCTACGGTCTGGGCAATGCTGGTCATAATCTGGTCGGGGCTGGGGGTAGGGGTGCTCTTGGAGCAAGCCGAAAGCAGCAGCATTGAAATCATCACAGCGGAGAAAAATACGCTCGAAATTGCTTTTTTATTCATGTAGAACTCCATCCAGCGCGAAATTCCCTGTAACAGGCGCATGATTTTCTATTGTAGAGCTTCAGCCAAATTTGTCAAGTCAGACCCGATATCGGCGAGGTACTTTTGAGCGCGGAATTGCGCTCGATTTTGGCAGTTCTTTTCATCAGGGAAGCCTTCAGACTCACGAGAAAGGAGCTCGCGAGGAAACATGGGTTTAGCAAATGCGCACGGACATGAACAGATGCAGGATGTCATCCGCCTCCGAGCCGCGAGCGTCCGCTGAGTTCAAGAATTGGAGCCATGGGAAAACCCCTTTTCAAAGGAAGATTGAGCACCCAACCTACCACAGGGGATAGAAAAGCGGGCTGGCAATTAGCCAGCGCGCCGGGTACTGTGCTGCGCGCCGAAACGCGCCGTTGCTGCTCTCGCTCCAGGCGGCGAAGAAGCGCGGAGCCCGGAAGCCGGTCCGCGCAAGCAAGGAAGAGTCAGCGCTGCGGGCCGCCAGCCTACAGCCTGCCAGCCTCAACCATATTTAACGGGTATGGTCCGGTTCTATTGCCACGGCTTTTCTGCCTTATGGGGAGCGCAGGTTAGCGTCTCTGTCTATGGTGTAAATTCATTGTGTGGGAGCGCAGGGCCTGAGCTGCGTCTTTGGATTATTTTCTCTTTTTTGCTTCCACAAAGTAGGGACATACGCGCTTTTTTCCCCCCCGCGCTTGAGGATTAACCCGCCAGCTCTGATTCAGGATGCGCGTTTGAGCGGCGCAGGTCCGGGGGAAAGGCAGCTTATTCGAGGCCAGGCGGATGGTTGCAATGTCCAGGTAAAAAAGCGTGCAGCGGTGCAGGTTCAATCACCCCTGGGAAACGCGGTTCTGCCGGGCTGACGAAAAACCCCGCCCGAAAGGGCGGGGTTGGAGCACAAACAGGCGGGCTTATCTGCGCACCAGTTCGCGCAAAAAGAGCTTGAAGGAGAATTTACTGCCGGTAAGCAGGTTTTGCGAGCGGAATAGGTTCGATACGCCTTTAACCAGGAAGAAGTCGGTCAGCGCCAAAAGCCCCAGCGCCAACCCTATTTGCCAGCCTGGCACGCCGCCGATTGTCAGGCGGGTCATCATCGCGACAGGCGCGGTGGGAGGAAGCAGGCTGAGCAGGGTTGCCAACCCGCCGTGGGGTTTTTGGATCAGGCTGTTGATTGCTACCAGCGTCAGAATGAGCGGCAGCGCCACGAAAAAGGTGGACTGGCTGCCCTCGCGCAGGTTGGGAGCCATCGCGCCGATGCCTGCCATCAAGCTGCCGTAGAAGATGAACCCGACGATAAAGAACAGGATTCCGTAGGCGTAGAGCGAGGCTGGAAGGTTAATCGCTATCGGCAGGGAGAAAGTCTGCCCGGTTACCCGCAGCAGCACCAGCGCGGCGCCAAACCAGAGCGCCAACTGCAGCAGGCTGGCCAGCCCCAGACCCGCCAGCTTGCCGGCAAACAGGTTGGTGGGCTTTACCGAGGAAAGCAGCACTTCCATTACCCGGTTGTCTTTATCCTTCCCAACTGTGTTCAACAGCATGCTGGAGGTGATGAACACGATCATGTAGAAGAACAGCGTGACGCCGTAAGGCACAAAAAAGTTGAGCGGATCTTCGGTGTCGCGCGTTTCAGCAATGGCGGGGTTGACCTCTTCCAGCACGAACGAGACCGGATTCGTGTACTTAAGATACATATCCTGGTCCCTGCCGAGTAAGTTGTACGTAAGCAGGTTTTCCATCGCAGCGGTGTCCTCGAAGCCGGTGAGCGGGTTGACGTCTTCGCGGACCAGGGTGACCTTGCCGCTTTGCAGGTAGTCCTGTGAAATTTCGAAATAGCCTTTCAGCTTGCCTTCCTGCAGCTGCTGCCGGGCTTCTTCCGCGGAGGGGATGAGCACAATGCTGCCGCCGGTAACCCAATCCGGGGCTTCCATCACCAGTCCGCTGTGGTCGACCGCGCCGTAAGGCAGGGCGGAGTTGGTTTGCGAGCCGGTAAACACCTGCGTGAGGCTTTGGGATTGCGACTCGGTCAAGCTGCCCAGGATCCACAGCACAAGCGCCGGAATGAGCGGGACAAGGATAAGCGTGAGGAGAAATGAACGGCGGCTGATGGTCGTCAGGAACTCATGTCTGAAAACGCTCCAGGTTTTGTTCACTGCGCGCCTCCTTTCTTAAATAGCTGGCTGAGCTTGATGCGCCTGGAGTACTGCAGCATCCCCATGCGGAAAGCTTTACCCGCCAGCCAGATGACAAGCACGGAAAACAGCACCAGCATCGCGCTGACCAGCGCCAGTTCCCAGATGGGCACTTGCGTGAACGCCATACGCAGGGTCATCGCCACGGGCGCGCTGAGCGGGAAGTAACTTAGCGCCCGCGCGAAAGCGCCGTTCGGGTGCATCATCAGCACCGAGAAGAAGTAATACGGAATGAGGATGGGGAAGGTAACCAGACCGGTCACCTGGGCAGCTTCCTGCGAATCCGTCACCGTCGCGCCAAGGATTGCCATCAGCCCGGCGGTGAAGACAAAACAGGGCAGCAGCAAAAGCAAGCTGAGCAGCAAATTCGGCCACGAAATCTGCAAATCCCGCAGGAAGGGGATGCGCTCGCCCAGGGCGAGCACAAAGACTGCCGCGAGCAGCACCCAGAACAGGATTTGCGTCAGACCGACGCTGAGGTTTCCGATAATCTTGCCTGCCATCAATTCATTCGGGGAGACTGATGTCACCATAATCTCGATGGTGCGGTTTTCTTTTTCCTCTACCACCGCCTGCAGCAGATAACCGCCGCTTGAGATTACGACAATGACAAAAAGCAGGCCCACCACCAGCGGTACGAGGATTTTGGAGATTTCGTTCTCGCCTGTGCTTCGGGTTCCATCCAGGGAAACCAAGGTGTACAGGCTGCCGGCTTCGAGGCGGGCTTGGTTGGGAATGTCCATTCCGGCTAAAAGGTTCTGGCTCAGCAGGCTGCGGATTTGGCCGCGGATTGTGCTGGTCAGCGGTTCGTTGAAGGAATACTTGATCTGAAAAGTCGATTCATAGCCTTCCGGGATAACAAAGTAGGCTTGGATTTCGCCGCGTTCCGCTGAGGCGCGCGCTTCCTCCTCCGAGCTGAAGGGGATCATCGGGATGACCGGCTCGAACAAAGACGGCTTTTCAGGGGCGGTGAAGGGAATTGTGATTAACTTCGCTTCGTCCACGTAGCCCACCGGCAGCTTGCTCATCGACGAGAGCGAAACCGCAACTGCGAAAAGCGTGACAAGGACTATTCCCACCGGCACGCTGAGCAGCGCGATCCAGAAACGCGGCCGGGCGACATGGTGGGTATATTCGTATTTGGCTACCTCAAAGGTCTTGCTCATCGTCAGCCCCTCCTTTTTTTACCACCTTGATGAAGATTTCATCGAGAGAGGGCACCGCGATCTCGAAAGCATTAAGCTGAATGCCTTGCGAAACCAACGTGTTCAGAATATCCTGCGGTTTTACGCCAGGCTGGGGTTCAAGTTTTGTCATGGTATTCAGCCGTTCGATCTTCCGCACCCCGGGGATTGCCGGGGGGAGTTCCATGCTGGTGTTGATGCGCACATCGTCCGTGGCGAAGCTTTCATAGATCTGCTGCAGACCGCCGTAAAGCAGCACTTCGCCCTTGTCGACCAGCACGATCTTATCGCAGAGCTGCTCCACCTGGTTCATCTGGTGGGTGCACATGATGATCGTTTTGCCGGCGTCGCGCTGTTGTTTGAGGATGTCTTTGACCAATTGGGTGTTGACCGGGTCGAGCGAGCTAAAGGGCTCATCGATGATAATCACTTGCGGGTCGTGGATCAGCGTGGCAATCAGTTGGGCTTTCTGCTGCATGCCCTTGCTCAGTTCCTTGACTTTTTTCTTTTTGTGAGCGCTCAGGTCGAACTCCTCCAGGTAGGCAGGCAGCTTTTGTTTAATTTGCTGTGGGCTCATGCCTTTCAGGGTGGCAAGGTATTCCAGACATTTATCTACCAGGATGTCCTGATACAAGCCCCGCTCTTCGGGCAGGTAACCAATCTGGTTCTTTTTGGCTTCGTTCATCGGGCCGCCAAGGATGGATACCGAGCCGGTGTCTGGTTGGTAAATATCCAGGATGATGCGGATGCTGGTGGTTTTGCCGGAGCCGTTGGGACCCAGGAGACCGAATATCTCCCCCGGCGCTACTTCGAAGGATATATCTTTGACAGCTTGCGTATCCCCGAAGCGTTTGCTGATGTGCTCAACATGAATAGACTGCATGGTTCATCTCCAATCCGATTTTCTTATTAGCGGAGTAATCATACCCGATGAAAAGCTTGTGAAACAGAGAAACATGATGTTAAGCATAAATCCGGAGGATTTTGACAACCCAAGAAAATATGGGGTTAATGGGGGTGTCATTCTGAACGATGGGAAGACTCTCTTGTGGGAAAAACAGATCCTTGGCTGGCGCTCAGGAGAATAAGCCGTTTAAGCTGGGTGCAGCGGCGCGGGGCCGAACCCAATGCCGGCTCCACAAAGCCGTTGGCCAAGGCTTGTCGGGTTGCGCTGGCGCTCCACCCGACCTACGGCTCCACCCGACCTACGACTTGTCGGGTTGCGCTGGCGCTCCACCCAACCTACGGCTCCACCCGACCTACGATCACGTTTTGTCGGGTTGCGCTGGCGTTCCACCCGACCTACGACCACGGTCTGTCGGGTTGCGCTGGCGCTTCACCCGACCTACGGCTCCACCCGACCTACGGCTCCACCCGACCTACGAGCATGTTTTGTCGGGTTGCG
>DAONFX010000009.1:7046-41487 GCA_035403825.1 Anaerolineaceae bacterium
CCACCCGACCTACGGCTCCACCCGACCTACGAGCATGTTTTGTCGGGTTGCGCTGGCGCTCCACCCGACCTACGGCTCCACCCGACCTACGGCTCCACCCGACCTACGGCTCCACCCGACCTACGACCACGTTTTGTCGGGTTGCGCTGGCGCTTCACCCGACCTACGGCTCCACCCGACCTACGAGCATGTTTTGTCGGGTTGCGCTGGCGCTCCACCCGACCTACGGCTCCACCCGACCTACGAGCATGTTTTGTCGGGTTGCGCTGACGCTCCACCCGACCTACGGCTCCACCCGACCTACGACCACGTTCTGTTGGGTTGCGCTGCCGCTCACTGACAGGTCATGCAAATGTTCTACCAGAACAAAACACCCCCGCACAAAGGCGGGGGCGTCTGTGATGGAACACGCTACTCTTTTTCGTACGGCTTGCCCTCCGCAGCGGGTGCCTGTCCTTTCCCAATAAAGCCTGCCAGCACAATCATAGTAATCAGGTAAGGCGCCATGCCCATGACCTGGGGCGGAATGGCGCTTCCGAGCAGGGAGAGTTTGGAGCCAATCGCGTCCGCGAAGCCAAAGAGCAGGCCGGCCCCGAGCGCGCCAAAGGGGTACCAGTTGCCGAAGATCATCGCAGCCAGGCCAATGAAGCCTTTCCCGGCGGTCATACCCTCATCAAAGCGCCCGACGGAGCCAAGCGTAAAGAACGCTCCGGCAATGCCCGCCACCACGCCGCTCAGCAGCATGCCGACGTAGCGCGTGCGAATGACATCGATGCCGAGCGTGTCCGCGGCCTTGGGGTGCTCTCCTACCGAGCGCAGCCTGAGTCCCCAGCGGGTGGAGAAGAGCGCAAGCTGCAGCACCACCAAAATCACGAGCATCAGGTACACAAAAAGGTTCTGGTTGAATACAATCGGCCCGATGAATGGGATGCGCGAGAGCAGCGGCACCGGAAAGCGCGAGAGCATTGGCGGGGCGTTCAGGTTCTGGTATTTCTGCAGGAATTTCTGCGAGATAAAGGCGGTCATGCCAGCCGAGAAAATGTTGATGACCGTGCCGGATACCGTCTGGTTGATCTTGTATTTGATGCACAGCACCGCATGCAGCATGGCCAGCGCGACCGAGGAGAGCACGCCGCCCAGCAGACCGAGGACCGCGCTGTTGGTGAGGCTGCCAATCAGGGCGGCGAACATGGAGGACATCAGCATCATCCCTTCGATGGCGATGTTGATGGTTCCGGAGCGTTCCGCCAGGATGCCGGAGAAAGCTGCCAATGTAATCGGCACAGCCAACAGCACCGCGCTGGAAAGCATGCCCGAGAGGTTCAGGGATTTTCCGCTGGCCTGCCAAATCAGGAATGCCATCACAAAGAGCAGCCCGCACAAGCCGACCATGCCGTTGGTGGCGCGTCCGAAACCCTTGATGAGCTGGAAAGCGCCAATCCCGATGCAAATCAGCGTGAATACCAGCAGCGTAGCGCGCGAGGGCAAGACCCAATCGGCCATCGTGCCAACGTTAATTCCGCCGGGAGTCATATTAAAGGTGGTCTGTAATTCCGGCGCAAGCGCGGCGGCAAACAGGATGTAAATCAGAATGCCGATGAGAATCTCAACGATCCCCATGCTCACTTTGCGAGCGGGTGTGATTTCCGAAATACGTCGGTGCTTAATCGTTTGCGTTATAGTGGTCATCATTTACCTCCCCAACCGCTGACGAAGATGGTAGTCTCTTCCTTTTTTGGCTGCTTGAGATGATAAATCGCCCGGATAATTGCGGGAGCCGCGACAAACATCAGGATAATGGCCTGGATGACGTCGACGATGTCAATCGGGATGGCGGAAACCACCATCATGCGCGTGGCGCCGTTGCGCAGGGTCCCAAAGAGCAGCGAGGCCAGGATGACGCCCAGCGGGGTATTGTTCCCAATCAACGCCAGCGCGATGCTGTCGAAGCCGTAGCCGGAGGAAAGGCCGAGCGCCATGCTGTGGTTGACCGCCAGAATTTGCACCGCGCCGGCGATACCGGCCAATCCGCCGGAAATGAGCATCGCGGTGATGATGGATTTGGTGGTGCTCAACCCGGCGTATTTTGCCGCGCGCGGGTTCGTGCCGACTGTGCGCAGATTCAAGCCCCAGGTGGTTTTGAAGAGCAGCCAGTTAATCAACCAGGCGACTGCCAGCGCGATGAAGAAACCCAGGTGGAAACGAATTGGCGCCTGGAAGAACTGCGGAATTTCGGCAGACTTTTGGATGAGCGGGCTGAGGGGCATACCGCCCGAGCCCGGCCGGGACATTGGACCGGATAGCAGCCATTCCGTCAGGCGGAAGGCTATCCAGTTCATCATAATCGTGTTAATCACCTCATGCCCGCCCGTTTTCGCTTTCAGGAAGCCGGGGATGAACGCCCAAAAAGCGCCTCCGAGTGCGCCGGCCAGCAGCGCCAGCGGCATGTGGATGAAGCCGGGCAAGCCGGTGACGGCATAACCCACGTAGGTGGCCGCGGCGGCGCCGATGAAGAGCTGCCCCTCCACGCCGATGTTGAACAAACCGCTGCGGAACCCGACCGCCACCGCCAGACCGGTGAAGATGTATGGCGTGGACTGCACCAGGCTTTCCAGGAATGGGTTCAGCGCGGAGCGGATTTCCTTTGCGTCGCCGGAGCCTAAAGCCCGTACGATGCGCACCGGGTCGCCGAGCGCGCCGGTGAAGAGCGCCTGATAAGCTGTCCCAATTTCCTTGAATGCTGTGCCAAAACCTCTCCAAATGGATTCACCGAAAGCCGCCCACACGGTTGTGCTGGTGGCTGCAATCATGAACGCGCCGATAAGCAAGCCCGTCAGGATAGCCAGCGCGGGAATGGAAATGCTCTTCCAGAAGCCTTTCTTGTGTTCTTCCTCGGGCGGCGGATTGATTTCTTTCAGGAGAGCCTGACCTAAATCTTTCTTTTCTGCTTGTGCTTCACTCATGCGACCACCTCTTAAAGGGTTGCTTCGATTTCAGTTTCTTCGGAAACCTGCAGCGGCTCTTCAGGTACCACCCCGGCCATCAGCAGGCCGATATATTCCTTGCTGACGCCTTTGTTTTGGACCACTGCCAGAATCTTGCCGCGGTACATCACGGCAATGCGGTCCGAGAGCTCCATGATTTCGTCTAACTCAGGCGAGACCAACAAGACCGCGCAGCCTTCCTCGCGTTTCTGCTCGATACGTTTGTGGATATATTCAATGGAGCCGACATCCAGACCGCGGGTTGGCTGGGAGGCGACCAGGAACTGAATCGGTCGGGAAAGCTCGCGCGCGATGATCACTTTCTGTTGGTTGCCGCCGGAGAGCGAGCCCACGGGAGTGAGCGGGCTGGGGGTGCGGATATCAAAATCCTGAATCAGTTTTTCGGCATTCTTGAGAATCGTATCGTACTGCAGGATAATGCCCCTGGAAAAGGGCTGGAGATGGTATGTGCACAGGACCAGGTTTTCCGCCACGGAGAAGGGCAGCACCAACCCGTCCGCCTGGCGGTCCTCCGGGACGTGGGCGGAACCGAGCTCGGTGATCCGGCGGGGAGCCGCCTTGGATATATCCTGCCCGAGCAGCGTGATCCTGCCGGAGGCAAGTTTGGTCAGGCCCGTGATTGCTTCCACCAGCTCGGTCTGGCCGTTGCCCTGGACGCCGGCAATCCCAAGGATTTCTCCCGCGCGGATGTCCAGGGAGACGTCGTCCACGACAACGTTCATGAACTTATCCGCCACGACCAGGTCCTGAACAGAACAAACCACATCACCAGGGATAGTTTCTTTCTTTTTGACAACCAGGTTGACTTCCCGCCCGACCATCATGGCGGCCAGCGAGTTCTTGTCCGCGACTTCCGGGGTGGTTTCGCCCACCACTTTTCCGCGCCGGATGACCAGCACGCGGTCGGAGATTGCCAGCACTTCGCGCAATTTGTGCGTGATGAAGATGATGGACTTTCCTTGCGCCACCAGTGAGCGCATGATGTTGAAAAGTTCATCCGCTTCCTGTGGGGTCAGGACGGCGGTTGGCTCGTCAAAAATCAGGATTTCCGCGTTGCGGTAGAGCAGCTTGATAATTTCCACGCGCTGCTGAACGCCGACCGGCAGGTCGCGTACGTAATCGCCCGGGTTCACTTCCAGCTTGTAACTGCTGGAAATCTCCCGGATGCGCTGGGCAGCTTTGGGGCGGTCCAAAAAGCCGCCGGTTTTCACGGATTCATCCCCAAGCATCACGTTCTCGGTCACGGTGAAGACCGGAATCAGCATGAAATGCTGGTGGACCATGCCGATGCCCTGATTGATGGCGTCGGTTGGTGAGTTAATCTTGACGGGTTCGCCGTTAATCAGGATTTCGCCTTCATCGGGCTGATAGAGCCCATACAGGATGTTCATGAGGGTGGATTTCCCCGCGCCGTTTTCGCCCAGCAGCGCCAGTATTTCCCCTTTGTTCAGCGCTAAATCGATATGGTCATTCGCGAGAACGCCCGGGAATTGTTTGGTGATACCCCTGAGTTCAAGAATTGGAGCCATAGGAAACCCCTTTTCAAAGGAAGATTTAATGCTTAATCTTACCACAGGGGATAGAAAAAGCGGGCTGGCAATTTGCCAGCCCGCCGGGTACTGCTGTGGGGTGCTTTACTTAACGGAAAGGGTTCCAGCGATGATGTCGGCCTTGAGCTGCTCGATTTCAGCCAGGAGTTCCGCGGAAGCGAGGCTCTCGAGGTTGTGCAGCGGGGCGAGCGCAACACCATTATTCGCCAGGGTACCGACCACGACGCCGCCCTGGAAGGTGCCGTCGATGACGGATTTGATGACCTGCATGGTGGTGGCATCCATCAGTTTCATGACGGAGCTCAGGGTGATGTCGGCGTATTCGGGGCTGGTCAGGAACCAGTCAGAGTCGACACCGATGAGGTAGGCGTTCCCGCGTTCTTTGATCGCGGCAGCTGCGCCCAAACCAACCGGTCCGGCGACGGGCATGATGATATCAGCGCCTTCGTCCATCAGAGAGACGGCGAGTTCGCGGCCTTTCTGCTGGTCATCGAAGGACATGCTGAAGAGGCCGGAGTCCGGATTGGCGGGATCCCAGCCGAGGACTTCCACGTTCGTACCCTTGACTTCGTTGTACTTGGCAACGCCCCTGGCGAAACCATCCATGAAGATGGTGACGGTGGGGATGGGCAGACCGCCGAAGGTACCGACCTTACCGGTCTTGGTTACGCCAGCGGCGAGATAGCCAGCCAGGAAGGCGGCTTCGTCGGTGTTGAACACCTGACCGACGACATTGGGGATAGCGGGGTCGTAAGCATAGTCAACGATGGAGAACTTGATGTCGGGGTTGGCTTCAGCGGTGGCTTTGGTCGCATCGCCGATTAAGAAACCGACGGTGATGATCAGGTCGCATTTTTCTTCGACGAACGCGTTCAGGTTCTTTTCGTAGTCAGCGACTTCTTTGGACTCGAGGTATTTGCCTTCGATGCCAAGTTGGGCGACAGCATCTTCGATGCCTTTCCAGGCAGTGGCGTTGAAGGATTTGTCATCAATGCCGCCAGTATCAGTAATCTGACAGACTTTGATTTTCGCGGCGGGGGCTTCGGTCGCGGTGGTGCCGCAAGCAGCCAAAAGCATGCCAGCCACAATTAAAAGGGACAGCAGGGTGATAACTCTTTTACTCATTGTGTGTTTCTCCTCAATACACATTTAGTTTCCGGAAAACCGGTTTGCACTTCCTTAAGTATACTTGCCTCAGGAATACAATGCAAGATATCAGTTTTGCTCAGGCGCGGCGCTGCCGGCAGGCTCGGGCCGGGCCTTTGCCTCACCATCGTGCATCCCGAATACCATGGCGAACGCGGCCGCCATAAAAATGGGTCCGATGATAAAAATGGAGGCGTAATTGTTGCCGGTCAGTTTGACAATCCAGCCGTTGATGTTCGGACCTGCAATCGCGGCGAGCGTGGAAAAGAGGTAATACAAGCCGGTGTAGGTGCCAATGTGAATCGGGTCGGTCAGGTCCACAACCACAGGCAGCGAGTTGATGTTGATGCAGGCCCAGCCAATGCCTGCCACCAGCAGCAAGATGGTCAGGTTCATTAAGTCACCCAGGATAGGCAGCTGGCCGTGAGCCTGAAGGAGCATTTCCTTGGGGAGGAAGTACACAGCCAGCATAACCAGCATCATGATGAGAAGACCGATGCTGATGGTCTTGCGGCGTCCAAGCTTCGCGCCGATGAAGCCTGCAGGGATGGAAAAGAGCAGGAACGAGAAGCCCACGCTGGTAATCAACTTGCCCGCGCCGGATTCATCCAGCCCGAGATGGTTGATGCCGTAGAGCGAAAGGAAGGCTTCGATGGCGTTGTAGGCGATGAACCAAAAGAAGATGGCCAGGAAGATGCGAATCGCGTCCCCATGCTTGCTGGTGAAAAGCTCCTTGAGGCTCTTCCACATATTCGGCTTTTCCACGTTGGGGTTGTTTTCGTACACCTTGGGCTCGCGCACGAAGATGAGCACCAGCGCGGCCGCGCCTAAAACCAGCAGCGAGCCGAACCAGAAGGGATAGGCCTGGTTCTGCTTGACGAGCATCGCGCCAATGGAAGTGCCCAGCACCAGCCCCAGCCCGCCCATGAAGTTAATGATCCCGTTGGCCTGGGAGCGCAGCCTGGAAGGCGTGACGTCCGGCATCAGTGCGACCACCGGCGTGCGCCAGAAGGCCATCGCCAGAATGGTCGTGACGGTGCAGGCTACGAATAAAGGCAGGGAATTGGCCAGCGGGACCAGACCAAAAGCCAGCGCGGCAATCGGCGCGCCTACCAGAATGAAAGGAAGGCGTCTGCCAAGCTTTGTGCGCAGGCGGTCCGACCAGGCGCCGACCGGCGGCTGAATAAAAAGCGCCGCGATGTTATCCAGGGACATGAAGAAACCAATCGCGGCGGCATCGAGGGCGAATTTCTGCTCCAACAGGATGGGAACATAGGTGTTGTACAGACTCCACAACACGCTGACACCAAAGAAGCCAAAACCAATTAAGAATAACTTGCCAAAATGAAATTTTTCGTCCTGCATGTTTCTCCTTTTATCTGTCTTGATCTGTGTCTGAGTCTTCCATCTGGCGCGCGAGTTTCTGCGCGACGTAATCCTCCAGGAATTTGCGGTCTTTGTCGGTCAAATCCGCCTTCAGCAGCAAATCCGGGCGCCAAAGCAGGGTGCGGATGAGCGCTTGTTCGCGCTTCCAGCGGCTTTGCCGGGCGTGGTCGCCTTGCAGCAAGACGTCCGGCACGGTCCAGCCGCGGAACTCGGGCGGGCGGGTGTACTGCGGGTATTCCAGCAGTCCGTTGGAGAAGGAATCGTCGCTGGCGGCTTCGTTATCCCCGAGAACGCCGGGCTGCAGGCGCGCGACGGCGTCCAGGAGCATCAAGGCCGGCAGTTCCCCGCCAGTCAGGATGAAATCCCCGATGGTGATGACATGCGTGGCCAGGTGCTCACGGATGCGCTCGTCAAAGCTTTCATAGCGCCCGCAGATGATCCCCAGGCGCTCGTAAGCGGCCAGCTCGAAGGCCAGCTGTTGGGTGAAAGGCTGCCCCTGCGGGCAGAGCAGGATGACCGGGCAGGCGGGCGGCGCCCCCAGCACATCCTCGACGGCGGCAAAGACCGGCTCGGGCTTCAGGATCATCCCGCCGCCGCCGCCGTAGGGGGTGTCATCGGTGGTGTGGTGGCGGTCTGCGGCCCAATCGCGGATGTTGTGGGTATGCACTTCAATCAGCTGGTTTTGCAAGGCGCGCTTGAGGATGGAGATCTCGAGATAGGGTTGGAAGACTTCCGGGAAAAGGCTGAAGATGTCAAAACGCATGAGAGAATTTTATCGGATTGTTGAGAATCGGGCAAGAATTGTCCGCAATAGAAGAGCGCCTGGCCGCGAATGTATTTGCAGGCAATTTGCGCTGGAGCAGGCGGAAGAAGGCGACTTTGGCCAGCGCCTGGTGACCGGCAAGCGCCTTACTCCAGATAAATCTGCACATGCTCGCCGTCTTCTTCATCGCTGACGTCGATAATCTGCGCAGGCTCGTCTGATTTCAGCAGCTCGGACAGCATGTCCGGGTCCATCCCGGCCAGCTGCGGGCTGAACTTCGCGCCCATGCGCATGCCGGCGTTTACGATGGAAATGGGCACGCGGATATCCGCGATGGATTTGCCGTCCATGAGCCGGGTCACTTTTATATGCAAAAAGCGCGGCTTTTTGGCAGCTTTGGCTTCTTCCGCGGCTGGCTTGGCGCTTTCATCCAGGGCTTGCAGCAGGCGCGCTGCCTCCGAGGAGTCGATTTTGCCTTCCTGGAGCATGGACAAAATTTTGATGCGTTCGTCGTTGGTGGTCATGAGAACCTCAGTTTGTTTCTATTTGAGCGCTTGCAGGGCCTCGAGGGCTTCCTCCGCGGTGATTAAGCCGTTTTCGAGGTTATCTAAAATCTGTGCGCGGCTCTGCGCCGGCGCGGCCGGGCTTTTTTCGGTTTCAAAACCAAGCGCGTGGATTATTTCAAGCAGGCGGTTTTTCAGCGTGGGGTAAGAGCTCCCCAGGATTTCCTCCATGCGGTTCAGGCGCCCTTCACAGCGCACGAAGGTCAGCAGGAATTCGCGCTGCTCACGGGTGAGGACGGTAAAAGGGTCCGCTTCAAACTGAAAATACCCTTCCAGCGTGGTCTCGCAAGCCGGGCAGTAAGCCCGGGTGACCACCAATCCGGAATGGCAAATGGGGCAGGTGTCTGGTAAATTGGGCATGGTTTTCCTCTATGGCTGCGCTTGTTTATGAGCCTATTATAATGCCGAATTTGGAAAATGCAAGTAGGAATAAAAAAACTTAAGTAAATTAACAAAGCATATTATGTTTCTTAAAGACTTAATGAATAATATCGAAACATGCCCTTTATTCTTGTTCTGCGGCGTGCGGAAAAATCGGACGGCCGGAAACGCGCGGCTTGGTATAATCATTGCAGCAAAACCTGGAGGCAAACATGTCCGTGAAAATCGTTGAGTGCATCCCGAACTTTTCGGAAGCCCGCCGACCTGAGGTCGTAGACCAGATTATCGCGGCGGTGCAGGCTGTGCCCGGCGTAGGCGTCCTGGACCGGCACTCGGACCTGGACCACAACCGCACAGTGCTCACTTTCGTGGGGGAGCCCGCGGCCGTGGAGGAGGCAGCTTTTGCCGCGATTGCCAAAGCCGCCGAGCTGATTGACCTGAACCAGCATGAGGGCCAGCACCCGCGCATTGGCGCCGCGGACGTGGTGCCGTTTGTGCCGATTTCCGGGATGACCATGGTGGAATGCGTGGAGATGGCGCGCCGGCTGGGGCAGCGCGTGGCGGACAAGCTGGGCATTCCGGTCTACTTTTACGAGGAAGCTGCCCTAAAGCCTGAGCGCCGCAACCTGGAGGATATCCGCCGGGGTGAATATGAAGGCTTGAAACAGGCTGTATTGGAAGACCCGACGCGCGCGCCCGACCTGGGACCCGCGCGGTTGGGCAGCGCCGGCGCGACGGTTATTGGCGCGCGCGAAGCGCTGATTGCCTATAACATCTATCTGAACACCCCCGACGTAAGCATCGCCGACAAAATCGCGCGGCGGGTGCGCAACTCCTCGGGCGGTTTTCGCTACGTCAAGGCCATGGGCGTATTGGTCGGCGGTCTGGCGCAGGTTTCGATGAACCTGACCAACTTCAGGCGTTCACCTATCGCGCAAATCACCGAAACCGTCAGACGGGAAGCTGCCCGCTACGGCGTCGGCCTCCACCATTCGGAAATCGTCGGATTGGTGCCCAATCAAGCGCTGGTTAACGCGGCGCGTTGGTACCTGCAGTTGGACGGGTTTGAAAACGAACAGGTGCTGGACAGCCGGCTGTTCTCCTGGCAGAGCGGGCAGGTGAGCGCCGCCAAGCCCGAGCAAGCGGATTTTCTGGACCTGGTAGCAGAAGGCACGCCCTCGCCCGGCGGCGGTTCAGCGGCGGCGCATTCCGGCGCGCTGGCCGCGGCGCTGGTGGCCATGGTTGCTCGGCTCACGGTCGGCAAGCCCAGGTATGCGGAGGTGGAAGCCGAAGCCTGGCAGGTCATCGCCCGGGCGGAGGAGCTGCGCAAGGCGCTGACCGCGGCAATAACCCTGGACGCGCAAGCTTTTGACGGCATTCTGCAGGCGCGCAAACTGCCCAAAGCGGACGAAGCCCAACAGCAGGCGCGGACTGCCGCCATCTACAGCGCGACCCTGCACGCCGCGCGCGTGCCGCTGGAAACCGCGGGCGATTGCCTTTCGGTTCTGCGCCTGGCGGCGCGCATGGCGGAAATTGGTAACCTGAACGCCATTTCCGACGCGGGCGCCGGCGCGCAGCTGGCGCAGGCGGCTTTCCGCTCGGCCGCGTTGAACGTGCGCGTCAACCTTCTGGGTCTGGAAGCCGACCCGGAGCCCGCGCGACTGCTGGGCGAACTGACCGCGCTGGAGGGGCAGGCGGATGAGGCCTCTCAGGCTGTGGACCAAGCGCTGGCTAAGCGCGCTGGATTACGCGCCAAAACCGCTTAGAAACGCCAGCATTGGCTGGTCTGAGGAGAAACTTGAGAATAGTGGAGTAAGGGATGGGATTAAAACCGGATCACTGGATTAAGAGAATGGCGCTTGAGCAGCGCATGATTGAACCCTTTGAGGAAGCTCAGGTGCGGGATGGGGTAATCTCCTTTGGAACCTCTTCCTACGGCTATGATATTCGCGTAGCCGACGAGTATAAAATCTTCACCAACATCTATTCAGCGGTGGTGGACCCGAAACGATTTGACCCGCGTTCGATGGTCGACTTTACGGGCGAGGTGTGCGTCATTCCGCCCAACTCGTTCGCGTTAGCCCGCACGGTCGAATACTTCCGCATCCCGGCGAATGTGCTGACCATCTGCCTGGGGAAGAGCACCTACGCGCGCTGCGGCATTATCGTGAACGTGACCCCGTTTGAACCGGAATGGGAAGGCTACGTTACCCTGGAAATTTCCAATACCACCCCGCTGCCCGCCAAAATCTACTCCAACGAAGGCATTGCCCAGGTGCTTTTCTTTGAGGGGGACGAGCCTTGCGAGGTTACATACGCGCAGAAAAAAGGCAAATACCAGGGTCAGCAGACTATCGTGCTGCCCAAGCTGTAGGCGGGTGAGACCTTGAGAAGAAGCGTCGCGCTGGGTTCCACCAACCCGGTCAAGCTCGAAGCGGTTAAAGAGGGCTTTCGCACTATTTTCCCCGCGGACGAGCTGACGTTTGCGGGCGTGGAGGCTGCTTCCGGGGTCTCTGCCCAACCCATGGGCGACGCGGAAACGCGCCAGGGGGCGGCAAACCGCGCGTTGGGAGCCTGCCAGGCACTGCCGGACGCGGATTTTTGGGTTGGCGTGGAAGGCGGGGCTGAAACCCTGCCTGGCGCGCCCGAAATCATGTTCACCTTTGCCTGGGTGGTAATCCTCTCCCGTGAAAGGCGCGGTCAGGCGCGCACTGCCGCTTTTCAACTGCCGGAAGCGGTAGCGGAGCTGGTGCGCGGCGGCCTGGAGCTGGGGGACGCGGATGACTTGCTGTTCCAGACCAGCAACTCCAAACGCCGCAACGGCGCGGTGGGGCTGCTAACCGGGGATGTCATCACCCGCTCGGAACTGTACACCCCGGCGGTGCAGCTGGCGCTCATCCCATTTCTTCGCCCGGAACTCTACCCGGCAGAAACGCCTGGAATGGAAAAAGACAATGAGCCTTGAAGCGGAATACTGGAAGAAAAAAGACCTGAGGGATATGAACCCGGAAGAATGGGAGGCCCTCTGCGACGGCTGCGGCAAGTGCTGCCTGTTCAAGTTCACGAACCCGGATGAGGAAACCGTTCGTTTTACCAACGTGGTGTGCCGTTATATGGACCTGGAGACCTGCCGCTGCACGGATTACGACAACAGGCATGTCAACGTCCCGGACTGCATCTATCTGACTCCAAAAATCGCGAAAACGGTAAACTGGCTGCCATCCACCTGCGCCTACCGCCTGGTTGCCCGCGGAGAGGACCTGCCGTGGTGGCACCCCTTGAAAAGCGGCAGTCCGCAAAGCGTCTTCCTGGCAGGCGAGGCCGTACGCGGCAAAGTGGTCAGCGAAGAAGACGTGAACCCTGACGACATGGAAGATATGGTCGTGGACTGGTTCAGGTGAGACAAGCTTTTTTTCGGAAGCAGAATGGAGTACAATAAAGTTAACCAGGCAAAAGGAAGGATGTGATGGATACTGAAGCGATGAAACTCCTCATAGCGGTTATCCAGGCTACCGACAGCGACCTTCTGAGTGAGGTGCTGCAGAAACACAAGATTCTTTTCACCCGGCTTCCGAGCGTCGGCAGCTTCTTGCAGGAGCGGAATGTCACATTTCTGGTCAGCTGCAAACAGGCGGACGAGGACAGCGTGCGGGAACTGTTGATTTCAACCTGCAGCAAACGCATTGCCTTCATCGCGACGCCCATCGAGAATGCTCCCCTGCCAATGCCGTACCCTACCGAAACCGTGGTAGGAGGGATTCACCTCTTTTCGCTGGACCTTGAGCACTTTGAGGAGTTTTGACCATGAAGCTGATCATTGCCATCATCCATGACGAGGATAATGACCGCGTGTCGACAACGTTGAACGCTGAAGGCATCCGGGCGACCTTTATTGCCTCCACAGGGGGTTTTTTGCGCAGCGGCCGCAGCACGCTGCTTGTCGGTCTGGAAGAAGAAAAAGTCCCCCGCGCCCTGCAAATCCTGCGGGAAAACTGTACGACTGGTAAGGAAGGCAAGGAGAAAAAAGCCATCGTTTTCGTCTTGAACGTTCAGGATTACATCCAGGTATAGTTTGTAATTCCGTCGGAATACCACTAAAATCAGGTGTCTATCTTTAATTTGAGAAAGAAGGGAATATGAATTTCGGAAAGGCATTTTCGTACGTTTTTGATGACCAGCGTTGGCTGGAAAAAATTATCATCCCGATTTTGTACAGCCTGATCCCGGTGGTGGGTTGGATGGTGATGATGGGTTACGTGATGCGCACGATCCGCAATGTTGCTGAAGGCGTGGAGTTCCCGCTGCCGGTTTGTGATTTTGGCGATGACCTCGCGCTCGGGTTCAAGATGTTTGTCGTCAATCTGGCTTACGCCGTCATTCCGTTGCTGCTCATGCTTTTGTTAATGCCGCTGACTTACGCGGTGGAGTCGAGCAGTGGCATGCCGGTTCTGGCTATCCTTGGGCTCATCATTCTCTCGCTTTTCCTGTTCGTCTACGGCATCGTTTATAGTCTGATTTTCCCCATTATCCAGGCAAATGTGGCCATCAAGAACAGCATCTCAGCCGGCTTCGAATTCAAGCAAATATTTGGCATGCTCACCAAAAACATCGGCGCCTGGCTGTTGGTATACGCGGGTCTCCTCATCGGCGGCCTTATCGCCCCGCTCGGGTCCATTGCTTTCTTTATCGGCGTTTTCCTGACCAGTATGTACTCGCAGTTAATGACGGCGCATCTTGCCGGTCAGGCCTACGCGCTGACCAAATAGAAGTTTCGGTATTTCTTTCTGGTACTGCCGCCGGAGTGGTTCTTACCACTCCGGTTTTTCTTTATGTTCTTCCACGTGGTAAATCCAAACGTCCAACACTTTTTCCCGCCAGAGGCTTGGGCGTGCGCCCATCTTCGCGCAGAGATGGCTCAGGAATTCTTCCGGGCGCGGGAGCTGCTCCCAGACCTGGGGTAAAAAAGTGGCGCGTCGGCGGCCGTCCGCGAGAATGACGCCGTCCTGATGGGGCTTGAGCAGGCGCGGCAGGTCCTCGGGATGCTCATAAGGCAGCGCCACCGGTTCGGTTAATCTGGAAATTTCAATCTCAATCCGAGGCAATTCGGCGGGCTCGAGCGGGGGAAAGCGCGGGTCCTCCACCGCTGCCTGATAAGCGCGCAGCCGGACGTCTTCCGCCAGGGGCTGCCAGGCTTCCAGGCTGCCGATGCAGCCGCGCAGCTGCCCGGATTTGGTCAGGGTTACGAAAACCGCGCCGTCTTCCAGCAGCCTTGGGGGCAGGTCGGCGCTTGGCAGAGCCGCCGGTCTGCGTCCGTTCGCTGCCGCCAGAACCGCTTCTTTAGCGATGCGCATCAGCGCATCCCATTCATCCGGGGTTAATTTCTGTGGCATAAGAATTGCACCTTTCTTGTGAACGAGTTTACTTCGCTCTTTTTATTATAGTAACCAACCGGTGAAATTCCAAACCGGAGCAAAGTTGCGGCGAATTAAGGTAAGATTAAACGGATGAGCAAATCCATGCACGAAATTGACGATAAGCCCGGCTTTCAACTGCCGTTCCGCAAGCACGAACAGGTGAGTACTCCAACGCCGGCTCCGGCGCCCAAGACCGCCGGTCCCAAGATTAAAACCAGCGCGACCTGGCAAGCCTTGCGGGTGGTGTTGGGCGGCGCGCTAATCGTCGCCACGCTTTTCACGCTTTGGACTCCCTCCAGCTTGCTGGCGGAAAGCCTGCAGGAAAGGATGGCGCGCGCCTTGGCCGCCAGCGGGAATGCCAGCCTGACCCAAACAGCCGCGGCCGGAATGCCGGCAGGTTTCCCTTCCAACAAAATCGGTATCGTGGTGGGGCACCGGGGCAACGACAGCGGCGCGGTCTGCCCGAATGGGCTGACCGAGGTGGAAGTGAACAGCAACGTGGCCGCTTTCGTGCAGCAGAAACTCAGCAAAATGGGTTACGAAGTGGAGCTGCTGGATGAATTTGATGCCCGTTTGGCGGGCTATCAAGCTGCCCTGCTCATTTCCATCCATTCGGATTCCTGCGAGTATTTCAACGATAACGCCACCGGCTTCAAGGTCGCCGCGGCGCTCTCAACTTCCAAAGGGGATAACGCCACCCGTCTGGTCAGCTGCCTGGCTGACCGCTACCAAAAGGAAACCGGACTGCAGTACCATTACCAGTCCATCACGGAGGACATGACCTCTTACCACGCATTCAGCGAGATTGACCCGCTGACAACCGCGGCTATCATTGAGGTCGGATTTATGAATCTCGACCAGGATATCCTGACCAGAAAACCGGAAAAACTCGCAGACGGCATCATCGCGGGGCTGCGCTGCTACCTGGAGAACGAAGGGGTGGAACCCACACCCACCCCAAAGCCTTAACGATGGAAACCAACAGCCCAAATCCGGAATCCTTAATCGCCCAGGCCAAGCAGGCCGTCTTGCGGGGCGACCGCGCGGCGGCAAAAGCGCTGGCGGAGCAAGCCCTGGCGCTCAATCCGCGCTCGGTCGATGCCTTGCTCATCCTGGCTGGGGTTTCGGACGCACAGACCAGCGTGGCGTACCTGAAAAGCGCGCTGGACCTGGACCCGGGCAACCAAAACGCCCGGCTGGGCATGCTTTGGGCGGCGCGCGAGCTGCGGAAAACCCACGCCGCGGGCTGGACGGCGGAAAAGCCGCAGGCTCCGCAGCCTAAACTGACGCCTCTGGCGAACTTCCGCCGCCGAAAGCCGGGGTTGTGGATTGCCCTGCTGCTGGCTTTGCTCTGCGCGAGTGTGTACGCGCTGTACGCTGTGGGCAGCTTCAGCCCGCGCGCGGTCTCTGCCGGCAGGCAGTTCACGCTGTACGAATCTACCTCTTTGGTGAAGCCCAGCCTGACCCCCACCATCACGCCCACGCCCACGCAAACGCCAACTCCAACCCCCACCCTGACGCGTACACCGACCCCGACTTCCACTTCGACCCCTACACCCACGCTGGAGCCTACCCCGACCGAAGTGCCGGAAGTCATCATCACCTATGTGCCGCAGGAAGAAGAGCCGACGGAAGTGTACGTGCCGCCGGAAGAAACGCAAGGGACGCGTTGGATCGATGTGGACCTGGGGGACCAGGCGCTTTATGCCTACGAGGACGACACCCTGGTCGCTTCGTTCCTGGTCTCTACCGGGCTGCCAAATACCCCCACGCCGACCGGAAGGTTCTACGTATACGTTAAGCTTTTGTTTGACGACATGCAGGGACCGGGTTATTATTTGCCCGATGTACCTTACACGATGTACTTTTACGAAGGGTATGGGATCCACGGGACGTACTGGCATAGCAATTTTGGCAACCCAATGAGCCACGGCTGCATCAACATGGAAACGGGCGATGCCGGATGGTTATTTGACTGGTCTTACGTGGGCATCCTGGTAAATATTCATAACTGATGGACTTTTTTACACAAAAATTTACGCGCAGAGAATTTCTGAAATTAATGGGCCTCGGCGCGGTTGCGGCCGCGCTCCCCAACCGCCTGGTGAAGGCTGCTTTAACGGATTTTACCGAAGGCACTTGGGCGCGAATTACCCGCTTTCGTCTGTACGTATTCGCGGAACCCAGCGAAAAGTCCAAAGTTCAGGACCTGCTGAAATTCAACCAACTTGTGCGCATCGAGGACACTCTGACTGTCAAGGACAGCAAAGGGAACGAACATCCCTGGCTGAAGCTTGGCGAGGATGCGTACATCCAGCCGGTATTTGTGCAGTATGTGGAAACACACCGCAACGTCAGCGATGCCCCCATCCCGGAAGGCGGCTGCCTTGGCGAGATTACCGTGCCCATGATTGACGCTTACTACGCTCCCCGCGGCACCTATTCCAAGCGCCACTACTACTACTCCTCCACGCATTGGGTTCGCAGCCGCGTGTTCGATGAGTTTGGCGTACCCTGGTACGAGCTGCCGGACGACATGAACGGGGCGTCGTATTACGTGCGCGCTTACGCCGTGCGTCTGGTGCCCGCCGAAGAGCTGACCCCGCTTTCCCCGGAAGTGCCGCCGGAGCAGAAGCGCATCAAACTGGACCTGAAAAGCGAAACAGTTACGGCTTATGAATACGATAAACCGGTCTTCAGCACATTGGTCTCCACCGGCCTGGCGGAAGGCTCCACCCCCTACGGGACCTTCAAAACCCACCGCAAGCGCCCTTACCGCCGCATGGTACTCCAATCGGGCGACCTGAACGTGGATTACGACCTGCCGGGTGTGCCGTGGGTGAGCTACATTACCATGAGCGGCGTTGCCTTTCACGGGGCTTACTGGCACTCCAACTGGGGCCACCGCATGAGCAACGGCTGCATCAACATGCGCTCGCCCGATGCCAAGTGGCTGTACCGCTGGTGCAACCCGACCGTGCCCGCTGACGTGGAATACCTGGTCGGCGAGACCGGCACGCGCGTGGACGTGGTTTACGAGATGTAAATAGTTTGTACCCTTTGTTAACTTCATTTTTATACGCACCTGCTATACTTTAAGAAACAATAAGTAAGGAAGGATGCCTGTGAACAAGGCTGTATTTGAAGGTTTGGTATTTGACCCATCCGGCAGCCCCCTGAGCGTGGATTACGTCGGCAGCGAAGCCGTTTATATTCTGAACGATGATGGTTTTTTGCGCCACATTCCCGCCGCAGATGTGGACCGCCAGGTTTGGGAGGCACTGACCGCGCCTCTGGTCGGGAATGAGGACGCGATTAGCGCGCAAGCCGCCAAGATGCTTGGTCAGGAAGATATTTTCAGCATTGCGGTCATCCGCAGCCAGCTGGAAAACAAGGATAAACAGTTCGAAGCGGTGCAGACAGCCGGTTTGCCGGAGGACGCCCGCGCTTATCTGGGAATGGTGGGCTTCCGCGTAACTGTGGATCTGCACGGCGACGTGATTGACATCCACCAGCCGGGTATTGTGGAGGAAGACGGCGATTAAAAGGCAGGGCTCTGATAAAATTGGAGATAGAGAGCCGCGATGACAGACGATTACATCATTGACGTGAGCGACGAAAGCTTCGAACTCGAAGTCGTCAACTACTCGAGACAAATCCCTGTGGTGATGGACTTTTGGGCGCCCTGGTGCATTCCTTGCCGGGTGCAGTCTCCACTGCTTGCCAGGCTGGCCCAGGAAGCTGAAGGCGCTTTCCGGCTGGCGCGCGTCAATGTGGATGAGCAAACCAAACTGGCGGAGCGCTTGAAGGTGAAAAACATCCCCGCGGTGAAGGCCTTCGTGGACGGCAGGGTCGTTTCGGAATTCACCGGCGTGCTCTCGGAACCCAATCTGCGCCAGTTTCTCCAGAACCTGCTGCCCGACAGCGGCGACCTGCTGCTGGAGAAGGGCAAGAGCCTGATTCTCCTGGGGGATTACGCCGAGGCGGAAAAAGCTCTCGGGCGCTTTGTGAGCGGCAACCCGCGCCATCCCGGCGGCATTCTGGCGCTGGCAAGGCTGATGTTAATCGAAGGTAAGGCGCGGGAGGCGAAAATCTTGCTGGCGAACTTCCCCGCCAGCCACGAATTCAGCACTGCCCAACAGCTCAAGCCCGTTGTCCAGGCCTTCTTGTGGCTGGACACCGCGCGCGAAGCACCCCAGGACGCGCTGGAAGCCGCCTATCGCAACAGCCTGAAACTCGCGCGCAGCGGGAAAATCCTGCTCGCGCTGGACGGCTTTCTGGACATCCTGCGCAAGGATAAAGACTACCGCGACGATGAGGTGCGGGAAGTGTACCTGGGCCTGCTGGAAGTGCTGGGGGAAGAGCATCCGGAGGTGCGCCAATACCGGGCGGACCTGACCAACGTCCTTTTTTAACGCAAACCCCCGCTTGTTGCAGCGAGGGTTTTTTTCTGTGTCAGGCAGCGCCTTGGGCTGCTTGCCGGCGAAGGGAATTCAGGGCCGCATCCGCGGCAATTTATCCGCTTCTGGAAGCGGAAATTGCTCTCTGCATTCCCGCGACGAGCGTCGGTGCGTCCTAAATTTTGCCAGGCTTACGCGCTGTCGGTTTGGTTCAACAGGTAAGCCATCACCGAGCGAATGGCGACTGGTTCGCCGTGCGCGGTGTTCACCACACAATTTTGCTCGGCCTGTGCCAGGGCTTCCTGCGAAGCGCCGGTCTTCGCGTCAATTCCGGCGGCGATTTTTCGGGCGCCGATGAAGTTTCCCACGCTTACCCTTCTCAACATGCCGCGGAAGTCCAGCGCGTTGCCGGCGGAACAGCCGGGGTTTTCACAGAACTGGCAGCGGAACGCGGCGCGCATGACCGCTTGCTGTTCCATGGGATAATCCGCGAAAAGGCGTTCTGGAGTGAAAGGCTTGTCCACGATGCGGACGTAATTGGGCATCCCCGGACGGAATTTGAAGGGCGTGAGCCCGCGCTTTTTCAACACCGCGTTGGCCGCGCTGATCCCTGAGGTGGTCACCGAAGGCGTGCCGGTGCCCTGCACGGTGGATTCCCCGCAGCAGAACAGGTTTTCCCACTCCGTGCGCGTGTGCAGGCGCTTCAGCATGTGCTGCCCAAGCATCTGTTTTGGTCCGGCCACCGCACCGCCGTTTTTGAGGCAGTAGCGTTCAATCGTGCGCGGGGTGGCAAGTTCCGAAAAGCACAGGCCGGCGCGGAAACCCGGGAAGCGGCGTTCCAAGACCTGCGTCAGGCGTTCCACTTCGCGGGCTTTCTTTTGTTGGTATTCCTCCGGGCTCAGTCCTTGCCAGGTTTCAAAGCTCGGACCGATGGCCGCGATGGTATGGTACTGCGGCGGGCAGAGGGTATGGTCGTCGATGCTGAAGATATAGGCAGTCACTTCGCTCTCATCCAGCAAGTCCGGGTTGCCCACCAGCATCTCCACCGGCGCGGTATCTTCCGGGATGACGGTCTTGTCCACCAGTGCGTAGAGAACCACGCTGGGGTAGGTGGGCGCCTGACTGGCGGCCCACTGCCTGCGCGCGGCTGTGGTCTCGGCAGGGTCGAGCAGCTTGCCGTACAGGTTCCAGACTGTGCCGGAATAGATGATATCCCGGGCGAAGAGCTGCCTGCCGTCCGTCAGTTCCACGCCGCTGGGCTTGCCGTCCTGGAACATGATACGCGCGACTTCCGCTTCGGGCAGCATGTCACCGCCGTTCTCCTCGATGACTTTTTCCAGTTTGCCGGGCAAAAAGAGCGTGGAGCCGGCCGGGTAATAGCTGCCGCCGACGTGGTTATCCACAAACATCACGCTGGCAAGCACTGCGGGCGCCTCTTTGACGGTTGCGTAGCAATAGGTGGAGGTGAGCTTATCAAAAAACTTGAAAATCTCAGGGTCTCTGAAGTACTTCCCAAGGAGCGCGTCGGCGCCTTTGTTCAGGTAGCTGAAAAAGCGCAGGAAAGAAATGGGGTGCTTGCGCAGCGCAGGCAGGGATTCCTGTGGGTCGCTCTCGTCCGCGCTGGTGTAACTGGGGTTTTCCACCATTACATGCTGGTACATGCGCAGCATGTCGTGATAAAAGCGGCGGATGTTCGCGGCTTCTTTTGGAAATACCCCGGAAAGCTCGACGATGAACTGCTCTACATCAGCAAAGAAGCGGATGCGCTGCCCCTTGAAATTCACCACGTATAACAAATCGTGGCGAATCATATCGATAGGCTCTTCCAGGCAATTGAACAGGAAGCGGTGGGAGTTGTAGCCGTGCTCGCCAAAGCCGTAGAGCATGGCGGAACCCTGGTCAAAGATGACCCCGTCGCGCTTGAAGATGCCGCAGGAGCCGCCTGGATTATAACTTTTATCGATGACCAGCACCTGCAGCCCGCGTTTGGCAAGCAGGCTGGCCGCCGATAACCCGGAAAGGCCGGCGCCAATGACAATGACGTCGTAAACCATTACTTGTACTCTTGGCTGCCTAAGCGCGGCGCTGCCGGACTAAAGCTGCGCGTCCTGCGGCGGCGTCAAGGGCTTGGTGTCCTCAGACATCTCCGGCGGATTGATACCGTCCGTCGGGCTGGGGCTCTCCACAGCTGCGCCAGCTTCGGGCTCCGGGGCAGGTTCCACTTCGGGGGCAGGCTCGGGTGGGGCAATCGGTCCGGGCATCGGCAAAGGTTCGGCGGCTGGGGTGGGGATGGGCTCCGGCATGGCAGTCGGCTGGGGTTCGGGGGCCTCTTTCTTTTTGCCGAAAATCGCCATGAACAGCGCTACCACTAACAAAACCAGGCAGGCGGTTACGGCAATAATGACCGCGAGGTGCTGCGCCGCGAAGCCAGCCGGCTCGGGAAGGAGGTGTTTGTAGAGAATTCCCAAATATGCCCAGATCGGGACCAGACCGTAAGCCACGTCGCGGTTTAGAATCGTCGTGAGCCCGGCGATAAGCGTGCCCACCAGCAGAATCACTACCGTCCAGAATGACTGCTGCAAGCCAAGACCGTCCCAGCCGATTTCCACCAGGGTGGTGGTCACATTGGCGATGGTGGCGACTGTAATCCAGCCAAAGTACACGCTGAAGGGAGCCCTAACCAGCAGCTTTTCCCTGCGTGTGCTGGCGCCTTTTTTCAACATCAGAGCGATGATGATGAGACACAGCAGAATGACCAGCATCGGGATGTTGGACCATACAATTCTCTCGTAATGCCACAGGAAAATCCAGACTGTGTTCGCGAGAGAGGAGATACCGAAGAAGATGTTGACCTTCGCCAGCAGCTTGGTGTTATTCGCTTCATTCTTGGCGCGCAGCAGCCCCATTTGGTAAAGCGTGTAGAGCAGCAGCAGCAGGTAAATCACGCCCCAGATGATGAAGGTTTCGCCAGCCGGTGCGAAAAGGTTCGGGCGGCTGTCGGAGATCTCGCCGGTAAGTTTGCCATTGATTGGCAGGATATTCGCCAGGGCATTCACCGCGACCATGATGAGATAGGTGACCAGAGCGAAGAAATTGTGAAATTTAAGTTTGGGTTTGCTTTCCATAGTTGCGCCTGTGTATTCCTTTCATGCTACCTTAGCCAGGAAGCGATTGTTCCTCAAAGCTGAATGCGCGGGGAACATACCGCTCAGGTAATATTTTACCTGAAAGGCTAAATTTTGGATACGCATCCGGTGGTTAAGGGACAGTCCTGAAATTCCCGCCGGCGGTCACGCGGTTGGCGGGTAAATGAGGCCTTTAAACAAAGTACAAACATTACACAAAAGCTTATTCAGACGATTACGGAGGGTTAACTGACCAGGCTGCTGATAAAACAATATTCTCTTTCGCCCGCGCAGCAAAATGGAAGACAAGTACAAAGGTTTATATCGATTTCATCTGGTCATAGGCTTTTTACACCTCATTCAGGGCGTCCTGTTGATTGTGCCCGGCAATGAGAATCCCTATCCATTGATTGCCATTTTTCTCAGGCCTACTCCCGAAACCCGCAAGCTGGTACAAGACCCCAGGCTTTTCCGGGAACTTCCGTTTGGCGCGGCAGCAGCGATTTTCCGGTTGATTTCTGACGCGGGGCATTCACAATCGGCTGCAAACGCTGCACCAGCCCTCTTAGGCGCGAGAGGAATCCCATCCGCTTTTATACCTGCGTCCTCAGCTCACGGGCCTGTTGGTGGGTATCCGGGATCTTCCGACAACGGAGCGTCCGGCTTTCGCGGGTTGCTGGACTTTCGCGGGCGGTTGGAGTGCATGCGCCTGGAACGCACGCGCCAAAAAAAAACGGAACGACCCGCGCAAGGTGGCGCCCGGGAAAATCTGCAAAAACCTAAGGTTCAGAGTGTGTTTCGCGTGTCGGGCTTATTAACGCTTGGAACGCGCTGAGCCCGATAAGCTTGACGGCAGCGTCGCCGGTCTTGGCGGCCAACTGCTCCGCGGCCCATTTGGAATTGCCAGTGCCTGAAAAATCATAAATCAGGCCTATTCCTCTGTTTGGGAGAGATTTCCAAGTTCCCGGAAGATTAATGATGACGCAATGCGCAGCGCGCTAATGCGATTCCTTAGCAGCGTGTGCTGGGATGTGCCGGCTTGAAATTTACCCTGCACTTTCTCGCACTTATCCAGCAGAGAGTTGATTGAGCGCAGAGCTTGGGTTAGGGTTTCCTGGTCGGGATTGTCCATAAGTATCTTCGGTTCTCACTGCTGACATTTTTCCACGTCCTTGACCAACACAGCCACCGCCTCGATATGGTAGGCCTGGGAAACTTTGGGACATCGTGATAATCGTGACTGTTCCAAACTATTCCTGAATTTTCCCGATTGTCCAAACCATATTGGTTGCTAACCTTTCCAGAACCTCTCTGCCGTACGCGTCCTTTTCCACCCGATCAGTATCAGCATCCACAATCATGTTCCAGTAATTGCTGCTGACCACAAGCATTTCGGATATTGTAAAGTACTTATTCAAGCGATCCAGGGCGGCAGTAGCCCCAGCGCGATAGCAATTGACTACTGCCGCGGCAGGCTTATGGGCGAATATATTCGCTTGATTGGTGGCAGCATAGAAGACGCGGTCCAACAAGGCGCACAGCGCGCCGTTTGGTCCGGCAAAATAGACAGGGGAACCGACGATAATGCCATCAGCATTGATGATCGCTTCAATCAGTGAATTACACAAATCATCCTGATAAACGCAGCGATTCGTCGCGGCGCAAGAATCACACCCATTACAGCCGCGTAATTTCTCAGTCCCCAACTGAAATATTGTAGTCGCCGCCTGGTGCTTTTCCAGAACAGCCTCGATAACCTTCAGCGATTTGAAAGTGTTTCCATCTTTATGCGGGCTTCCGTTGATCAGTAGAATGTTCATTTTATCTCCCAGAAAAACGTGAACTTATTTTGCACGCGATAATACCGCCACCGTTTCAATATGGTAGGTCTGTGGGAACATGTCAAAGGCGCGCACGTCCCGCAAGCTGTACCCCGCGGCGCACAGGTGCTTCAGGTCGCGCGCCAGCGTGCTTGGGTCGCAGCTGATGTAAATAATCTGCCCGGCGCCCAGCTCCTGCAGGGCTTTGCGCGCGGCCGGCCGCAGGCCGGCGCGAGGCGGGTCTAGCACTACCAGGTCGATGCCCTTCAGTTCCGAAACCAGCCCGGGCAATACCTGTTCGACCTCGCCTTCGTACAGGCTGACGTGGTCGTAAGCGTCCAGGTTATTGGCAAAGTCGAAGCAAGCGGAAGGAGAACTCTCGATCGCGATCAATTCGCGGCATTTATCCGCCAGAAACGCGCTGAAGAAGCCCGCGCCGCTAAAGAGTTCCAACACACGCAGGTCATCCCGCGCGGGGAGCAGACTGAGCACGTGGGAGAGCATCTGCTCCGCGACCGCGAGATTCACCTGGAAGAAGCTCTCCGGTGAGACACTCAGTTGCTTCCCCAGGACCTCATAGACCAGCTGGTCCTGCCCCGCGAGCGTGATTGCCTGCCTGTCCGGCCCGAGGTAAGAGACGGAAGCCGGCAAGTCCAGGCTCACTTCAGGGGCAAGCTCGTCCGGGCCTTCCAGCACGATGAACTGCTCGCCCTGGCTGTCCTGCCGCAGTACGACGCGGCTGAGACCTGCTTCTGGGCTGAGGTCCAACTGCGCGCGCAAGGTTTCAAGATCCGCAAGCGGAAGCAAGCACTGCGAAATCGGGACGACCTGCTTGCCCGTCAGGTCCATGTACCCAAGCTGCCCCAGCGCGTCCAGATGGAACTGGACCTGGTTGCGGTAGTGCCAGCACTCAGGGCTGGGCATGATGCCGCTGAGGGGCGGATTGGGGATGCCGCCCAGGCGCGCCAGTTGATCCGCCAGAATCTGGAGTTTGAGCTCCAGCTGGCGGGCATAAGGCAGGTGTTGGTAGTGGCAGCCGCCGCACGCGCCGTAGTGCGGGCAAGGAGGAGCGACGCGCTCGGCGGATGGCCCGCGCACTTGCACAGCGCGCCCGCGCGCGAAGTTCTGGTTATCTTCCCAAATCTCGACCAGAACCTCTTCACCGGGCAGGGTGAAAGGGACGAAGATTGCGCGCCCATCCGCCAGCCTGCCCATGCCGTCGCCGCCGTACACGCATTTTTCTATCAAGACAGTTTCGTTCATGTCTCAATTGTACCCGTGCGAGCGCGGGCTGGAAGACTCGCGGACGAAACTTCCTTCGGGTATGCTGGGCAGTACAACCGCTCCGTCGCGGGCTTATCCTCGGACGGTCAGGTTAGCGCTTTGCGCTTCAGCGGAGAATCCGCCAGGGCGGGGGCTAAGTTTTTCCCCCGCGGGAAGGCTGCGCGCGAGGCCAAAAAAGCCCCAAAAACCCGCTCTGCGGGTATACTAAGGGTGAGCCGATTGGCCCATCAAACAACGCTGAGAGCATACCAAAAGGAGAGTTGCTTAAGATGAAATACGGACGCGTTTACAATTTCTCTGCCGGCCCAAGCATGCTTCCCGAAGCAGTCCTGGAGGAGGTCCAGATTGAACTCCTGAATTACCAGGGCTCCGGAATGAGCGTGATGGAAATGAGCCACCGCAGCAAGGTCTTTGAGGATATTCTGCATGAAGCCGAAAAAGACTTGCGGGAATTGATGAATATTCCGGATAACTATGAAGTCTTGTTCGTCCAGGGCGGTGGGACGGTCCAATTCGCCATGGTGCCGATGAACCTGATGAAAAACGGCGCAGCGGATTACGTCAATACCGGAGCCTGGTCCAAAAAAGCCATCTCTGAGGCGAAAAAGTTCGGGAAAGTGAACGTCATCGCCAGCAGCGAGGACCGCAATTTCAGCTATATTCCAGACATGCGCAATGTCAGTATTACCCCGGATGCGGATTACGTCTATATCTGCGAGAACGAAACGATCAATGGGACCACCTGGCAGACTCTGCCGGATACCCAGGGGAAACCGCTGGTGTCGGACCAAAGCTCGATGTTCCTGTCCCGCCCGTGCGATGTGAGCAAATACGGCCTCATCTGGGCCGGCGTCCAGAAGAACGTAGGCCCCGCCGGGCTGGCAATCGTCATCATTCGCGAGGACCTCATCCGCCGTGAAGACCTGGACCCCAAAGTGCCGACCTATCTGCGTTACGATACGCATGCCGATAACGACAGCCTCTACAACACCCCCAACTGCTGGGCGATTTATGTGTGCGGCAAGGTATTCAAGTACCTCAAGAAGCTTGGCGGCCTGGAAGCGATGAACAAGCTGAACCTGGAAAAAGCAGCCCCGCTGTATGCCTACCTGGACCGCAGTGAAATGTTCCACGGCACAGTCGAGAAGAAAGACCGCTCCCTGATGAACGTGCCTTTCTCGACCGGCGATAAGGAGTTGGATGCCGCGGTGGTGAAGGCCTCGCTGGAAGCCGGTTTCGACAACCTGAAGGGACACAAGAGCGTTGGCGGCTTGCGGGCTTCCATTTACAATGCCATGCCCAAGGAAGGCGTAGACGCCCTGGTGGAATTCCTGCAGAAATTCGAAGAGGAACACCTGAAGTAGCCTTTAGGCGCGTTGGCGAAAACAAAAAATGCACCGCATCCCGCGAGTAAAACCGGGTGGATGCGGCGCTTTTTCATTGGTTGTGGAAGCTGCCGTGGAGTGGTCAAGGAACAAGGCATGTTGTGCTTTGGTTCCGGACAGTTTTTGACGCTGGAGCAGGCTTTTTTCAGCTTGCACAAAATGCTGGATGACGCTATAATGCTAACCTCACGGGCGGTTAGCTCAGTTGGTTAGAGCGTTGCGTTGACATCGCAAAGGTCGTAGGTTCGAGTCCTATACCACCCACAGACACCCTGCAAGCCTGATGCAGGGTGTTTTTGTTTCACTTACCTGCCATTTTGGCACACAATATTGCCGGTTTCCGGTAAAAAACCACATGAAAACGTAGAAAATCTCGGTAAAGACTATTGACGTTTTGGTTTTTCGTGTAAAATTGATTATTGTTCCCCTATGCGTTGAAATGGAGGTCGCCTGCCAACAGATGACAAATCCGATCCTTGACCCATATTCTTGTTCTGCAAATTAGTTACGATGAGGAGAAAGAAAATGAAACGCAAGACAGTCTTTACAGTGTTCGGGCTTTTGATAGTCTTCAGCATGCTCCTTTCGGCGTGCGCCAAGACAGGAACCAAAGCCCCAGCGGCTACCACCAAGGATACGTTCATTTTTGGTCGGGGCGCCGATTCCGTTCAATTGGATCCCAGTATCGTGACCGACGGCGAATCTTTCCGCGTGACCGGGCAGGTTCTGGATTCCCTGTACAAGTTTGACAAGGGCACCACGAATCCGGTTCCCGCGCTGGCGGAATGCACCGCCAACGAAGACGCGACCGTCTGGAGCTGCAAGCTGCTGGAAGGCGTCAAGTTCCATGATGGCACCGATTTCAACGCGGACGCTGTCATCTTCAACTTCGAACGCTGGCGCTTTACAACCCATCCCAACCACTATGCCAGCCAGGTTTTCGAATACTATGAAGCCATGTGGGGCGGTTTCGACGATGCCAGCATCATTACCGAAGTCAAGAAGATTGACGATCACAACGTGCAATTCATCCTGAGCAGCCCGATGGCGCCGTTCCTGGCGAACCTTGCCATGGATATGTTCGCGATCTCCAGCCCAACCGCTATTCAGAAAGCCGGAGAAGCCTACGGCACGCCTACCGGCGGATGCGTGGGCACCGGGCCATACAAGTTTGTTTCCTGGGAAGAAGGCACCGAGATTAAGTTGGTTGCCAATGAAGATTACTGGGGCGAAAAGCCCAAAGTGAAGAACATCATCGTCCGCGTTATCCCGGATGACTCCGCGCGCTTCCTGGCTCTCCAGGCTGGCGATATTGACGCGCTGGAACAGGCGGTTGTGGAAGATCTCGCCACCGCTGAAGCGGATCCCAACCTGCAAATCCTGACCCGCCCCGGTCTGAACACCAGCTACCTGGCTTTCAACTTCAAGATCAAGGAATTCCAGGACGTTCGCGTTCGTGAAGCTGTGGCGCATGCCATCGACATCGAGGGCTTAATCAAGAACTTCTTCGGCAAGTACGGCACCGTTGCGAAGAACTTGCTGCCGGTGGGCATGCTCGGCTACAACGATTCGATTGATTACTGGACCTACGACCCCGAGCTTTCCAAGAGCCTGCTTGCCGATGCCGGCTTCCCGAATGGTCTCAGCGAAGTTACGATTGCTGAAGATGTTCAGGACGCCGATGGCAATGTGGTCTACACCGCCGGGCAGGTTATCCCGCTGCGGCTGTACTACATGCCCGTGACCCGCTTCTACTTCCCGGCTGCCAAGGAAGTTGGCGAAGGAATTGCCGCGAACCTGACGGCTGCCGGAATTAATGTGGAACTCTACCTGGAAGGCGACTGGCCGACCTACCTCGGCTCCCGCAGGAACGGCCTGCTGATGGGTCTGTACCTGCTCGGCTGGGGCGGCGATAACGGCGACCCCGACAACTTCACAGGTTACTTCTTCGGCAGCGGCACGGAACCGATCCAGCGCGAAGGCTGGTACCAGAACGCTGAATTGGCTGCTATTCTGCAGAGAGCCGTAACGCTTCCGGATCCTGCCGAACGCGCGAAGCTGTATTCTCAGGCTGAGCAAATCATGCACGACGAGGTGATGCGCATCTGGCTGGGGCATAACAACACGCCGCTAATTCTCTCCGCCAAGGTGAAGGATTACATTCCGCAGCCTGTCGGCGCCGAGAACTTCGAGTACGTGTATTTCAGCGACTAACCATTAATGCGGGCCTGATTGGTCTGCAGCTAAGCATCCATATGGGGGCGGTTCCCAAACCGCCCCCTTTCACAAAATACAAGCGAGGTCAGCTTGGCAAAGTATATTTTGCGAAGGTTAATCTCCGTCATCCCGACCCTGATAGGCGTGACCCTGGTTATTTTCTTGTTTCAGCGCTTAATCCCGGGGGATCCGGCCGTCGCCATGCTTGGCGAACACGCTACCGAAGAAAACGTTGCCAGAATTCGGGAACAATTCGGGTTGAATCGCCCTGCCTTTCTGGACCGGGATGCGCTGGTGGAAGGCGACCTGCCTGGTTTCTTTGACAGTCAGTACGTGCGCTATTTTAATCGTCTGCTGCACTTTGACCTGGGGGACTCCATTCACCGCCGGATTCCAGTCGCCGAAACGCTCAAGGAACGCTTCCCGGCCACGCTGGAGCTTGCCTTGCTCTCGATGTTTTTCGCGCTCCTGATCGGTATTCCGGTCGGGATCACCTCCGCCTCCCGCCGCAACTCCTGGCTGGATGGGACGACCATGATAGGTTCCCTTCTGGGGGTTTCCATCCCCATTTTCTGGTTGGGCATCATGGAGATTATGTTATTCTCGGTATTTTTGAAGTGGCTTCCATCTGGAAGCCGGCTAAGCCCCGGCATGAGTATCACGCCTATCACAAACCTGCTCCTGCTCGACAGCCTGCTGACCGGTAACTTCGCCGGCTTTTGGGACGCGCTCAAGCATATTATTATGCCAGCGGTTTCCCTGGCAACCATTCCGACCGCCATTATCACGCGTATGACGCGCTCCAGCATGCTGGACGTCCTTCAGGAAGACTATATCCGCACCGCCTCGGCAAAGGGCCTTACGGAACGGGTAGTGCTTTATCGGCACGCGCTCAAGAATGCATTTCTGCCGGTCATCACAATTATCGGCATTCAGGCAGGCTCTTTGCTGGCTGGAGCCGTGCTGACCGAAACGATTTTTTCCTGGCCAGGCATCGGCAAATGGGTCTATGACTCCATATTGGGTCGGGATTACCCGATTGTGCAGGGCGTAACGCTTCTGATTGCTGTTATTTTCCTGGTTGTCAATTTATTGGTCGACATTTCCTACGCGCTTCTCGACCCGCGTATCAGTTACGATTAGGATTGACTATGAGCACGCAAATGCCTGAAGTTGAAGTCCTGACCGATTTTGCTGTGCGTGAGCACCGCTCCCTTTGGCTGGATGCCTGGCGCCGCATGAAAGCCAGCCGGACTGCCATGCTTGGGTTGGTGGTCGTGGTGGTGTTTCTGTTATCAGCCGTCGGCGCGCATTTATTCTGGAATTATGATGCCAAAACTGACCTTGATTACAGCTCAAAACTCTTGCCGCCCAATCTGGTCAGCAGCACGGAAAACCCAAACGTGCACATTTTCGGGACCGATAAGCTTGGCCGGGATATTTTCACCCGCGTGATTCACGGCGGTTGGAATTCCCTGCGCGTAGGGCTGGTGGCGGTGGGTATCTCTCTGATTATCGGCTGCCTGCTTGGTTTGTTTTCCGGGTTCTTTGAGAGCTTTGAGATGAATCGCATAGAAAAGCTGGTCCTGATGAGCGGGCTGGGCCTGGCTTTAGGGCTTTTGCCCGCCTGGATTGCCAGCCAATGGTACCAAACCCTCCTGTTCGGAGGGCTCGGCGCGGCAGCGGTGTTTGTGGAGAAGAAGCTTGCGCAGAGTAAGTTGCGCCCGGTCTTGTTCGCTGCTGCGGGAGCGCTGTTAGGCGGGCTCAGCGGACTGCTGCTCGCGCCGTTGGTGGGACTGGTGTGCGGGGTGGTTGGGCTGCTCATCGGTCTGCTGCTGAACAAACCCGTGAATGGGAAGGCTTTCTCGAGCATCACCATGCGCGTGATGGATATTCTGCTTTCCTTCCCGAGCTACCTGCTGGCGATTGCCATTGTGGCGTTCCTTGGGCCTGGGCTGGAGAAAGGCATGATTGCCATTGGCGTGGTCGGCATTCCGGTCTACGCCCGCCTGGCGCGTTCGGCGGTGCTTTCCGTCAGTCAGAAGGAATACGTGCTGGCTTCGCAATCGGTAGGCGAGGGGCACGGACGCATCCTTTTCAAGCACGTGCTGCCCAATATCCTCTCGCCGATTATCGTCCAGGCGACGATGGGCCTGGCTTCAGCCATCCTTTCCGCGGCGGCGTTGGGCTTCCTCGGTCTGGGCGCCATCCCACCGGAGCCGGAATGGGGCGCGATGCTGGGGGACAGCTACAAGTTCCTCTCCAGCGGCGCCTGGTGGGCGGTGCTCTTCCCCGGCCTGGCGATTGTGTTCAGCGTGCTGGGGTTCAACCTGTTAGGCGACGGTCTGCGCGACGCGTTGGACCCGAAAATGCGCACCAAGTGATGGGGGAGGGGATGCTATGGAAACTTTAATGCGAATCAAAGACCTGCACACCCGTTTTCACACCCAGGACGGTACGGTTAACGCGGTCAACGGGATTTCTTATGCCATGCAAGCCGGCGAAGTTCTGGGCGTGGTCGGCGAAAGCGGCTGCGGCAAGAGCGTGCACGCGCTTTCAATCCTGCGGCTCATCCAAATTCCGCCCGGCGAGATTGAGGCCGGGGAAATCTGGTTTGCAGGCAGGGACCTGCTCAAACTGGACGACAGCGGGATTCGCAAGGTGCGCGGGCGCGAAATTGCCATGGTCTTTCAGGACCCGATGTCCTCGCTGAATCCAGTCTACACCGTGGGGTTTCAGATTTCCGAAGCGCTTATGCTGCACAAGGGCATGAATAAGAATCAAGCCCGCGAGCGCGCATGCGAACTCCTCAACTTGGTGGGCATCCCGGAGGCGCGCAAACGCCTGGACAACTATCCCCACCAATTTTCGGGCGGCATGCGTCAGCGCGCCATGATTGCGATGGCGCTTTCCTGCGAGCCCAAACTGCTCATCGCGGACGAACCCACTACCGCGCTGGACGTCACAATTCAGGCACAGATTATCGAGCTGGTGATTCGCCTGCAGGAAGAATTGGGCATGGCGGTGATGTGGATTACGCATGACCTGGGGATTGTGGCGGAGATGGCGCAAAACATCAACGTCATGTACGCCGGCTTCCTTATCGAGCGCGGCAATGTGCACGAGATTTACCATCAAACACGCCACCCCTACACGCTGGGATTGCTTGGCTCGCTGCCCAGCATCGATGAAGCTCCGGGCACCCGATTAATCTCCATTCCCGGCCTGCCTCCGGACCTGATTGGCTTACCGCAAGGCTGCCCTTTCTATGCGCGCTGCGCGTTCCGGGCGGATCACTGCAGGCTGGAAAGGCCTGAACTGGAAGAAGCTGGCAGCTCCGGGCATAACGTGGCGTGCTGGCGCTGGCGGGAAATCGACGCGGAGACGCTGCGGAAATCTGCCGGAGGTGCACAATGAGCGCTGAACAAAAAAGCCTGGTTCAGGTGCGAAACCTGAAAAAGTACTTCCCCGTTTCACGCCAGCTCTTCAGCACCCAACGGCGCTTCATCAAAGCTGTGGACGATGTGAGCTTTGACGTCCTGGAAGGCGAAACCCTCGGGCTCGTCGGGGAGACCGGCTGCGGAAAAACGACCGTGGCGCGCACGATTTTGCAGCTCTACCGCCCAACCTCCGGGCAGGTGCTCTTTGATGGGGTGGATCTGGCCAGTCTGCAGGAAAACGACCTGCGCAAAATGCGCAGCCGCATGCAGATGATTTTTCAAGACCCCTACGCCTCGCTCAACCCGCGCATGACCGTGGGAGCTATTATCGCCGCTCCGCTGGATGTGCATACCAGGCTGGACCAGAAGGAAAAGCGGGATCGCGTGCAGGAACTGCTCAAACTGGTCGGTCTGAACCCGGATTTCGTCAACCGCTATCCGCACGAATTTTCTGGCGGTCAGCGCCAACGCATCGGCATCGCGCGCGCCTTGGCGCTCAACCCCGACCTGGTCATCTGCGATGAGCCGATTTCCTCGCTGGACGTCAGCATCCAGGCGCAGGTGGTCAACTTGCTGGAGGAATTGCAGAACCGGCTGGGCTTAACCTACATTTTTGTGGCGCATGATTTGAGTATGGTGCGGCACATCAGCGACCGGATTATCGTGATGTACCTGGGTAAGGTGATGGAGCTGGCGGACCGGAACGAAATCTATCTGCATCCCCTTCATCCATATACGCGCGCGCTAATGTCCGCTGTACCGATCCCGGACCCGGATAAAGCCCGCAACCGCAAGCGAATCATCCTCAAAGGCGACATCCCCAGCCCCCTGAATCCACCGCAGGGATGCAACTTTAACACACGCTGTCCGATTGCCTCAGGGCGATGCTTCCAGGAAGATCCTGAGTACCGCGAAATCAGCCCCGAACATTGGGTGGCTTGCCACTTTGCATGAGGTAAGCTGTGTGGAATGCTGACATTCCCGCGGAAGGTCCCTGCCTGAGCTGGCAAGTCGTCAGGCTGCAGCTGCGCACCCCGTTCAGGCTTTCCTACGGCGCCACGCAGGAACGCACTGCCCATTGGATCCGGCTGCGCGGAGACGCGGGTTGGGGGGAGGGCACCATCCCGCCTTATTATCCGGTGCGGGAAGAGGATTTACAGGCGTACTGGAACCGCGCCGCTTTGCGCCCGGAACCATTCCCGGAGAGGATAGAGGACATCGCCGCATGGATAGACCCTGACGGGCCGGCTGCCGCCCGCGCCGCGCTGGATATCGCTTTCCATGATTCCCTCAGCCGCAAGATTGGGCTGCCGCTCAACGCCGCGCTTGGGCTGCCCAAACCCGAGGGGAAAGCCAGCAGCTTCACCATTTCGGTGGATACGCCGGAAAACATGGCGGCTGAAGCCCGGCGCCTGAGCAAGCTGCCGATTCTGAAGTTGAAGCTGGCAGGCGATGAAGGGGATATCCCGCGCCTGGAAGCCGTGCGCGCGGCCAGGCCCGAAGCGCGCCTGTTCGCGGACGCCAATGCCGGCTGGAGCCTGGAGCAGGCGCTTGCGTATCTGCCGTACTTGCAGAAAGTGGGGCTGGAAATGCTCGAGCAGCCGCTGGGCGCCGCGGAGATTGAGGGTTTGGGGAAAATCCAGGCAGAAACTTCCATCGCGATTGTGGCGGATGAATCCCTTCAGAAGCCGGAAGACCTGCGCCGTTTGGCAAAGGCCGGCGTGCGCGGGGTGAATATCAAACTGATGAAAGTCGGCGGGGTCGGCCCCGCGCTGGAATTGATCAGGCAGGCACGCACTGCCGGAATGAAGATTATGCTGGGCTGCATGATTGAGACCTCAATCGGGCTAAGCGCCGCGGCGCATTTGGCCGGGCTGGCTGATTGGCTGGACCTGGATGCCAGCCTGCTGGTGGCGAATGATCCATTCGAGGGAATGAGCTTCGGGGAGGATGCTGTCATCGCAGTGCCGCAGCGCCCTGGGATTGGCGCGCGAGTGCGCGGTTCCGCGGAATAAGGGCGCGAGCCTTCCTGAGCGGGTAAAAACTCCGGTGAGAGCTCAAGATGATTCCTGGAGATTCGGAAGAGCAATAGATAAGCTGACAAAGCCCGGAATAAAGCAAAGGTCAGGCTATTTTTGTGCGGGCAGGGGGAGGAGCATGGACTTCTCGACCTGACAGGCTTATAGTAAGAGCAAAAGTGAGATCAGGGTAAAGGAATGGCTGATTTTGTTGAGGTAAAGCTTTTTGAAGTGAACCCGGAGAAGGTGGACGCGTTTGAGGCGCTCTGCCCGGAAATGACGGCGTGGCAGCGGAACTGCCCAGGCTGCCAGCGCATGTTGTTGATGAAGCGCGAGTACACGATTGATAACCCGGAGAAAGACCCGCGCAAGCTGAAGAAAATCGTTAAATCGGTCAAGTATTTCGCGGTTTGGGAGTTTGACACGCGCGAGGATTACGCTGCGGCGTGCCACGCGTTCTTCGCTCGGTACGAACGCCCGCTTGGAAGAGTACTCATCCATCCCTTCGATATCCACCTGGGCTACGCGCTGACAGACGCCGGCT
>DAONFX010000010.1:0-5116 GCA_035403825.1 Anaerolineaceae bacterium
CCCCAGGCGCGGGATCGGGCTGCTCTATATCGTGCTGGGGCTGGCTACCTTCGCGGCGACTGCCATCGCGTACGCGTATACCCCTCTGCGGAACGTGGAGACCCTGCTGCCCGACCGACTGCCGGAACAACCAGCGGTGGAATAGCGTAGTTTTTCATTTGCGCGAAAGCAGCCTTTAAACCAAGCCTGGACCGGGAACTTTTGTCAGTAATTTGACAAAACTCAGTGGATTTCAAAGTTATGTCAATGTTTTGACATAACTTGCTAGAAAAAAAGTTTTGTCAATTAATTGACAAAACTTTTTCCTTTGAATGCTACGCTGTAACTAGCGCTCCCTCTAACTGAGGCCTATTGTCTTTCGCCCTGCGCCCACATGCCCAGCCGTTCTTTATAGCCCACGCGGGTATTCCCTCACCCCATCCGCCCGCCTTACGGGTACAATTGAACCATCATGCCCGAAAATCCGCTTGACCCCTGGATAGACACCGTCATCCAAGGCGACTGCCTCGAGATTCTGCCCACTCTGCCCGCCGAATCGGTGGACCTCGTTTTCGCCGACCCACCCTACAATCTGCAGCTGCAGTCCGAGCTCTGGCGCCCGAATACTACCCGCGTGGACGCCGTTGACGCGAATTGGGACAAATTCGAAAACCTGGAAGCCTACGACAACTTTACGCGTGCCTGGCTGGACGCCTGCCGGCGCGTGCTCAAGCCTACCGGCACGCTGTGGGTCATCGGTTCCTATCACAATATTTACCGCGTCGGGCGCGTTTTGCAGGATTTGCAGTATTGGATTCTGAATGACATCGTGTGGGTCAAGAGCAACCCCATGCCCAACTTCCGCGGGATGCGCTTTACCAACGCGCATGAAACGCTGCTGTGGGCGCAAAAGGAACGCGGCGCGCGCTACACTTTCAACTATCATGCCATGAAAGCCCTCAATGACGACCTGCAGATGCGCTCGGATTGGTTTATCCCTATTTGCACTGGCAGCGAACGCCTGAAGGAAAACGGTCGTAAAGTGCACCCGACCCAGAAACCCGAGGCGCTGCTCTATCGCATCCTGCTGGCAAGCACCAACCCGGGTGATGTGGTGCTTGACCCATTCTTCGGCACGGGCACCACTGGCGCGATGGCTAAGAAGCTGCAGCGGCACTACATTGGCATCGAGGTGGAAGAATCTTATGTGCGCAGCGCCTGCAAACGCCTCAGCCGCTTCACGCAGCTGGAATTCAACGCCCCCATTTTCATCACGCCCAACCCGCGCAGTCTGGAGCGCGTGCCCTTTGGCGCGCTGGTGGAACAGGGCTTCATCGAGCCGGGGCAGGCGCTCTTTTTCGGCCTGGAGGACGACCTGAAAGCCACTGTGCAGGCGGATGGTTCGCTGGTCTGCCGCGGTGAGCGTGGGTCTATCCACGCGCTGGCCCGAAGCTTACGCAAAGGCCCGGCAAACGGCTGGGAGCTTTGGTACTATTGGGACACAGAGACGCAGTGCCGACAGCCGATTAACAAGCTGCGCGCCAAATACCGCGAAAGCGTTAAAAAACATTACTCAGGATGAAAGCGAGAGGATTGGAACCAAATGATGGAACATAAAGAAACGTATACGCAAAGCCGCTGGAGCCTGGATGACCTGTTCACAGGCTTTGAAGACGCCAACATCGAAGCGACCTACGAAAAGCTGGACGCGATGGTGGCGGAGTTCGAAAAGTGCCGCGGGGAGCTGAAGCCTGATATTTCCGCCGAACGCTTCATGGAAATCGTGGCCAGCTCAGAAGCGGGTGAAAAGCTGGGCTACCGCCTGTACGGCTTCGCCGAGCTATCCTTCGCGGCGAACACCCAGGACCAGAAAGCTCAGATTGCCGTGGCGCGCATCCAGCAATTCGTCGCCGAGATGTCCAACCGCACGCTCTTCTTCAACCTGTGGTGGAAAGCGCTGGACGACGCCAACGCGCAGCGCCTTTTGGCAGCCAGCGGCGACTACCGCTATTGGCTGGAGCAAATCCGCAACTTCAAGCCTTACACGCTCAGCGAAGCCGAAGAAAAGGTGATTAACATCAAAAACGTCACCGGTTCCACCGCCCTGAACATACTCTACGACTCGCTCACCAACCGCTACGTCTTCCACCTGGAAGTGGACGGCGAGCAAAAAGAGCTGACCCGCGGCGAATTGATGACCTACGTGCGCAGCGGCGACCCGGAGCTGCGCGCCAAGGCCTACCAGGAGCTTTACCGCGTCTACGGTGAGGACGCGCCCATCCTCGGACAAATCTACCAGAACCTTGTGCGCGACTGGCGCAACGAAAACGTCTCCTTGCGCGGCTTCGGCAGCCCGATTTCCGTGCGCAACCTGATTAACGACATCCCGGATGAGATTATCGACACGCTTATCGAGGTTACCCGCAAAAACCTGGGCGTCTTCCACCGCTACTTCAAGCTGAAAGCTAAAAAACTGGGCGTGGAAAAACTGCGCCGCTACGATATCTATGCGCCTGTCACCGCAGCCGACAAACGCTTTAGCTACGAAGAAGCCGTTGCGCTCACCTTCGAAGCCTTCGAGCGCTTCGACCAGGCCTTTGCCAGCAAAGCACGGCGCGTCTTTGACGAAAAGCATGTGGACAGCGAAGTGCGCAAAGGCAAAATGGGCGGAGCGTTCTGCTCCACCATCCTGCCCGAATTGACCCCCTGGGTGCTGCTCAATTACCAGGGCAAGTCCGAGGACGTCTCCACCATGGCGCACGAACTCGGGCACGCCGTGCATTCCATAATGGCAGCGGAGCACACGCTTTACACCCAGCACGCCTGCCTGCCCCTGGCGGAGACTGCCTCCACTTTCGGCGAAATGACCCTGACCGACCTGATGCTCGAGCGCGAGACGGATGCCTCGGTCAAGGAAGATATCCTTTTCGGGCAGCTGGACGATGCTTTTGCCACCATTTTGCGCCAGATTTACTTTGCCATCTTCGAGCGCGACGCGCACGAGAAAATCATCCGGGACGCTTCAGTGGACGAGCTTTCGGAGCTTTACCTCGAGAACCTGAAAGAGGAATTTGGCGACGCGGTGGACGTGAGCGAGGAGTTCAAGTACGAATGGGTTTCCATCCCGCACATCTACGGCACGCCCTTCTATGTGTACGCCTACGCCTTTGGGCAGCTGCTGGTCTTCGCTTTGTACAAGCGTTACCAGGAAGAGGGCGAGAGCTTTAAGCCCAAGTATATGCGCATCCTCTCGGCGGGCGGCTCCGTCGCGCCGGTGCAGCTGCTGGCGGAAGCCAGCCTGGACGTGACCAAGGCTGAGTTCTGGCAGGGCGGGTACGATATCATTGACGGCATGGTCAGCCGGCTGGAAAACTTGTAAGCTTTTTCTTGATCCATAACGAATAGAGCGCCCGTTAGGGCGCTCTTTGTTAGCTTAGATACGTGTCTACGCAGCGTTCTTGGGGGTGTTTTCCGCCTCGAGTACGTTCTGGATGGCGTCGCTGATACGGGTGGCGGTCTCCACGTTGTTCATAGTATAGAGGTGGATGCCGCGAATGTCATGGTCAATCAGGTCCATAATCTGCTCGGTGGCGTAATAGATGCCGGCGTCGAAGAGCGCCTTGGGGTTATCTCCGTAGCGGCTGAAGATGCGTGAGAGCCTGGCGGGCACGCTGGCGCCGCTCAGGGCCACCGTACGCTCAATCTGGCGGATGTTGGTGATGGGCATGATGCCGGCTTCGATGGGCACATGAATGCCGGCGCGTTCCGCCATATCGCGAAAGATGTAAAACTTCTCATTGTCGAAGAACAGCTGGGTAATCAGGTGCCCCACGCCGTTATCGATCTTGATTTTCAGGTTCTCGATGTCTTTTTCCAACGTCTCGCACTGGTAGTGGCACTCGGGGTAGCAGGCGCCCAGCAGGTTGAAGCTCGGGTCGTACTGCTTGATGAAAGCCGCCAGGTCGCTGGCATGCCGGAAGTCTTCTTTGGGCGGCACGTCCGGAGAAATGTCGCCGCGCAGGACCATGATATTCTGCACCTGGTTGGCTTTCAGCTTTTCCAGCGTCTCCAGGGCTTCCGGGCGGTCCAGGTTCACGCAGGTCAGGTGGGCGACAGGTTCCACATGGTAGGTGGAGAGGATCAGGGAGGCAATCTCGATGGTTTTCTCGCGCTGAGCTTGGCTGCCGCCGGCGCCGTAGGTGACACTGATAAAATCCGCGGGGATGCCGCGCAGCCTGAGCAGCGTGTTGTAAATCGTGTTGTACGAGGTGTCTTTTTTCGGCGGGAAGATTTCCAGCGAGAAGACGGTCTTTTTGTGGTCGAATAGTTTCGTGATATTCATAAGCCTCTCCAAGGTAGAGCTTTATTTTATCCTGAGTGCTCTGGAATGGGAAACGGCTTGTTCCGGGCTGCCAGAACGGTAGATAATCTTTTGTTATCCTTCAGAATTGCATTATATTTTTAACATATTCATTGAAAGGAAGGAAAATCCGTCATGGAAATCGATGTTGAGACTGAACGTGTGCCTAGAAGCAGAGAGGTGCATGTGCATGAATCCAGTGCATTTTACGGGTTGGGTTTTATCGGCGCGGCGATTTATTTTATCAGCACGGCCACCACGTTCTGGATGGGCGTACTGGGCTTTCTGAAAGCGTTCGTCTGGCCGGCTTTCCTGGTCTACGAAGCGCTGAAGGTGCTGTACTAGAACACGCGCTCGCTTGTCACCCTGGCGCGGCTGCCCGGTTCGTTAGCATGAGCACGGCGGCTTGCTTGTCACGCTGAGCGAAGTCGAAGGGTCTTGTAGGGATTTGTTTCGTTCGTCGGTGCGGACCTGGCCGTTCGTATCGCGAGCTTAAGAAGCGATCTTCCCCTTTTTTCCTTCGTCAACCCGATCGCACTCCCCTAACCGTCTCTGCGCGACCCTTTGCCAATGCCTGACCTCTGCGGGGAATAAGGCAGCTGGCAAAGGGTCGCGGCAATGCGAAGCTCCCATGGTGGTGTCTGCCTGTCAATCCCTGACAAATTTTCAGGTGATGTGAAAAAAAGCCGCCAAATAGTTTTCAAATATCCCTATGCAATCTGGCAGAATTTTACATACTAAAGGCAGATTGCCGCACCGTTTTGCCTGGCAACCTGG
>DAONFX010000010.1:5216-36156 GCA_035403825.1 Anaerolineaceae bacterium
CGTTCGTAGGTCGGGTGGAGCGCCAGCGCAACCCGACAAGCTTTGGCCAGCGAGTTCGTAGGTCGGGTGGAGCGCCTGCGCAACCCGACAAGTCGCAACCGGAAGGTCGTAGGTCGGGTGCAGCGGCAGGACGTTCGTAGGTCGGGTGGAGCGCCAGCGCAACCCGACAAGCTTTGGCCAGCGAGTGTGGAGCCGTTGGCTTCCGCCCCCGCGCCTCTTCACCCGGCGTAAACGGCTTTTCATCCTGAACGCAGCGAAGAATCTATCTTTGAACCCCCTTTCGGCGGTTCGAAAAACGCAAACCGCCCTACAACCGACCCTCCTTCGCAATGACAAATCGTTCCCCGGCAGCAATCCCGGGCATCCCTTCAACACGTGTCAATCTACGCCCGATAAGAGCTTATGGTATATTTTACGCATCACTTCTCGCTCAGGAGCAGCTGTTCATGTTCATTGCCATCGAAGGTGTCATCGGCGTCGGCAAAACCACGCTTGCCCGTTTCGTCCATTCTGCTTTCTCCGCCGACCTGCTCCTGGAAGTCTTCGAGGAAAACCCCTTCCTGAGCGATTTCTACAGCGACCGCAGCCGCTACGCCTTCCAAACCCAAATCTTCTTTCTGCTCAGCCGCTATCAACAGCAGCACCGCGTCATCCCGGATACCCTGGCAGCCGGACGAATGATTATCTCCGACTACACCTTCGAAAAAGACGCGCTCTTTGCCGGCATCAACCTGGCCGGCGATGAGCTGGCAATGTACCACCGCGTGCATGCAGCCCTGGCGGAAAAAATCCCCCAGCCGGACCTGGTGGTGTACTTGCGCGCCAGCACTGAGACGCTCATGCAGCGCATCGCCCACCGCGACCGCCCCTACGAGCGCGGGATGGACCGGGCATACATCGACGAGCTGAACCAGGCTTACGAGGCGTTCTTCGCGCACCCCCGTTGGGAAGGCCGCCTGCTGCCGATTGAAACGGACGCCCTGAACATCGTCGCCCGCCCGGACGACCTGAATTATGTCATCAACCGCATCCGGCAGACGCTGCGCATTGCGCCCTATCAGGAAAGCCTGCCATTGGAAGGCTGAAGGAGGAGGTATCGTGCATATCACCCGGGATTTACTGGTCAAGTTTGCCAGGGAATATGTCGCAAAGAAAACGCGCCAGTCGAACGACATCGTCGCCGTGTACCTCACCGGTTCCGTCCTGACGGACGACCCATTGATTGGCGGCAGCACGGATATCGACCTGGTGGTCGTGCACAAAGAGAATCCGCTCTTCGAACGGGAAGTGCAGCGCATCAGCTACGAAATCTCGCTGGATGTGCAGCATCACCACCAATCCTTCTACACTTTTCACCGCCGCTTGCGCCTGAACCCCTGGCTGGGCTTTGCCTTGTGCGATCACAGGTCTATCCTGTACGACACCGAGCACTGGCTGGAATTTATCCAGGCCGGCGTCAGCGCCGGCTTCAACAGCCCCGAGACTGTGTACGCGCGCGGGCAGGCCGCGGCGGATAAAGCCCGCCAGCTTTGGTTTGAACTGGAAGATCCGCAGGAACTGCCTTTTGCCTTGTGGACCGACCTGTACTATAAGGCGGTCGGCAGCGCCGCCAACGCAATCGCGATTATCAACGGTCCGGCGCTTACCACCCGGCGGATGCTTTTGGATTTTCCCGCGCGCGCGGAGGCGCTTGGTAGGCTGGAACTGACCGGCGAACTGCTGCAGATCATCAGCCGCGCCCCGATTAACACTGAAATTTTGAACACCTGGCGCCCGGTGTGGGAAAACGCGCTGAGCGCCGCGAGCAAGCTGCCCGACTGCCCGCCTAATCTGCTGCCCGCCCGCAAAGCCTACTTTGTGAACAGCTGCGCTGCCATGCTGGAAAGCGGAAGCGCCCACGCCGCGCTCTGGCCGATGGTGGAGACCTGGCGGCAGGCGAATCTGTTGTTATCCGAGGATCCTGCCCAACAGGAAGCCTGGCAAAAGTTCCTGGAAGCGCTGGAAATTACCCCGTTCGACAAGGATGAACAAATCGAACGCCTGGACCTCTTCCTGGACAATGCCGAAGCAGCTTTGGCTGAGATGAAAGCGGAGTATGGGCTCTGAATTCTAAATTTTCCCCTTTTTTCCACTTTTTCTGTGGATAAGTGCCGGAAATCTGTGGATAAGTCTGCAAATATGTGAATAACTCGAGCAAATATTCTATGTTCAACGGGAAAACCTGTTGAAAACTCAGGTCCTTTAAAGCCCGCGAGAAGAACTTATCCACAAGTTTTTGCTTTTTCCACAAAAAATCCAACACCACTGCACAAATCTGCGGCGCACAAAAACAGGAAAGCACCGCCACATATTCTGCCTGCACAAGAGCAAGCCCCTACATAGCCGGCCTTGAACCGCTTTTCACAGTCTCTATCCACATCTCCACAGTCCCTACTGCTTTTACTACCTTAAGAATTATGAAATGAATATAGATCTGTGTATAAAAAAACGGCAGCCCAACCGAACTGCCGTAAAAAAGAAGTACACAATCTTGTTAAAGGTTGACTTCCGTTTTACCCATCAGCCTCTCCTGCACCAGCTGCACGACCTGGCTGATATGCGCGCTGCTGGAAACCAGATTGAGGTTATCGCTCGGGATAATCAGCACCGGGCACTGGGCGAAAGACGCGATCCACTCTTCGTACAAGACGTTCAAACGCTCCAGATAGCTGCGCGAAATGCCGGCTTCAAAGCCGCGCCCGCGCGTGTTGATGCGCTGCAATAGCGTATCCACCGAGGTGCGTAAATAGACCACCAGATTAGGCGGAGGCAGCAGGTCAATCAGAATGCGGTAAAGGTCCTGGTAAACGCCGTAGTCGCGCGTACTCATATCCTCCTGCAGGTACAGGTTGCGGGCAAAAACTTCCGCGTCCTCGTAGACTGAGCGATCCTGCACCACCGAGCCTTCGGCATCCAGCAGCTGCTTATGGATGCGCAGGCGGCGGGTGAGGAAGTAAAGTTGCGAATGGAAGGACCAGGCTTCCATATTGCGGTAAAAGTCTTCCAAATAGGGGTTGTCGTTTACAGGCTCAAAAAAAGGCTTGAAGCCGAGCCGTTCGCTCAGAATCTGAACCAAAGTGGACTTGCCCGCGCCGATATTGCCTGCCACAACGATGAACTTATCCATGCTGCCAGCTTTCCGAATCAGATGAGTTAGCTGTAGTATAAACGCAATCTAGGGGAAAATCAGGGCTAAAACAGGGCTTTTCGTTCAGGATTCGACAGCTGCGCCTTGGGGACTTACGCGAATGCCCGACACCAGCAGAACAGCCCCGGCGTTCAGCCCCGCGGCGGCCGCGCAGACCAGCCAGAAGCTGTTCTGATACAAACCGGGGCTGAACAGAGGCCCCAGCAGCCTGCCAATCGAGAGTGCTGCCATCAAAATCGCCAGTACCGCCGCACGCGAATTTGGCAGCACCTCGCTGACCGTGGTCATCAGACTTATCAGCGCGAATTCAAAACTGACATAAAAGAGAGCCAACCCGACCAGCGCCAGGCTAAAGGAAGTTCTGGTGAGGGGAAGGGCCAGCGCCACGAGCCCGTTTATTATCAACGCAAGCCGCATGGCGCGGTGTTTGCCAATTTTATCGAGCACCGCGGCCGAGAGCAGTTCCGAACCCAGTTCCGAAGTGCCAATAATTACCGAAGCAACTGCCAGCGCGGCAAAGTCCAGCCCGAAAGTATCCTTAATCCACACGCTGAAAATGAGGTTAATCATCTCATTCGCGCCCGTAGAGAAGATTCCGACCAGCGCGGCGGCCAGCACCGGAAAATAGCGCAGCGCTTTGCCCAGGTTCGCCAGGACGCTTGTTCCTTGGTTGGCAGGCGCGCGCTGCGCAGGCACCAGCAGCCACAGCGCGGCGGTCAAAAGCACGCCGGCGATGGTTAGGGCGCTGAAAGGCGCGACCCAGCCGCCAGTGTTCAGCAGCGCCCCCAGCACAGGCACCCCAACGATGAAGCCCAGCGACCAACTCAGCTCGGTGATGGACAGCACCGTCCCTCTGCGCTCATAAGGGACTTTTTCCCCCAGGTAGGCTTGCATAGAGGGGATGAAGATGCCGTTGCCGACGCCAAAGACTGACAGCCCGATGATAAAGCTCAGAAAGTTCTGTCCAAGTGCGGTAATGCCGCAGCCGACAAAAAAGAGAATGACGCCAAGCATCAAACCGTTTTTGCGTCCGCGCGCATCCGCCATGGAAGCCAGAAAAGGATTGAAGATACCCAGCACGGAACGGATGGAAAACGCGATGCTGAGGTCTGCCAGCTGCACGCCCATGCCGGCGGCAAAGAGCGGAAGCAGCGGGTACACCATACGGTAGCCGGAGTTGATGACCGTGCGGGTGAGCGTAAACAGGAAAATTTCAGCCTTGGTACGCGGGGAAATAGGGTTGGGCATGCAGCGGGAACCTTGGGCGCGTAGAGCTTTGCTTAGGCCGGGGTGGCAGGCTGGTCCAGCATATCCTGCAGGGTGGTGCCCTTGAGCTGCGCGATAATCTGGTCTTCCGTCTCTTTCCAGAATTTCAGATAGGGGCAGGCGTCCGCGAGCGGGCAGGTCTCCGGGTCTTCCGTGCAGTGGATCAGGTTGATCTTGCCGTCGATGGTGGTCACAATGTCGTAGATGGAGATTTCAGCCGGGCTTTTTGCCAGCATGATGCCGCCCCGCGCGCCGCGGCGGGTCTTGATCAAACCCGCTCCCACCAGTTCAGAATTGATCCGGGAAAGAAAAATGCGGGAGATTTGCATCTCTTCCGCAATGACGTTAGAGGGTGTCAGACGGTTCTGTCCATTCCGGGCAATATAAATCATAGAGCGCAGCGCGTAATCCGCCTGATTGGTAATTTGCATTGCCATAGTATATCCGTTTCCAACTGGTCGCCTGGAAAACCAGGTGTGGTAAGTCCGTTCTGCAAACGGACTGAAGGAAGGGGGCAAATAATTACTATGCCTATGATTTATTTTACCGCAAGTATGCGTAATGCATGACCATCCGTTGCGGCTTCCACCCAGGTCCACTCTGAAAGTGCGATCACCCGGCTGATTTCCGGGTTTTGTTCAAGGTCTGTCAAGAGGCGCGGACCGACTGCCAGACGCGCCTGCGCATCGGGCATTTCCTGCGCGAACGCGCCAAGCCACAGGCTGACTGGCTCGAGATTGACAGCAGATTCGAATTGGACAAGCGCTGAAAAATCGGCGCTGCGCAAACTCAGCGCTTTGAGCGCGTCTTCCCCGAGCGTGAATCCGAGCACAGCGCTGCCGCCCAAGAGCAGCTCGTCTTGCGGCTGCAGCCTGCGCTGGAGGACGCCCGCGCTCTGGAAAGTTTCATACAGGCGCCGCGTGGTTTGCAGCCGCTCCGGGTTGCAAGCCCAGTAGACCGCGCCGATTCGGAAACTTTCGCTCAAGCCAAACAACCCTTGCACGTCATCTTTGCCACAAGCTGGAATGATCAGGGCGTCCAGTTCGCGCTGGAAGGGCGGCAGCGCGCTGCCCAGCTGCTGCTTAAGCGAGGCGGAGGGCAGGCTCCCTCCCACTAGCAGGTAGCGCCCTTCCGCGCCGCGCACAAGCAGCACCGGCTGCTCCGGGCTGTTGAAGGCGCGCAAGTGCAGCTGCCCGTCAGGCGCGCGGGCTGCCGTGCTCCAGACCAGCACAACCAGGCTGGCGCCGATAATCATGAGTGGGATGGGGCGGGCCAGAGCTTTGGCAGGTTTGTGTTTCAGCGGGACTGTCAGGCTGAGCGCCAATGCCCAGGCAGCCAGCACCCAAAAGAAGCTGAACGGCGGAAAGCGCCAGGCAGTCGGGAGCAAGCCCGCCAACCAAAGCACCGCGCGGTTGGTGTACGCAGCGGGCAGCCAGGCAAGCCAGGCAAGCGCCTTTCCAAGGCCTAAGGAGAGCAAGCCCCCTAAAAGCGCCAGCATGCCCAACAGCATGACCAGCGGCTGGGCGGGCAGCACCAGTGGGTTGGCGAGCAGAAAGAGAGGCGAGATTTCCTGAAAGTGGTAAAGGACGAGGGGCAGCGTAAGGGCTTGCGCCGCGAAAGTGGTCAGCAGGTATTCGCCGGCGGTGTCGCTCAGACCCCGGGCGGCAGCCTGACCCACGCGTGCCTCCAGCCAGCGCCGCAGGCGGGCTTGCATGGGCGCGCTGAACAGCAGAATTCCGACAGTAGCCGCTGCCGAGAGCTGGAAGCCGATATCCCAGGGCAGGTGCGGGTTGAAGAGCAGCATCAGGCAGACGACCAATCCCAGGCTGTTCAGCCCGCTGCCGCGCCGGTTGATGGATGCGCCCATAATTCCCAATGAACTCATCAGCGCCGCGCGCACCACAGAAGCGTCTGCCCCGACCAAAACGGTGTAAAACGCCAGAGTCAATATCGCCAGCCCGCCGCCGCGCCAGGCTCCCAGCTTACGGGTGAAGAGCCCGGTGATTAACCCCGCCAGCACGGCCATATTAAAACCTGAGATGGCGATGATGTGCGCGGTGCCCGTCAGGGAGTAGGCGTTTTGCAGCTCGGCGGAGATGCCGCTGCGCTCGCCAAGCAGAATACCGCGCAGCAGGGCGCCCTCCGGCTCCGGGAAAATCCGGCGCGAGACCAGGAGCGAGCGTTCCCGCAGGCGGTAGATGGCAGTGTAGAAAGGGCTGCCCTGCTCGCGCTGCAGCAGTTCCACGCGCGCGTACTGGCTGAGCGCGCTGATGCCCTGATGGAAAAGATACGCTTTATAGGAAAACGTGCCGCTCTCCCCCGCCTCCGTGAGCTCCCCACGGATGGAGAGCAGGTCGCCGTAGGCGTAGGCGCTGCCCGGCATTGTCCGCAGCAGGATTTTTCCGCGCACTTTCTCCGGCCGCACTGCTTCCACGTCCGCGGAAAGGGCGTTTACGGCTTGCACCTCTACGACCAATTCCTGCCCGTTCTCCCAAGCCTCGGGCGTTTCGCTCACCACGCCCAAGACCTCGACTTCGCCTTTGCCGACGTAGTAGCCAATGAATGCGGCGGTATCCTTTGGCAAAGAAAGCTGATAGAGCAGCGCTGCCAGGCAAAAACCAGCCGCAAGCAGGGATAACGGCAGTTGTTTGCGCGGCTGCCAGCGGAATCTGCGTTTTGCATGCCCGAGCGCGCCCAAAAGACACAGCCCCAACATGCCCGCCCACCACTGCCAGGGCAGCCTGAGCCAGCTTGCCCCCACAGCGCCGCAAAGCCCCGCGCAGGCCAGCCAGAAAAAGGGCATTACCGCGGGGATATGCACCTGTGTCGGGTCGGGCGTGGGCGGCGGGGCGGGCGCGGCGGTGTTCACGGCGGGTCTGGTCTCCGGGGCTAAGGCTTGCTGCCCGGCGAGCTCTCCGTGCTGATGAATTCGAGCAAGAGCTCAAGCGCTTTTTGCGCGAGCATTTCTTTGTTGGCGGCCCGGTCTCCGGATAGCAAAAAATGCCGGGACCATTCCTTGCCGGCTGCGGCTAAGCCCACCCAACTGGTGCCGACCGGCTTGTTTGGGGTAGCCCCACCCGGCCCGGCGATGCAGGACACGGAAAGGGCAAAATCGGTCTTGAACAGTTCTCTCGCGCCGCGCGCCATTTCCAAAACAGTCTCGCTGCTGACCGCCCCATAGCGCTGCAGCGTCTCCCAGCGCACGCCCAAAAGCGCCACTTTGGCGGCATAGGCATAAGCGACCACCCCGCCAATGTAGTATTCCGAGGAGCCCGGAACATTGGTAATGCGGTGGCTGATCAGCCCGCCGGTGCAGCTTTCCGCCAGCGCCAGCGTCCATTTATGCCCGCCAAGGATTTTGCCAATACGCGCTTCCAGACCGGGCGGGTCCCCTTCCTGGCGCTCCTCAACAGGCATTCTTCCGGAAGAATCCAGCTCTCTCCAGCTTTCCGCCAGGTGATTGCTGCGGATGTACTCGGCGGCAGCCGGGCTGAGCCAGCCTTTTTGCACCAGGCGCTCGGGTTCGGCGCCGCTCTCCAACTCCCGGCGGATTTCTGAGGAAGAAATCTCCGGCGCGCTTACCTCGTCGAGCAGGATGATTTGCGCGCCTTTCGCTTCCAGCTCGCCGATGAACTTCAGGTTCGGCGCGAAGCCCTGCCGCGGGCACACCACCAGCGCGGTCAGCCCCAAGAGCGCCTCCAGGTGAAACCAGTGGTTGAGGGAAGGGTCCTCTCCGGAAAAGCTGTCGGTTCCGAGCAGGAAAGCCAGACGCAGCTTTGGGTCGCATTCTTCGCGCAGGCGGGTAAAAGTTTCCGCGCTCAGGTTTGGGCGGTGGCTTTCGCACGCGATTTCCTCTTCCAGCCTGCTGACAGAAACGCGCTCAACCGTGCCAGCCAGATCCCGGGCGATATCGCCGGCAGCCAGCTGGCAAAGCTCAAAACGGTGCTCGTAAGTGAACGGCAGGGAACGTTTGACGGCATCCAGGGTATTGTGGTGCCGGTAAACCGGCATAATCATCACCTCGCGCACCGGCCAGCCGCGCCCGCTCAGCGCCCGCACCGCGGCTGTAATCAATGCGCTGTGCCCTTTATGGAAAGGGTCCGCCGAACTGCCAAACACAAGCAAAAATGGCTGGACGTTGCTCATGGGTTTTCTCCCGGATTCGTATCCAAATTTTCCAGCTCATTAAGCCAGAGCGCGCCGCTGGCGTCCGCCGGCATCACCCAGCCGCCGCGCGCGGAAAGGGAGAGCGCGCTGACCTTAGGTCCTTCCGGGCCGGCCGAGCGTTTGAATTGCTGGCTGAAAAATCGCCGGTAAAACAGGCGCAGCCACGCGAGGACCTGCTGCGGGGCGTACTGCCCGGCAAAGGCGCTGAGCGCGAGCTGATAGACCTGCCGCGGGGAAAGCTTGTTTACCAGGCTGTGATACAGGAAAAAGTCGTGCAGCAGGTAAGGCCCCAGCACCGTTTCCGTTTCCTGCGGGCTGCTGCCGTCCGCGCGGACCGGCAGCAGTTCGGGTGAAATCGCTGCCGCGCATATGCTGGACACAGCTGCTGCGCCGTCCTCCCCGAAAAGCTCACGCCCCGCCCAAGCCAACACGCGCAGGACAAGCGTTTTGGGCAGGCCGGTGTTCACGTGGTAATTGGAGGTCTGGTCGCCCGCAAAGGTGCACCAGCCCAACGCGATTTCCGAAAGGTCGCCGGTGCCGACCATCAGCGCGCTGTGTTGGTTGGCAAGGTCGAGCAGAATCTGCGTGCGTTCGCGCGCCTGCGCGTTTTCGTATGTAAGGTCAAAACAGTCCGGTGGGTGCCCGATATCCCGCAAGTGGCTCTCAAGCGCGCCCGTAATCGGGATTTCGCGCAGCGTCACGCCGCACAAGCTTGCCAGCCTTTCCAGGCGTTCGCGGGAGGATTGGGTAGAGCCCGGTCCAGGCAAGCTCAGCGCCAGGATATCCTGTTTCTCCAGGCCCAGCAGCCGGAATGCCTGAAAGCTGACCATCAGCGCCAGGCTGGAATCCGCGCCGCCGGACAGGCCCAACACGACCTTGCGCAGCCCGGTACGGCGCAGTCTGCCGGCCAGACCGGCGCTTTGAATGGCGAACGCGGCCGCGCACTGGGCGTCAGGTTGGCTGACGGAGAGGAAGGGGGTCTGAGTGAGCGCTGGTGGGGGCGCCTCGTTACTTTGTTCGGCTGCTTTGCGCGCGGAGCGTTTGCGGGGGCCAATCAGGGCGCGGGCGGATTGGGTAGAGAACTGCAGCGGCTGCGTTTCGGCCAGGGTCTCGCCGTCGTGCAGGATGCCAGCTTTGCCGCTGAACACCGCTTCCGCCGTGGATTCGCACGGCCCGCAAGAAGCATACGCCCATACCGCCTGCCGTCCGCGCAAGGACAGGCGGGTCTCCGGGGTTTGGTCGGCCAGCGCCAGGGCGGGCAGGGCGCAGGGATTGAGCAACAGCCCTACGCGCATTTCGAGTATCAGGTTTTCAGTCCGCCCGACGCACAGTTGAATTCTTTCCGGGTAGAGTTCCGGGAGCCGCAAGCTCAGGTCCGCGGCGGCCGGTACGCTCTGCCCCAGAATTTCCGCCTGCGTGTCGGGGAATTCGCCTCCCGCGCTGAACCAGCGGCTCGGGAACCCGGACAGCGGGTCGAGAGGTTCTCTTTCCAGCGAAAGCCCGGCCGGGCCGTGTGGACCCAGCAGCACGGCGGCGTTGTACAGGTGTTTCACGTGCTGGAACGGGAGCCCGACCAACGCCCAGGTTTCCATGCTGCGGCAGCCTGCGGCAATGTGCTCCAGGGCTCTCAAGGCGCTTTCCACCAGCAGGGGCTGCAGGAACAAATCGCCGCAGCTGCAGCCGGTCAGGCAGAGCTCGGGGAAAACTGCCAGGCGCGGCGCGGGGTTCTGCGCGGTTGTTTGCTCCAGCGCGCGCAGGATTTCCCGGCAGTTAAAGTCAACGTCGGCAGCACGCAGCTCGGGCACAACCACCGAGAGCTGCAGGCCGCGGCAGGGAGTTTTGGTTTGGGGTGCAGGTGAGCTTCCCACAGCAAAGATCCTTGAACAGCTTAATGATAACAAGCTTTTCCGGGCTGTGCGCGATGGATTGATAGAAAATTTCGGGAACCGGAATTTTCTCCGGCATGTTCAGGCCTGGCTGGCAAATTCCTGCACGCGCTCAAGCTGCTGCGCCACCGCCAGCGAGTCTTCCCGGAAGTATTCCAGGGTCAGCCATTCGGGCTGCACACGCTCCAGGGTCCATTCCAGCAGGCGGTAATCTTCGTCCGTCAGCGTTTCATGCGCGTCGAAAAGGCGCCCGTCCCGCCCGGCGCGCACTCCTGCCAGGTGGATCTGCACGCTTTTTTCCAGCGGCAGCGCGGAAAGGTAGGCTTCGGGGCTCATCCTGCGCGCCTGCGCGGCAATGCGCGCGTGCGCCAGGTCCAGCAGCAGCTTGCAGCCAGTTTCTTCCAACACTTTATTGATTACGGATGGTTCGCTTTCGAACAGGTAGCGGTTTGGGTGCAGAGCGGGCATGTTCTCCAGGATGACGGGCAGCTCGGAATTACGCTGCAGCCACTTCACAGCCCTGATAAAGCTGCGTACGGATAAGCCTGCCAGCGGACCAGGCAGCAGCCTGCCGCGGTGCATATATGCGCTGGTCCACAGCCAAGGCAGCGGCGCCAGGTGCACAGAAACATGCGGCGACTGCGGGCAGGCCTGCAGGTAAGCCCGCAAATGCGCCAGCCAGCTGTGTGTGTGGTGGAAGCGCCCCGGGTGAAAATGAAACGCCACCTGCGGGAACTGGGCGCGGCTCTCGGCTATCTGGCTGAGCGGGAGTTTATCCACCCATTCCACCGCGTCCACGCGCGCGGCGCCTGCGCTCATGAGATTGAGCAGCGCCTGGGAATAGTTGAGGGATACTTTCATGGGCAGGTCTCAGTCTCGTTCCGGGTGAGCTGCTGGTGAATGACGCGCGAAAGCCGGGCAAATTCCGCGCTGTAGCGCATCTCCTGCCGGCGCGGTCTGGGCAGCGGTACGGGCAGGTCCAGGCTGATTTTTGCCGGCCGGCTGGTGAGCACCAGTACGCGGTCCGAAAGGTAAAGCGCTTCGGAGATGGAGTGCGTGACCATCACGATAGTTTTGCTCTTGCTGCCCCAAATGCGCAGGAGTTCTTCGCCCATGCGCTCGCGGGTGAGCGCGTCCAACTGCCCAAAAGGCTCGTCCAGCAGCAGAATTTCGGGGTCCTGCACCAAAGAGCGCGCGATGGCCACGCGCTGCGCCATGCCGCCGGAAAGTTCGTGCGGGAAGTTTTTCTCAAAGCCGCGCAGCCCTACCAGCTCGATCATATCCCGGGTTATTTGCTGGATTTCTGTCGGACTTTTGCCTGCCATCTCGAGCGGGAGGCTGATGTTGTTGAACAGATTGCGCCAGGGCATCAGGTTGGGCTTCTGGAACACCATGCCGGTCAGGCTGCCGCCGCGCGATTGCAGCGGAAAGAGGATTTGCCCGGAGGTAGGCCGGAGCAAGCCGCCAATCGCGCGCAGGAGCGTGCTTTTCCCGCCGCCAGAGGGCCCAATCAGGCACACGAAGGAATTCTCTTCCACCCGGAAAGACAAATCGTCCAGCACGTCCAGGCTGCCGTCGCTTTCCACAAAGCTGATGGTCAACCCGCGCACATCCAGGACGGTTTCAGGGGAGGAAGCTGCCGTCATATACGCCTTTAAGGTCCACCGCCTGGCTCATCAAGCCGAGCTTCAACAGGACGGACTGCATATTCTCCCAGCGCCGGGTATGGTCCTCGTTAGTGGGATAGACGTCCCACAGCTTGATGGACTCCGCCAGCACCTGTTTCTGGACGGCTTCGTCTGCCTCCGCCAGGTTGTCCACGTATTTCGCGCAGATCAAGTAGGTCTCGTCCGGGTTTTCTGCGCTGAACTGAATGCCTTTGAGCAGCGCGCCGAGCACCGCGCGCACCAGCTCGGGGTCCTCTTTTATGGTACTTTCGTTGGTGACCAGGCCGTTGCCAATCAGGTCAATGCTGTCAGCCACGCGCAAGGTGTTGATTTGGTAGCCCATGGCGCGCAGTTGGGAGGGTTCGTTGGAAAGGTAAATCACCGCGGCGTCCACTATCCCGCTCACCAGCGATTCCACCTGGGTATAGCCGATGGACTGCAGGGTGTAATCACTGTCGCGCAAGCCTTCGTTCTGCGCGAATGCTTCGAAGCCGATATAGTTCGCCCCGTATAAGCCCGGCAGACCAATCGTCTTACCCTTCAGGTCCATCGGGGAGGTGATATTCTTCTCCGCCAGCGAGACGATGCCGACCGGAAATTCCTTGTACCAGTTGTAAACCGTCACCACAGGCAGCCCCTGGGCGCGGGCCATGAGCACTTGTTCTCCCGAGGCAATCATAAATTGCTGCTTGCCGGAGCCGACCAACGCGATAAGGTCGGCTTCATTGCCGTAGTTAAGCGTTACGTCCAGGCCCGCGTCCGCGAAGTAGCCATTTTCGATTGCGGCGTAGAACGGAGCAAACTGCACATTAGGGATGTAGGTCAGATTCAGGGTCACAGCGCGCAAAGGCCCGTTTTGGGCGGGCTTGGCGCCTGTGCAGGCAGTCAGCAGCAGCACAGTCAGCATAAAAATCGGGTTCAGACGTTTCATCATAAGGCTCTCCAAGTCTACGCGTTCTTCCGCCAGGTCTGCCAGGCCAGCAGGCGCGATTCCAGCAGGAGGATTAAACCATAAAGTGAGGCTGCCAGCACCATTAAGGTGAGCACAGCCACAAAAACCAGGGCAGTATCGTACTGACCTCTGCCCACGTTGATCAGGAAACCCAGTCCGCGGTCCGAACCGACCAATTCGCCGACAATCGCGCCGATGACCGAAAGCGTAGCCCCCACGCGCAAGCCGCCCAAAAAGACAGGCAGACTGGCGGGCAGTTCCAGGTAGCGGGCGGTCTGCCCGGGGGAAGCCTTTAAGGAACGCATCAGCTCGCGCAGGTCCTGCGGAACTTCCCGCAGGGCCACCAAGGTATTCACCAGCACCGGGAAAAAGACAGTCAGCGCGCAGATGAGCACCTTGGAGAACAAGCCCGGGCCGAACCAGATGACCAGCAGAGGCGCGATGGCCACGACAGGCACCGATTGGCTGGCGACCAGGTACGGTGAAGTGAAACGTTCCGCGCGGGGATGCTTGAACAGGAAGTACCCGACCAGCGCGGCGCTCAGGCTGCCGATTAACAAACCTGAGAGGACTTCCAGGAGGGTGTAGGAGAGATGACGCCAGAGCAGCCCATTCCCAAGCACCTGCAAGAACTTTTGCCAGACGACCGCAGGCGCCGGAAGGATGAAGCCGGGCAGCTTCAGCAGCATCCAGAGCAACTGCCAGACAATAACGCCGGCCGCCGCGGCGAGCAAGACCGTCAGCGCGCGGCTGCCGCCCGGGCGCGTGTAGCCGCGCTGTTTGATGTCAGTCAGGTTTTTCATGGTGAATTATGGTACAAAGTATAAAAAAATAAACGGCTTAAGTCAATTGATTCGTTTGCAGCGATCGGCGGAGTTTGCGATAATGGCAACCTGTCTTGATGACACCCTGAAAGGTCAGGCGCCGCATCCGGACACCTGCAAGGGCCTGCGCGCCGCTCAGGGATAATCATTTGCAGCAGCGCGCTAACGGCCGGCTGGCAGATCAACGGGTACGCGGAGAGCGCCTGGCGTCTCGCGATGAGGCGCGATTGGTCATTCGGGAGAGCTCGGTGAAGGTCGGGGGTTTGCGGCTGTCAGCTTGCTTCTTCCATAAGAATGCCCACGGCAGGGCACACCCTTCCAATAAAGACTGCGCTAAGCCAAAAATAGAAAAAGTCTTGCTTATCGGGATATTTTCCTATTCAAAAAATGTCTGGGCGCAGCTTGTTTCACGTTACAGGCAGCAGATGCTCAGAAAGCTGGAGGAGGAAAGGCAGCCTGTTTGGGTCTGTGGGGAATCAACCCGCACAAAACGCTGCCGTCCGGGAGCAAAGCCCCGATTAAGGCATACAATCCGGCATCGTCTCAGGATAAAGCGTAAACCCGAAGGTGTTTACCTTATCGCTAAGATAGGAAATGTTCTCAAGAATCTCATAATTTGCGCCGTAAACGCCGTTAAAGATAACGCGGAAGTAATTCACAAGGCTGATATCCGGCGTGATTTGTGCCTTGACGGTATCCGGCACATAGAAAGCGCTCAGGACCGCCAGGCGGTTGGCGCTGTCAGCGCCGTGATCGCCGGTTATCACGATAATTGGCGGCGAATCCGAGTTCTTGAGAATCGCTTCCAGAACCGGAAGGATGGCGTTATCGGTATACTGAACACCCCAGGAATAGTACTGCAAGTATTGGTCCCAGGGGAGAGGAACCACCCACGGGAGCTCGGGAGGGTCAGGAATGAGCGAACCATCCGGGTAGAACACGTAAGGCGCGTGCGGCATGGTCAGATGAGCCCACACCAGTTTGGGTCCCTGGAAACCAGAAATCTGCTTCAGCTCCTTCAGGATGGTCCATTGTTGGCGCACATGGTCGGCATAAGGATAATTGAGCGGGATTTTGTCGGATGTTGTGACTCCGCCTTTGTAATCAGTAAGAATTCGGACCAGGGTAGTGTCGAAGAGCATCCGCTCGAATTTACTGAACACAACCCGTTCTTCAGTCGAAACCAGGCTGGCAGGATCCAACGGGTAGTAATGGTCTGCGTCTGTCCAGGCTATGCGCTGATAAGAAGCCAGTGAGTAGGTGCTGTACCCCAGGGATTCCAGGTTCTTTCGGACTGCGTTATGCTCGATTAACTCAAACAGCGAATCGGTGTCGTTATTTGGCGGCGCGAAATCCGGGCTGATGTCCTGTAGATACTGCATGTTAAGAAACGAGGACATGGAGAGCGGAGTATAAGCGTAATTGCTCATACTGCATGGGGGCACGTAGAAGCCCATCTCGGTAAGTTGATTAATAAAGTTGGTGTTATCCAGATGAAAGGTCGCATCGAGCACGTCACTGCGCAGGTGAGCATCCAGGATAATGATATAAACATCCGGCAAGGCGCCCGGCTGGAGCTTCACATCTTCCGCCGCGGCCGCAACCCCACCCTGGGATATCCCTTTTCCGGCGCCGGTCGCGCGTATTTCATAGGTTATCAGTTGATACACCGGGATAATCAACAAAAAAGCTGAAAAAACATTCAGAATGATGCTGAGATTGCCGCTGTCTTTCACATATTTCAAGAGCAGAACTGCACCAACGCCAGCCAAAACTGCCCATAACGGCAGCAGGATGCGGTGATGACCAAAAACCTGAAAGAGGCTGCCCGCTGCTTGCGCAGCGCTGTAGGCGCGCCCATAGGTGTAAAACAGCAGGAACAGCCAGGCGCTGACCAACCCGGCTTTTTGAATAGACCTGGTCGCCAGCAAGAGCGCCAGCCAAACACACACCGCTCCGCCGAGTATCATCAGCAGCGGGCGCAGGCCGGCGCGCAGGTTAACCTCTTGAATGTTGTGACCTAATAATGAGAGTACCGGAAACGCCGCGAAAAGCAGCGGATAAAAAGGAAAGGGCAGTTTCGGCTTCGTGTTCATCTTTGCTATACTGGCGTGATTTTACCACTTTCGCCGGGCTGCCCGTCTTTCAGAATTTGCGCGCGAGCATGGGTTTCCAAATGAGAATGCAATGAAAAGGCCTTGGCGGAAGAACGGACTGCCAGTTGTCAGGCCGGCGATTTCAATTGCGAGGATAGAAGGGTATTTTGAGCCCCCGCGCGGGCTTACAGGCGGACGCGGTGAATCTCAAAGCGATACTCTTCCGCATGCCCATGGGAATTGCCATGTCCGGCGCCAAACCCGCTGCCGGAATGCCGGAATTTAGAGCGAGGGTCTCAGCCGAAATTCAGGAGAGCTTCTGCTTACGTTCCATGAGGAATAAAATCCGCTCGGACCCGGCAATCGGGGCTTCCTCCAAAATTTCAAAGTGCGCCCCGAAGGCCTTTTTAAAGCCGGCTTCAGTGTAGTCCGGAAAAATGTCCCGCCGGGAGGACAGCAGCCGCTTCACCTGGGAATCTGACTTTGGAATGAACTCGACAATCAGCCAATGCCCAAGCCCGGCAAAAAAAGCTGCCAGGTTCTCCAGAGGAATATTGTTTGATATCGCCAGATGGTGGACCAATGCCAGGGCCATCACCATATCGACCGGGCCGCGTTCCAGCAAAGACATTCTTTCCGCGCAATTCCAGCCCAGGGCTGGCGAAGGATTGGTCAGGTCCATGCAAAGGGGCAGCAGCTGCGCTTCCTGGTTTTGTTTCACAAGGGCGTAATTCCGCTGAACCGCCGCGTGGTCAATGTCCAACGCGATGGTCGGGATTCCCGCGCTGCTGGCTGCCCGGCTGAATTCACCGGTATTGGCGCCCAAATCCCAGACAGAACGAGGGCTTACCCTGAGGATGAACGCGCTCACTTTTTCGCGTTTTGCCTCGAAGGATGCCCGCGCGTAATTGGTTTGTTCGTAGTAATTCTCCCATTCGGTCTTTTGCGCCTTCAGCTTCAGGCTGCGGACCGCGGAAAGGAGGCTGTCCAGCAATCCCAAGAGGGCGTTTCTTGTCATTTTGCCCGAGACTTGCTCTTCCGGCAGCGCCATGTCGGCGTATTTTTGCTGGGTCTTCGCGTGCAGGTGGATATGGCTGAGCAAACCCGGGTTTAGCAGGCTCCCCTTGGGGAGGAGGGAACTGGTCAGGTCAAGGGGAATACCGTCAATGTAAACCCGCAGCAGTTGGTTAAGGCGGATATCCACTTTTGCCATTAAAGTCAGCGGCGCCAGGAAATGCTGGCAGAACTGCTTGTACGCAATCCAGGGAGCGCCGGGCAGATAACGTTCGAAGGAAAGCGTATCGATGAAAATCGGTCGGCCGTTTTTGAACTGAACATTAAACGCGCTGGCGTCTTTCAAAATCATCCCGTACTGCAAAGCGCGTCTGGCAATGGAAAGCGTCAGCACTGCCGCGTCTTTCAATTGGTCGAAGCACCATTCATAAGGATAGGACACAAAAGGGATTGGCTCAGGTTTAAGGACTTTGTAGGCAAGCCCGGGAACCGGCGCAATGTCCAACGAGCATTCTTCATGCGATATGAGCGCCCGGGCGGAGCTTAAGTGCTGGTACAGCCCCGATTCCATCAGCAGGTCATAATCTTCCTGATAGCTCTGGTTCACCTGACGGTAGAGAACGCCGTCCTGGTGGAACATAAAACCGCTCGGGTCACGGAATGAACTGGTCAACTTCATCGTTTTGCTTCCCACAAATCAAGGAATAGCCTAAATCAAGAGAATGCTGTGAGCCGTTACTTCAAGCTGTCGTCCGGGTTGTTCGGGGTGGATTCCGGCTCGACAATTTCGGTTGGGTCGAGGTCAGCCCGTAAAGCGTTTCTGTTCGGATTGAACCAGCTGCGTATTTTTCTCCAGAATACCTTAACAAGGACGCCAACGCTCAGTAAGGCCGCCAGAAGAACCTGGAGGACCATACTGCCGGTGCCCGGGTCCAGGTAATGGGTCAGTTTTTCAATGGGCGCAAAGAAAATATTCATTGCTTGTTCCTTCGGGGTTTATTTTGGAGCTCATTATAATCTGAATCCTGAGCCGCGCTCCGAAGGACAGGCTTCTCATTTGTGCGCGAAGCAAGTCAGCCTGCCTGCCTGCAGTATAATCAGCTTAACTCACCTTACCAAAGCAGAGGAGCGCATGACCGATAAATTAGCCTGGATTGATGACGAACTGAAGACCCTCAAAGACACCGGTTTCTATAACAGCATCCGCACGCTGGACTCCCCGCAGGGCGCCTGGCTGGTGGTCGATGGGAAAAAAGTGTTGAATTTCTGCTCGAACAACTACCTTGGGCTGGCAAACCACCCCCGCATCGTGCAAGCAGCCTCCGAAGCGATGCAAAAGTACGGCGTCGGCCCCGGCGCGGTGCGCAGCATCGCCGGCACCATGTCCTTGCATCTGCAGTTGGAAAAGCGCATGGCTGCCTTCAAAAAAGTGGAAGCCGCCATCACTTTCCAATCCGGCTTTATGGCGAACGGTGCCACCATCCCCGCCCTGGTCGGGAAGGAAGACGTCATTTTCTCGGACGCTCTCAACCACGCCAGTATCATTGACGGCTCGCGCCTTTCCGGCGCAAAAATCATCCGCTTCGCGCACGCAGACCCGGCGGACTTCGAAAAGCAAATCCAGGCCGCGGCCGGCACGTATCGGCGGGCGCTGATGATTAGCGACGGCGTGTTCTCCATGGACGGCGACCTTGCCCCATTGGATAAGCTGGTGGAAATCGCCGAACGCTATGACGTAATGACCATGGTGGACGACGCGCACGGCGAAGGCGTGGTGGGCGAAGGCGGTCGCGGCATCGTGGACCATTTTCACCTGCACGGCCGCGTGGACGTGGAAGTTGGCACTTTCTCCAAGGCGTTTGGCGTGGTTGGCGGCGTGGTGGCCGGCAGCGCGCGCATTATTGAGTGGCTGCGCCAGCGCGGGCGCCCCTTCCTGTTCTCCTCCGCCGTGACCGTACCCGACACCGCCGCCTGTCTGGCTGCGGTTGACCTGCTGGAAGAATCTACCGAGCTGGTGGACCGGCTGTGGGCGAACGCGCGTTACTTCCAGGCGGAGATGCGCAGGCTTGGCTTCGATACCGGCGCGACCCAAACCCCGATTACGCCCGTCATGCTCGGGGAAGTGCAGCTGGCGCGCGAATTCAGCCGGCGCCTCTTCGACGAAGGCTTGTTCGCCATGGCGTTGGGCTTCCCCACCGTGCCGCAGGGCATGGCGCGCATCCGCGTGATGCTCTCCGCCGCGCACAGCCAAAGCGACCTGGACCAGGCGCTCGAAATTTTCCGCAAGGTCGGCAAAGAGCTGGGCGTGCTGCGCGGATAAGACCATCTCTCAGAATAAAACAAAACGCTCCATCCAAAAGATGGAGCGTTTTCATTCACGCATGCCGAAGGTGGGAATCGAACCCACATACCCGAGGGTACACGATTTTGAGTCGTGCGCGTCTGCCTATTCCGCCACTCCGGCTGGCGAGAAAAAGTATACCCAATCGCCCGCCGCGGGTCAAGCTTTGCGCATTAACGAGGGGTGTAGGCGATAAAGTTATCGAAGCGCACGGTCACAGGCGGTAGATCGTAGGTGCCCACAACCAGGCCGACGTCTCCGCTCTCCAGGCTGCTGTCTTCCACGCTGGCGATAAAATCGCCGTTTACGTACAAAGACAGCGTCTCACCGATGCAGCTGGCGGCGATGTGATTCAGGTTTTCATCAAAACCGGCTAACTGCATCTCGCCGTACAGCAGCTCAGCCTCTCCGCCGACATACTTCAGAATCTCAACATAGCCGTCGTTGGCAATGGTAAGCGAGTAGTAGTTATCCTCATCAACATAGCGGCACATCACGCCATAGTTGTTGGTCAGGTCGCCGTCCCACAGCAGGGCATCCACCTCTATAACCACATCAGGGGTGTCCAGCAGCGTGGATTCAGTCCAGATTAACCAGCTTTCTTTCACGACAGTAAATTCCATGATTCCACCCAGGTTTTTGATGGAGTTGCCGTCTTCTTCGCCGGTGTACCAGGCTTTGTCGGTGGTCGAAAAGTCGTCTTCCAACAGAATCTCTCCTTGCTCTGGGAGCCCGACCTGAGTTGAAAGCGGAACGGCTGATTTCGCGGTGGGGGAAGGAATCAGAATGGGCTCTGTGGGCGCCAGCGCGGCGCTGGTTTCCGTCGGCACAGGGCTGGTGGTGGGAACTTCGGTAGGCACCAGACCAAGGGTGGGCGCGGCGGCTATGGTTGCGGTCGGGGCTGGGTTCCTGCCCATGGAGCAGGCAAGCCCCACACTTAAGAGTAATGCTGCAATCAATAAGATTTTTTTCATCATAGGCTCCGTCGAGAGTAAGAAAAGCGGGAAACTAGGGAAAGTTTATCATGAAAGAGGGGTATTAAGAAAAAAAGTATGCATACCCTCGCGTCCCTCAGCAGATTTTTACCCGGACAGCGGGGGGAGTGTATAATCCAATTGAACCCGGCGCCTTAGTTTCCCGGTCAGCCGCCCGACATTCAACTCTCAGGAGCTTACCATGCAGTTAGGCATCATCGGCTTGCCGCAGTCCGGCAAAACAACATTATATAAAGCGCTTACCCGCGCGGATATCCCCACCGATATTTCCTCCGGTCAGATGGAAGTCCATACCGCGGTGGTGGACGTGCCCGACCCGCGCGTGGACCAGCTTTGCGAAATTTACCACCCCAAAAAGATTGTGCGCGCCAAGGTTACCTATGCCGATATTGCCGGCTTGGACGGCAGCGCCGGGAAAAACGGTCTTTCCGGCGCGCTTTCCAACATGCTCTCCCAGATGGACGGTTTTCTGCACGTCGTCCGGCAGTTCGAAAACCCCAGCGTGCCGCATCAGGCCGGCAGCGTGGACCCCATCCGCGATATCCAGACCATGGATACCGAATTTGTGCTGAATGACCTGGTCATGGTGGAACGCCGGCTGGAACGCCTGCGCGAGGAACACCGCCGCGGGGTCACCCGCGACCGGGCCTTGATCCAGGAGGATATCGACCTGTTCGAGCGCCTGCAGGCCGTGCTGGAAAAAGAGCTGCCCTTGCGCCACTACGCCTTCACGCCCGAAGAGGACAAGCTGCTCTCCAGTTTTCAGTTCCTCAGCCGCAAGCCGCAAATTGTAGTCTTCAACCAATCCGAGGACCAAACCCCGCTGGAATACCACAGCCCGCACCCGCATACCAGCTCCGTGAGCTTGCCTGCCAAGCTGGAAATGGATATCGCCGCGCTGGACCCGGAGGACGCAGCTGTTTTCATGGCGGAATACGGCATCACCGAGCCCAGCCTCTCGCGCCTGATTCGCCTTTCCTACGACTTGCTTGGGGTGCATTCCTTCTTCACCGCCGGCGATAAAGAAGTGCACGCCTGGACCCTGCGCAAAGGCTCCAACGCGCGTGAAGCTGCCGGAGTGATTCACTCTGATATGGAAAAAGGCTTCATCCGCGCCGAAATCATCTCGTTTGAGGACATGATCACCTTCGGCGGCACCGCAGAGGCGCGCGCCAAGGGACGCCTGAGGGTGGAGGGGAAAACCTATATTATCCAGGACGGGGATATTATTGAAATCAGGTTCAATATTTAAGGAAAAGCAGCGCCGCTAAGTCCGCCCGCAATCCAATAGAAAAAAACAGCGCGGTATTCTTAGGGTACCGCGCTGTCGCGTTTTATCGGGCGAATTCGGGGGGATTATTTTGGCGCAGTAAGCTGGCGAAATCCGACAGGTTCACCCGCGCGGTCAAATCAAAGGAAAGCGGGGTAACGCTCACCTTGCGGTCAATCTTCACGACGTGCAGGTCGCTGTCCGCTTCGGGCTCGTTCTGGTCTAACCTCACCTCATACGTTAATTTGCGTGAGCCCTGCGCCTTGTCCGGGTCTGCCGGCACCGCGTAAAAGTAGCGTTCGCGCGATTGGCGCGTGACCACCCAGGGTGTCTCGGGCGTGGCATCGTTCGGCACGTCCACCTTGAGCACGCCAACATCGAAAGGCATCGCGGTCCGCAGCAGCTTTTCGGCGAAGTAGCGCGTGAAATATCCCGCGACCGAAAAATCCACATCCGGCGAAAGGTTGAAATGCTGGCTGACCGGCGTTTCCAGCGACACAGCCAGCGCGGAGATGCCCAGGGTAGCGGCTTCCAGCGCTGCGCCGACCGTCCCGCTGATGGTGATGCCGGAGGCGACGTTTTCGCCGTAATTAATCCCGGAAACGACCAGGTCCGGCTTGAAGCCGAGCACCTCATAATAGCCGTGCAAAAAAGCCTGCGCTGGTGAACCGCCGACAGCGTATACCTGCCATTCTTTGCCGTTAACAGTCATCGTGCGCGCTTCGATGATGCCGTCGGATTCGCGCGGGAGGGCGCGCCCCATGGAGGTCTGCTGGACGCGCGGTGCCACGACATGCACAAAACCCAGAGGCGCGAGCGCTTCGGCGGCCGCCCATAAGCCCGGGGAGTTGATGCTGTCATCGTTTGTCAGTAAGATTTGTGGTTTTTCGTTTGTCTTCATCCGCGCTATTCTAATCCCGAAAAGCGCCTGCGGCAACAAGACTGCCCCCGCGCGGTTTTTCAGCGCCTGGAGGACTGCCCGCCGGCAGCTTTCGCGCCGGAATTTACATCTTTTCGCGGTAGTTCTTCAGGATTTCCTGCCCTGGCAGACGAATCGCCTTGGGTTCGCACACGCTCTTGCAGAAACAGCAGCCCACCAGGCACAGGAAGGGCTCCGCCACCCAAATATGTCCGTTTTCGTCGCGCTCAAAGACTTCGCGGGCGCAGGTTTCCAGGCAGGCGCCGCAATCGTTGCACAGTTCCGGCGCGATGGCCGGGAACCAGGGGATTTGTTCGCGGGGATAGCCGCGCCAGCTGCCGTAATCGCGCGCCACCACGGCTTTTCCGCTGCCCTTCAGGCGGAAAAAGCGGCTGTATTCCATGCACAGCGCGCCGGCGTACTCGGGTACGGCGGGGGTCGGAATAAAGTTCTGTTTGCGCACCCCGGCAATCAGGGCGTCTTTCAGCTTTTCATCCGTGGGCAGCCAGCCCTCAGCGTAGAGCTCCGCGAAGAGTTCTTCCAAGCCCAGCAAGCCGGTGGGCAATCCGCCTATATTCAGCATGCGGTAACTTGAGACAGGCATTATTCTCCCCGCTGCGCGGCGCAGTCCCCAGCGGCGGTTTTCAAAAAGCTGACCATTGCGGTCAGACCGTTGCTGCGCTGGGAGGACAGATGCCGCCAGAAACCCAGCGTCTCGAACAGGCTCAGGTCCACGTTTTGGTATGCTTCCGCCGGCTGACCGTTCAGGAGTTCCTGCAGCAAGGCCGCCAGACCCTTCACGATGAGCGAGTCGCTGTCCGCCTGGAAATACAGACTGCCCTCGCGGCACTCGGTGACGAACCAGACGCTGGATTGGCAGCCTTTGACCAGGTGTTCATCGTCCTTCAAGTCTTTCGGCATGTCGGGCAGGGACTGACCCTTTTCAATCAGGTAATCGTATTTTTCTTCCCAGTTTTCCAGCAAGCTGAATTCAGCGCTGATTTGGGCGGCAATTTCCGCGGTAGTCTGCATTGCTTTACCTTTTTAACATCTTTATCACGCGCCGGATACCGCGCGTGAGCGCGTCGATATCATCGCGGTTGTTGTAGAGCGCCAGAGAGGCGCGCACCGTGCCCGAGATGGACAGGGCGTCCATGATTGGCTGGGTGCAGTGCTGCCCGGTGCGCACCGCGACCCCCGATGTATCCAGCAGGATGCCCATATCGTAATGCTGGATACCTTCCACGTTGAAGGGCAAGATGCTGGAGCGGTGCTTTGGGTTCCCATACAGCGTCAGGCCCGGGATGGCGCGCAGCTGTGAGATGCCGTACGCCAGCAGGTCTTCTTCGTAGGTCTGCAGTTCCTGCGGGTCGAATTGGTTCAGGTAGTCCACCGCCGCGCCGAGCCCGATGGCGCCTTCCACGTTTGGGGTGCCGGCTTCGAACTTGTGCGGCAGCTGCGCGAAAGTCACGCGCGTGCTGCTGACCTGGTCTATCATTTCGCCGCCGTACAGGAAGGGCGGCAGCTTCTCCAGCCAGCTTTCTTTGGCGTACAAAACGCCGATGCCCATTGGGGCGTACATCTTATGCCCGGAGAAGGCATAAAAATCTGCGTCCAGGGTTTGCACGTCGCGCGCGGCCAGGTGCTGCACGGACTGGGCGGCGTCCACAAGCACGGGAACGCCGGCGGCATGCGCCAGAGGAATCAGGGTTTCCAGAGGGTTGACGGTGCCGAGCGAGTTGGAAACCTGATTGAGCGCCAGCAGGCGGGTTTTTTCGGTGAACATGCCCTGCAGAACCTCAGGGTCCAGCTCGCCCGTCGGGGTGAAGGGCAGCACGCGGAAGCGCGCGCCTTTCCGTTGGCAAAGCTCGAACCAGGGCACATAATTGCTGTGGTGTTCCAGCTGGCTGACGATAATCTCATCGCCGGGATGCACAAAGGCTTCGCCGAAAGAACTGGCTGCCAGATTGATCGATTCCGTGGTCCCGCGTGTAAAGATGATTTCGTGGGCGTGCGCGGCATTGATAAAGCGCGCCACCTTCTCGCGCGCGGCTTCGTACATGTCCGTGGCGCGTACTGCCAGCGTATGCCCGCCGCGGTGCACGTTGCTGTTTACGAAGCTGTAGTAATCGCGCAGGGAATCTATCACAACCTGGGGTTTTTGGGTGGTCGCCGCGTTGTCCAGGTAGACCAGCGGATGGTCGTTGATCCAGGTAGAAAGGATTGGGAAATCTGCGCGCGCTGCGGAAATAGGTGTGGACATGCCTGCCTCTGATAATTTCAGACCCATTGTACCATCACAGGGGCTGGTCTTTGCCTGCCTCCAGGTGTACAAGCGGCGCCTGCGCAGCGAAAAGGGGATGCGATACAATTGTTAACAAACGGGACCTGCTGCGGATGACGCTCACCTTTGCCGAGACCGCGCGCCCGTACAGGAGTAGGCATGCCCGAAAAAATCTTGGTCGTTGATGATGAAATTTCCCTGCAGGAAACCCTGGCGTATAACCTTACCAGAGAAGGCTACCAGGTGGAGGTGGCGGGGGATGGAAATCAAGCCCTTCATTTAGCGCGTACATCCAAACCAGACCTGGTGATTCTGGATGTGATGCTGCCCGGCCTGGACGGGTTTGAGGTTTGCCGGATTCTGCGCCAGGAAGCCAACCTGCCTGTTCTGATGCTGACCGCGCGCGATGACGAAATTGACCGCGTAGTGGGTTTGGAGGTCGGTGCGGACGATTACCTGGCAAAACCCTTCAGCATGCGCGAGCTGATCGCAAGGGTAAAAGCCCTGCTGCGGCGCGTGCGCCTGACCCGAGAGGACATGGTCACCGAAAAGCAGGAGGCCGAACAGCCTAAGCTGATTACGTTTGATAACCTGGTCATCGACCTTACGCGCCGCGAAGTGAAGCTGGACGATAAAGTGCTGCCGCTGAAACCCAAGGAATATGAGCTGCTGCTCTTTATGGGGCAGCAAAAAGGGCGCCTGCTGACGCGTGAGTTGATTCTGGAGCGGGTCTGGGGTTGGGGGTTTGTGGGGGATTCCCGCACGGTGGATGTGCACATTCGCTGGCTGCGCGAGAAAATCGAACCGAACCCCGAAACCCCGCAGCGCATCGTCACTGTCCGCGGGGCAGGTTACCGCTTCGAAGGCTGATGATGGGTTTGTTGAGCAAACGGAGGTTTATCCTTCCGTACGCGTTTATCTTAATCGGCAGCATATTGCTCTCGGCGGTGCTTGTTCCGCCGGCAGTCCGGTCTGCCTACGCGCGCAGCGCTGAAAGCGGCCTGCCGCCTGATTTCACCCTGATGTACCTCTCCATCGGAGCTGTGGGGCTGCTTGCGCTGGCCGCCGCGATGATAGCCAACAGAATCTACGCGAACCGCAACCTCAACATAATCCGCCAGCTTACCGTCACGGCGAGCCAACTCGGGGAGGGCAAATACCGCAGCATTGCCATTCCCCACCAGGTGGAATCCGTGCCGGAGATGCATGCCCTGAGCCAGGCGCTGGAAGAGACCGCCGCGAAGATTGAGGCGCAAATTTCCGCGCTTTCCTCGGAACAAGTGATGCTCTCGACAGTGCTCGGGCAAATGACCGACGGCGTGCTGATTGCCAATCATGATGACCGCGTGCAGCTGCTTAATCCCGCCGCGGAAAGGCTTTTTGGCTTTAAAAATGCCGGCGCTTTGGGGCGCTCTGTCATAGAGGTCATTCGCCACCACGCGCTGGTGGACTTATGGAACTCCACCAAGGAAGGCGAATCAAAAACAATTACGCTGGAAATGGGCGCCGACCATAAATTCCTGCAGGTCATCGGCATCCCGCTGGGAGAGCAGCTGCCCGAACGTTCCATGCTCCTGTTTCAAGACCTGACGCAGCTCCACCGTCTGGAAATTGTGCGCAAAGACTTCATTTCCAATATTTCCCATGAGCTGCGCACCCCGATGGCGAGCCTGAAAGCCCTGAGTGAGACGCTCCTGGATGGCGCATTGGACGACCCGTCTGTCGCAAAACGCTTCATCGTGCGCATGGATACCGAAGTGGACAACCTGACTTATCTGGTGAACGAACTGCTGGAGCTTTCCCGCATTGAAGCAGGCAGAACCAACCTGGAGTTCCAACGCATCCACCCTTGCGACCTGATGAGAAGGCCCTATGAACGCATGCTGCTGCAAGCTGAGCGCGCCGGCTTGAGCCTGACGATGAACTGCAACCCGGACTTGCCGGCGGTGCTTGCCGACCCGGACCGCATTTCCCAGGTATTTATCAACCTGCTGCATAACGCCATCAAATTTACGCCGAATGGCGGGCGCATCCAGATGGATGCCTGGGTCTTTGAAGATAAGGTAGTCTTTATGGTGCGCGATAACGGCGTGGGAATGCCTGAAAAAGATCTGAAACGCATCTTTGAGCGCTTTTACAAAGTTGACCGCGCGCGTTCCGGGGGCGGTACCGGTTTGGGGCTGTCCATCTGCAAACACATGGTGGAAGCTCACGGCGGTTATATCTGGGCGGAGAGCGAAGAAGGGAAAGGCAGCAGTCTGTTCTTCGCGATTCCAATTGCGTTCGGGTAGGTGAAGGGCGTCCGCGTGAACCCGACACAAAACATTGACAGGCTTTTTACCGCGCATTAACCCATTCCTAATCATGACTGGTGCATAATAAAAACGGGAGAGCATGCCTGTTGTTACGCGTGTAAAAACACAGACAATAGCGTACAATAGGTTTACACAGAAAACACCGGACACAGAGGAATTCAGAGATGCCCCGCCTCACATTGGATCGAGAAATTCGCCTTATTCAGGATGAAACGCTGCTCCTTGGCAGCCTGGTTGAACAGGCGGTGCTGAACGCTGTCGACGCCTTGAAATCGCGCGACGTCTCGGCGGCGAGAGCCGTCATCCGCAGGGATGTCCTCATCAACGACAAACGCTTCGCGATTGAAAACCGCATCCTGATTCTGTTCGCCACCCAATCCCCGATGGCGCGCGACCTGCGCTTGTTGGCAGCCGAGCTGGAACTCATCACCGAGCTTGAGCGCATCGGCGATTACGCCAAAGGCATCGCCAAGGTGGCGGAAGAACTGGCTGATGATGAAACGCCCGTTCCTATCCGCGAGATTTGCACGATGGCGGACCTGGCGGTCAGTATGCTGCACCGCGCGCTGAGCGCGTTCATCGCTGAAGACCTGGATACCGCCAGAGCCCTGCCCGCCGAGGACGACCAGGTGGACGAACTCTACAAGGTCATCTACCGCAAAATTGTCCAGGGCATGATTGCCAACCCGAGCTCGATTGACCATTCCAACCAAATTCTATGGGTCATCCATAACATCGAGCGCACCGCCGACCGGGTCACCAACATCTGCGAACGGATTGTGTTCATCGCTACCGGCGAACTGCTTGAGATGGACAGTTCCGACGACGAGCTTGAGACCCCGGAAGCCTGAAGACCCGCGCCGCATGATCCCGGCGTTTATCTTATAATGAATATTATTTCCGGTATCCGCGCCGGGCGGGAGCGCGCAGTTCACTTATGCTCTTCGTTTTCCCGGGCGCTTATCGCGATGAATCATAAGGAGAGCATTCCGTGTTAAAACCCAATACCACGAAAGGAAAGTTAATCGTCGTTGAAGGCATCGACGGTTCCGGTAAATCAACCCAGATTGATTTGCTGTTCAAGTGGCTGCAATCCCAGGGTTATTCCGTGTTTTTCAGTGAATGGAACAGCTCCCCCCTGGTGAAAAGCACCACCAAAGCTGCCAAGAAAGAAAAGTCCTTCACCCCCACCACCTTCAGCATCCTGCATTGTACCGACTTTGCCGACCGTTGGGAAAACAGCATCTATCCGCTGCTGAAAGCCGGCGCGATTGTTTTGGCAGACCGCTATGTTTTCACCGCGTTTGCCCGGGACGTCGCCCGGGGGGTGGACCCGGAGTGGGTGCGCAATATGTATTCCTTTGCCATCAAACCGGACGCCGTTTTATACTTCCGCGTCCCGCTGGAAGTGGCGGTGGAGCGCATCACCGCTGCGCGCGCCAGCCTGAAGTATTACGAAGCCGGGATGGACTTGAACCTTTCAGAGAATATCAATGAAAGCTTCAAGCTTTTCCAGGGCAAAATACTGGAGCAATACGACCAGATGGTGGATGAATTTGGATTGACCCTGATTGACGGCACGCAGCCGGTCAAAGACCAGCAAAAAAAAGTGCGCGCGCTGATCAAGAAGATACTGCGCGGCTGGGAAGGCCTGCCCAATCCCAATAAGCCGGCAGGATCCGCTCGGCCCGCTGCGGAAACAGGAGGTAAATCATGAAAGGCGCGAACTTTTATGGTGCAGGCTTTCCCTACCGGGATATTCAGCAGCTGCCCGGCAAGCTGATTGTGCTGGAAGGGACCGACGGAGTCGGCCGCTCCACGCAGATTAAACTGCTGCGGCGCTGGCTGGAGGATGAAGGCTATGCCGTCTCCGATACCGGGCTCACCCGTTCCGCGCTGACCGCTTCCGGACTGGAAGCCGCGAAAAGCGGCCATACTCTCGGTCCGCTGACCTTAAGCCTGTTTTACCTGGCGGATTTTGCCGACCGCCTGGAGAATTTGATAATCCCGGCGCTGCAGGCCGGCTTTGTGGTGCTCTCCGACCGGTATTTCTACTCTGTCATGGCGCGCGATGCCATCCGCGGGGTAGATAAATCCTGGTCGCGCCAGCTGTACGGCATCGCGCTCAGGCCTGACCTGATTCTTTACATGAAAGCGGATGTGCCCGTGCTGGCGCAGCGCCTCATCCACGGCCGCGGGCTCAACTACTGGGAAGCGGGTATGGACCTGCACCTGGCCGATAACATGTATGACAGCTTTTTGGCTTACCAGAATTTGCTCACCAAAGAATTTGACGAGTTGGCGCTGACTTACAACTTTGTGACCGTTGATGCCAACCAGAAACCGGACACTATTTTTGAAGACCTGAAAGTGCACATTCTGGAACTGCTGCACAACCGGCTGACCAAGACAAAAAAGCCCAGATAAACAGCCGGTCTTGAAAACTTAACAGCGCTGGCGCCCGTCCGGCGGAAGGAGCGGAAACAATGAACGCTAATGCCGACGCGATTACTGTCTACGGTGCAAAAATCATCAGCCGGCATGCCGCCGCGATGGCAGCGGAAATGGAGGGGGTGCGCAAAGCGGAGGATATTGAGTACATCCACCGAATGCGCGTAGCCTCGCGGCGCATGCGCAGCGCCCTCACGATTTTCAAAGGCTGCTTCGACAAAAAAAAGTTTAATGAAATCGATCGCGACGTACGCAAGGTGGTCCGCGCCCTGGGCGAAGCACGCGACCTGGACGTGCAGCTGGAGGTGGTGCGCGAGGCGGAAGCACAGTTCAACACCCCCAGGCTTCTGCCGGGGTTGAAGCGCTTGCAGCTGCGCCTGACCCAAAAGCGCGCCCAGGCGCAGCAGCACGTCGTCAGCGCGATGGACCGCCTGGCGCAGGACCAGCTGCTGGAGCGCCTGGAAGCCTGGTACGCGCCTCTGCAGGCGGCGGCCGAGGGCGTGTACCTTTATTCCCCCGCTTTGTACCAGCTGGCTTTTGAAAGCGTCCAGGCCCGCTTGAAAGAACTCCTGGGACATGTGCCCTACATCAGCGATCCGGCGAACGTGGCGGAGCTGCACGCTATGCGCATCAGCGCCAAGCGGCTGCGCTACACCCTGGAAGCCTTCGATGACCTGTATGGTGGGCGTCTGAAGCCGTTTATATCCACAGGCCGCAAATTGCAGGACCAGTTGGGCTTGATTCATGACCTGGACGTATGGATATTTTTCGTGCCGGCCTTCATTGAGGAGGAGCGTGCGCGTATCGTTGGCTACTTTGGCAGCGACGGACCGCTCAAGCGCTTGCTGCCCGGCTTGCTGACCTTCCAGAAATCCCGCCGCGAAATGCGCGATGCCGCCTATGCGGAATTTCTGGTTTCCTGGGCGGAAATTGAGGCGGCAAAGACCTGGGAAGAGATGATGCGCCTGCTCAACACCCCGATGGACCTGGATTCGGCGCTGCGCCTGCTGGAGGCCGCCCGGGCGGGCCAGAACCCGGAGGCGCAGCCGGGCAGCACGGCTGCGGATGACTGAAGTTTCGCGTCAGGTCTCGATTGCGTGCAGTAAGGCAGGAGCGAAACCCGATTGTAGAACCCTTCGAACCTCGCCAAGTTCCACGCACCCAAGAAGCGGCCTCTACCCGGCCTGTCATTCTGAGTCAGCCTGCAAACCAGCTTGTCATTTGGATTGCTATGACTATGTCAGGAGCGCAGGATGGATTGAATGAACATCGGGGATGTATGGTTTGCCGGATTAATCCAACGAAA
>DAONFX010000011.1:0-31994 GCA_035403825.1 Anaerolineaceae bacterium
CGTAGAACGGAAACGCCCAGGGCAGGGAAATGGCAGCGGTAATATCCCAGGTATCGTTGATGCCGGTGTTGGTGCCGCCGGTCGCGTCGATCCAGGAATAGGTCGTGCTGGTGATGGTGTAGCCGTAATCGTCGGTGTCGCCGATGGCGGCAGGCTCTGCCAGCGTTTCTTCGGTGGGGAGCATGAAGCGCTCGCCGTTGTCGTCCTCACAGGGCTGGCCCGGCAGGCAGCGCGCGCGGCGCTCAGGTTCCGGTGGGGGTGGGGGCGTCTGGGCTTCGGCCGAAGTGAGGGCGGCCGGAGAGAGCGCTCCGAGGATGATGATGACTGCAATCAATCTGCTGAACCAATTACGCATATCCACTCCTTATTCAATTGTTAGATGAGTTGAAAGCCTGTCTAAACCCAGACATAGGCACTGTGTCAATGATAGCACGAATGCGGGAATTGGTGTAAGAGTTTTGGCGAAAACAAGGGATTTTTCCTCGTCCGGAAAGGGATTCTGACCTGACGCCGCGTGGGTGTAGGGGCGAAGCATCCAGAATGAGGTTTAGGGTAAGCGTGAGCATCATCTACAGGTTGCTTCGCCCTAAATCTGCCTGCTTTGCTGGACCGGTGAGAGCTAGAATGATTCGTCATTGCGAAGGAGCGCCAGCGACTGCGGCAATCTGCCCGAAACTCTATCTGTTCGAGGGTTATACAGCGGAAATGCAGACTGCCGCGCCCCCTATTGTGATGCTCAGCATGTTTTGGGTCGGCAGCGGGGGCTCGCAGTGACAAATCTTGCAGCGGCTTTACAAGCGCAAGCCGGCCTACGAACTGACACCATTCATGCGGGCGTATAATGGAAGGGATACCCAGCAGAAAAAAGGAGCCGGCATGTGCGGACGCTTTAGCATGGCCATTGATTCCGACGACCTCCAGACCGCCCTGGCGCTCGGGCAAATGCCCGACGACTGGAAGCGGCGCTACAACATCGCCCCCTCGCAGCCCGTCGCCGCGCTGCGCGATCCGGAAAGCCGGCAGGTGGACTGGCTGCAGTGGGGCCTGGTGCCTTTCTGGGCCAAAGACCCCGCCATCGGCAGCAGCCTGATCAACGCGCGCGCCGAGTCGGTCTTCGAGAAACCCTCTTTCAAGTACGCTTTCCGCAAGCGCCGCTGCCTTATCCTGGCGGACGGCTTTTACGAATGGCAGAAGACTGGCGCCAAAGGCTCGCGGCCGTTCTACTTTTCCATGCGCTCGGGCGAACCCTTTGCCTTCGCCGGCCTGTGGGAAACCTGGCAGCCCAAAGACCAACCGGGCGAGGCGCTCTCCACCTGCACGATCATCACCACCGCCGCGAATGAAACGGTCGCTCCGGTGCATGAACGCATGCCCGTCCTCCTGCGCAAGGAGAATATGTGGGACTGGCTGCTGGAGACCAGCGAGACCGCGCTTGTTTCCATGCTGCGGCCGGCGCCGGCGGACTGGCTGCGCGCATGGGAGGTGAGCCGCGCAGTGAACAGCCCCAACCAGGAGGGACCTGAATGCGCCGCGCCGCTGCAAAGCAGTAACGGGTAATCCTTTCGCGCTTTAGCCGAGCGCGCTTTTCAGCAGGGCGCGCAGAAAGAACCCGAAATTCTTTAAGCAAACAGGCTTAAAAAATGGTTCTTTCCAGGCTCGTCCAGGGCCCGGCCATTTCAAGTAAAATATAGCTCTCATCCGATAAATAAGGAAGGCGCGCATGAAACAGCATAAGTTCGTAAGCGGAGTATTGGCGGCACTGCTCTTCCTGCTGGCTGCCTGTCAGCCCGCGCCGACCGCCGCGCCAGCGCTGACCCCGCCCGCGGAAAGCACGACCTCCGCCGCGCCAGCGCTGACCCCGACCGCGGAAAGCACGCCCGAAGAGCTTTCAGGCTGGTGGAACGACGTGGTCTTTTACGAAATCTTTGTGCGCTCCTTCAAGGACAGCGACGGCGACGGCATTGGCGATTTTCAGGGCATCATCCAGCAGTTGGACTACCTGAACGACGGCGACCCCGCCACCAACACTGACCTGGGGGTTGGCGCGCTGTGGCTGATGCCCATCAACCCCTCGCCTTCCTACCACGGCTATGACGTGACCGACTACAAAGCGGTCAACCCGGACTATGGCACGCTGGATGACTTCCGGCAGCTGCTGGAAGCCTGCCACGCGCGCGGAATCCGCGTAATTATGGATTTCGTAGTGAACCATACCTCCACCCAACACCCCTGGTTCAAGGCCGCGCTTGCTGGCGACCCGAAATACAAGGACTACTACGTCTGGTCGGATTCGGACCCTAGCTCGCTGGGGCCGTGGGGGCAGCGCGCCTGGTACCGCGCCTCGAACGGCAAGTTCTACTACGCGGTCTTCTGGGACGGGATGCCCGACCTGAACTACCACAACCCGGCCGTGACCGAAGAAATCCAGAGCGCCAGCGCGTTCTGGCTGGACCTGGGCGTAGACGGCTTCCGCGTGGACGCGGCGCGCTACCTGTTCGAGGAAGGCGCGGCGCTGCAAGACACCAAGGAAACGATCCAGTGGTTCCAGGACTGGCGCGCGTTTACCAAGCCTCTCAACCCCCAGGCGTACACCGTCGGGGAGGTTTGGACGGATTTGCAGATTACTGCCAAATACGGCCACCCCAAGGGCCTGGACAGCCTGTTTATGTTCGACCTGGCGGAAGATATCAAAGGCGCGGCGTATTCTGGCGATGCTTCTTTGGCGCTCAAATCCTACCTGGACGTGCTCGCGTACTTTCCCGACCTGCAGTTCAGCACCTTCCTCTCCAATCACGACCAGCAGCGCCCGATGTCGTATTTCGGCGGCAAGGAAAGCAAAGCCCGCGTGGCCGCCTTTATCTACCTGACCGGTCCCGGCACGCCGTTTGTGTATTACGGCGAGGAAATCGGGATGACCGGCAGCAAGCCGGACGAGAACCTGCGCACGCCCATGCAGTGGAGCACAGAGCCTGACAGCGCTTTCACCAGCGGAATACCCTGGGAACCCGTGAACAAAGGTTGGGAGGAAACCAACGTTGAGACGCAAGCTGCCAATCCAGACTCCCTGCTCAACTGGTACAAGGGTCTGATTCAATTGCGCAATCAGCACCAGGCCTTGCGCGGCGGGGTTTACCTGCCGCTGACCTCCAGCTGTAGGCGGGTTTACGCGGTGCTGCGCCAGGCGGAAGATGATATTTTGCTGACACTGGCCAGCACAGGCATTCCCAGCTCGGAAAACTGCACCATCGCCCTGGAAGGCAGCCCGCTTTCGGGAAGCTACCAGGCCGAAACCCTGTGGGGAGAGCCGCTGTTCGATGAAATCAGCTTTGGCGCGGACGGCTCCTTAAAAGACTTCCTTGTGGCGCCGGTATTGAACGGAGGACAGACCTTAATCGTGCGCCTGAGCCAACCCTGAGCTCGGCCGCGCATTCGCAGGCAGCTGTGTGCGCTTTGCGCGGCGGCACAGAATATGTTGATTTGACCCGCCCGGCATCTTCGCGCTTTCTCTTCAGGGGTAAACAGAAAGATGCGGGGCTGCGCCGGCGGATATAATCATAAATGCATACGCGCGCCCTCCCAGACTGGCAGCGGCTTGCGCGCAAAAAAACCATAACAGAAGAAGAACAAGGCGGCGCTGCCTGAAGGCAGGCTGACCTTTGCGGGAGCAGCTGATGGAACACAATGAATTTTATCTTTCGGATAAAGCGCGGGAGACGGTAGAGCTCAGCCTGCCCGACGGGCGAATTATCACTGGCAGGCGCGGCGCGGCGCTTATGGAGTTCTTGCGCGTGCTGGAAAAATCGCAGGAAGCCATGATTGTGGGTGCAATTGTGGACGGCAACTTGCGCGAGCTGACCTTCCCGATCCGACGCGACGCACTGGTCACTCCGCTGACGCTGAGGGACGCGGACGGCGCGCGCATTTATCGGCGCTCGCTCACCTTCCTGATGGAAGTAGCCTTCAAGCAGTGCTTCCCAGGCGGCGTCCTGACGATTGACCATTCCGTTTCCTCCGGCGGCTACTATTGCCAGGTGGAAAACGTGCCGGATTTCTCCAGGGCGGACCTGAACCGGCTGGAAGCCGCTATGCGCGAACTGGTGCGGCAGGACGTCGCTTTTATACGCGAGACTGTCCCCTTGCAGGAAGCGATTGATTATTTTCTGAGGGCCGGCGAGGATGATAAGGTGCGGCTGCTGCGGTACCGCAAACGCAACGACCTGGTGCTCTACCGCGTGGGCGAGACACGCGACTACCATCACGGCTATATGGTGCCTTCCTCCGGCTACCTCAAGTGGTTCGGGCTGGAAATGCTGAACGGGGCGTTTATTTTGCGCTTCCCGCGCCGGCATGCCCCTTCCGAGCTGCTGCCGATGGCCAGCTATCCGACCCTGCTGAAAACTTTCCGCGATTACGGCGACTTGCTGAAAAAGCTCGGGATTCCATCCGTGGGAGCCTTGAACGACGCGATTGAGGCGGGGCATATCGATGAGGTCATTCTGGTATCAGAAGCGCTGCACGAGATGCAGATTTCGGAAATCGCCGAGGCGATTGACAAACGCAAGGACAGCGTCGGGGTCATTCTGATCGCTGGTCCGTCTTCCTCGGGCAAGACGACCTTCTCGAAGCGTCTGAGCATTCAACTGCTGGCGCGCGGCATCACGCCTTTTGCGATGGAGATGGATAATTTCTTCGTAGACCGCGAAAAAACCCCGCTGGGCAAGGACGGCAAGCCTGATTTTGAGTCCTTGCACGCGATGAATCTTGAGCGCTTATACGCAGACGTGCGCGGCTTGATGGATGGCAAGGAAGTGCAGCTGCCGCGTTTTGACTTCAAGACCGGGCGCAGCCTGGAAGGTGAACGCGCCAAACTGAACAAAGGCGATATTATCATCTTGGAAGGCATCCATGGGCTGAACCCCGGGCTGATGCCGCACCTCAAACGCGAGAATACCTTCCGGGTGTATGTCTCCTGCCTGACCCAGCTGAACCTGGACCGGCACAACCGCATTTCCACCACGGACACGCGCATGCTGCGCCGCATCCTGCGGGACGCGCGCGACCGCGGCTATTCCGCGTTGGACACCATCCAACGTTGGGAATCCGTGCGGCAAGGCGAGAAGGTGCACATTTTCCCTTACCAGGAACATGCCGACGCGATTTTCAATTCGGCGCTGGCATACGAATTGACCACTCTAAAGCCGCTGGTGGAACCGCTGCTGCGCCAGGTACCCTTTGGCACGCCCGAGTACATCGAAGCCAAACGCCTGCTCAAGTTTCTGGAATGGTTCCTGCCCACCGGCACGGAATACGTACCGGGCAACTCCATCCTGCGGGAATTTATCGGCGGTTCGAGCCTGACTGAATTTTCGCTGTGGAAGAAGTAGGAACAAGATTAAAAAATCCGGGGCGCCTATTTATTGAAATTTATAATAATTATTGTATAATATCAATGGAAATTGGCTCCTATCAAAGAAAGGATAACTATGAAGAATTATTTCTTAATCTTCTTAGCTTGTATTATCGTCTTTGCGTTGATCGTGCAACCTATTCCAACCTTTGCTAATACCAGTCAGATTGAAATATCGGCTAGCGCACCAACTTTTCTTACGCAAACAGTCGCACCTCTCGGCCTTGATCATGAGATTGAAGACCGGCAATTTGAACCGGAGCTTGAGGCTGAAACACAGCGCATTTTAGAAGAGCACCTCAGAGAAGAAGGCTTGCCTGAGAAACTATTGAGCTATGAAAAGGGCTCTAATTTTCAAGAAAAACGAGAGTATGTTACTCCCAGTGATAAAGTTGTCGCCCAAACTAAAGCTCAAGTAGATAGCTTTAGCTGCGCTGACGTAACCGATGTGCTAGAGAGTGAATGTGAAGCTCTTGTCGCTCTGTATGAGAGCACCAATGGGGCAGGTTGGGACGACAATTCCAATTGGTTGGTCACCATTACGGTGAGCGAATGGTACGGGGTCACTGTTGAATCGGGACATATAGATACAATGGACTTAACTGATAATAATTTAATCGGCAGCATCCCCCAAGAATTAGGTAATCTGAGCAATCTGCAGAGAGTATGGCTGGCCGGCAACCAACTGAGCGGCAATATACCCCCGGAATTAGGTAATCTCAGCAATCTGTATATCTTAGACCTAAGCTGGAACCAACTGAGCAGCAGCATCCCCCAAGAATTAGGTAATCTCAGCAATCTGTATTACTTATCGCTGGGTGTCAACCAACTGAGTGGCAGAATACCATTGACTTTTACAAATTTAGTACTAGATTCGTTTTACTTTTCCAGTACTTATTTATGTGAACCGGATGTTCCGGAATTCTTGGCCTGGAAAGCAACAGTACCTCATTGGCAAGGAACAGACGTTGTTTGCAAGATGCTCTATTTACCAGTAACTTGCAAATAGGGAAGGATAAAATTCCAGCTTAATAAAACAACCAGCGGATCTATTCCCCCAGAAATCCGCTGGTTTGTGTTTAACCCGGTCTACTTTATGCAGCGCCGAACCATGCGCGCCAGGCGTTCCACGCCCATGCGGATGGTTTCCGGGTTGCAAGCGGAAAAATTCAAGCGCATGGTGTTCAGGGGGCCGCCGTTGGGGTAGAAAGGCTCGCCGGGAACATAAGCTACTTTCTCTTCCACCGCAATGGGGAAGAGTTCCGTGGCGTTGCAGCCTTCGGGCAGCCGCAGCCACAGGAACAGACCACCTTGCGGGCGGGTCCAGGTGGTGCCTTCGGGCATGAAGTCCTCGAAAGCCTGCAGCATCGCGTCGCGCCGTTCTTTGTACACACGGCGCAGCATCTGGATGTGGTCTTTCATCCAGTCTCCCTGCAGCAGTTCGTACGCCAGGTACTGGTCGAAGGTGGAGCACTGCAGGTCGGCACCTTGCTTGGCCTGCACCATTTTCTTGATGACCTCGTTGGGAGCGATGACCCAGCCGATGCGCAGTCCGGGGGCAAGGATTTTCGAAACCGTGCTGGTGTAGATGACGTTGCCGCGGTAAGTCAGGTTGGCTTTATCGCGCAGCGCGTCGTCCATCACGACCACAGGCGGGAGGTGTTCTCCTTCAAATCGCAGCTGTCCGTAGGGGTCGTCTTCCACAATCGGGACGCAGAAGCGATCCGCGAGTTCAACCAACTTCTGACGGCGTTCCAACGAAAGCGTAACGCCGGCGGGGTTTTGAAAGTTCGGCAGGACGTACATGAACTTGATATGGCTGCCAATCACCTTTTCCAGGTCATCGGTGGACAGGCCGTCATTATCCGAGATTACCGTCTCGTATACCGCGCCGTAAGCATTCCAGGCCTGCAAAGCGCCCAAATAGGTCGGGGACTCGGTCAACACGCGGTCGCCGCGGTTGATAAAGATTCGCCCGATGAAGTCGAGCACTTGTTGTGAGCCGGTGGTGATAAGGACGTTGTCCGCGCTTACTTTAATGCCGTACCGGGCGACGTTTCCCGCGATGAGTTCGCGCAGCGGCGCGTAGCCCTCGGTCTGGCTGTACTGCAGGGCTTTGGCGCCGTTCTCCGTGAGCACTTTGTCACAGGCTGCCTTGACCCTGTCCAGCGGAAAGAGTTCCGCTGCCGGAAACCCGCCGCCAAAGGATATGACATCCGGCTGGGCGGTGACCTTCAACAACTCACGGATGAAAGAGCTGGTCATCCCAGCGGTGCGGTGAGCGTATCGATGGTCCCATGATGTATGCATATTGTTTCACTCTCCTTTTTTTGTGATTACTCAGACTTTCAGAAACCTGCTGATGATCGTCGCAGCGCCGGGCAGTACGACCTTGTCGCCGATGGTGAGTTCGGCAGGGGCCTTTTGCGCCTTGTCCGGCGCGCTTTGATAGATAAGAATGGTTGAGCCTTCCTGGGCGGCCTTGAGGTCCACATACGCCTGCCCGGTGAAGTAACCCTGTTGGTCGAGCGCGCAGCTGGTCACTTTTCCGACCACTTTGCCCTTCGCGTCCACCACGGGGTCGCCGTGGTGTGCCAGGCGCACGCCCTTGTCGTTGAAGCGGAAGCGCACGACCACGCCGCTGCGTTGGCGCTCGCGTTCGCGGAAAGCCGGGCGCCCGACGAACCAGGTGGTGTTCATTTTGACATAGGGGAGGAAGCCGGCTTCGCTGACGCCCAGATTAAAATCCCCGCCCATTTCGTGCCCGTATAGCGGCAGACCGGCTTCAGTGCGCAGGGAGTCGCGCGCGCCAAGTCCGCAGGGTTTGAGCCCAAGCGGCTCGCCCACGCGCATGAGGTCGTTCCACAGGCGCACGGCGTTGTCGGGGTGCACAAAGAGCTCAAAGGCCATGCGCTCGCCGGTGTAGCCGGTGCGGGAGACGACCACTTGCATGCCGTCTACCACAGCCTCGCACAGTTGGGTGCGATTCAGGCGCATGATTTTGCGGGCTTCGGCGGGTTCGGTCAGCTTGAGCAGGATGTCGCGGCTGAGCGGCCCTTGAAGGGCGATATCCACGCGCATGTCCGCGCCTTCGGTCGGGTTCTTGAGGTTGCGCAGCACGGCGCGCCTGCCTGGGCAGCGCGTCCAGGGGCGTTCGGGGTCCACCAGGACCTTGCCATCCCGCACAGCATTCAGCCAGGCCCAGTCTTTATCCTCGTTGGCGGCGTTGACTACCACCAGGTATTTTTGGGCGGCGCGGCGGTAGACGAGCAGGTCGTCAATCACATTCGCGTGTGGGTCCAGGAAGTGCGTGTAGAGCGATTCGCCCAGCCGCAGCGAGACGACATCATTCGCGCAGACCGAGTCCAGGAAGAGAGCGGCATCCGAACCTTCCGCCTGGAAAACTCCCATGTGGGTAACGTCAAAAAGACCCGCGGCGGTGCGGACAGCATTGTGCTCTTCCAGAATGGAGGAGTACCAGACCGGCATTTCCCAGCCGGCGAAGGGCACAATCCGGCCGCCAAGCGCCTGATGCGTCTCGTAGAGGACGGTGCGTTTGAGGGGCGGGTTTTCCGCTTCCTGCCAGACGAATTCGGGCAGGGCGGGCTTGTTCACGCTGGCGGGCATGCCTACAAAGAAGGGTTTGTCCACGCAGACCGGGTCGTTCTCTGGCGCGGCGCTGACAGGCTCGGCAGGCAGCAAGCCTACCGGACCGGGGATGCGGTGGCACATATCCGCGTCGTACCAAACGAAAGCGGAAGAAATGCCCGCCAGCCAGGTGGAGGTCAATCCGCCTTTTTCGGCCGGCACGCTCAGGATGAAGCAGTTCGGGTTTTCGCAGGTCAAAACGCCTTCAACCTCTCCGAGCGTGGTATGCATCAAAGTGCGCTGCGACTGCCCGGGGTCCAGCGCTTCGATGTCGCTGGTGAGCGTGTTGGTGAGAAAGGAACGGACTTTTTCGCCGTAGATTTTAAAGGCCGCATGGGTGCCGGGGTATTGGTCATCAAGATAAGCATAATGGGGTAAGCCTGTGCGCTTCTGAATTTTGTCCATGCTGGGTTTGGAATCCGCCAGGTCGCGGAAGCGCATGCTTACCTGCATCATGGTCTCAAAATCCACCTTGGCGCGGGTCTTCTTGCCGTTTTGAGCGCACATAAGGTAGGGGGAGGTGGCGCGGAAGAGTTTGGTAATCTGTTCCGCGATCGTTTCAAAGTCAGATTCCATGAAGCCGCGCTGGGTCAGCCAGGTGGTGCCGAAGCGTACGCCGCTGGCAGACAGGGCGGAGCGGTCGCCCGGGATGGTGTTGCGGTTCACGACGATGCCGACCAGGTCGAGGATACGGGCAGCCAGGTCGCCGTTCAGCGGCACGCCTTCCGGTCCGCGGAAGGACTTGCAGTCAATCAGGGTCAGGTGGCTGTCCGTGCCTTTGTAAGGCACTTTCACGCCGTTTTTCTGGAAGGCAGCAGCCAGGGCGCTGGCGTTCCTGAGGGTTTGCTGCTGCAGCTGCAGAAATTCATCGCTGCGAGCCAGTTCAAAGGTGAGCGCCATGGCTGCGATGGTGTTGATGTGCGGGCCGCCCTGCTCGCCGGGGAAGACGCCTTTGTCGAACTTCTCGCCCAACTCTTTGTCGTGCGTGATGATCACCGCGCCGCGCGGACCGCACAGCGTTTTATGAGTGGTAAAGGTTACCACATCGGCAATGCCGACCGGCGAGGAGCACACTTTCGCGGCAATCAGCCCCGAAATATGGGAGACATCTGCCAGCAGGTACGCGCCGACGCTCTCTGCGATTTGCTTGAACGCTTCCCAATCCGGAATCCAGGGGTAGGACGAGTAACCCGCTATGATGATTTTGGGTTTGGTTTCGCGCGCCAGGCTGGCAATCATGTCGTAATCCAGACGCTCCGTCTGCGGGTTCACCGTGTAGTGCACCGCGTTGTAAAACAAGCCGGAACGGTTCACCGGTGAGCCGTGCGTCAGGTGGCCGCCGTGCAGCAAATCCATGCCCATGATCGTGTCGCCAGGTTTGAGCAGCGCGGTATAGACGGCATTGTTGGCGGGCGCGCCGGAAAGCGGCTGCACATTCACCCACAAATCGTCCGCTTCCAGGGAGTTGGCGGCAAAGAGCTCGGCGGCGCGCCGGCGGGCAAGCGCCTCCACGATATCCACGTACTCCACGCCCTTGTAGTAGCGCAGGTCGCTGTAGCGCCGGTAGGTGCCGAGTTGGCTGGCATAATCCAGAATTTCCGCCTGACTCATCGTGCGTGTTTCCGCGCGCGGGTAGCCCTCGGCGTAAATGTTGGTATAGGGAGATGCCAGCAGTTCCCGCACCGCCAGAGGGGCGCTGCTTTCGCTGGGGATCATAATCAGGCGGCGGGCTTGCCGTTCGCCTTCCAGCGCGGTCAGTTTGTCCAGGTCAAGGTCAAGGTCAGATAGGTGTTTTTCGATGAGGAAACCGTTCATGGGAGATCATCCTTGGCATAAAATAAGCCCTTAACGGGCGTCTGAGTTCTACTTGTCTGGCCTGGTATGGTTAACTCAATCCATTGCGGGACCCTGAAAAAACGCGCACCCAAAGCTGGCCCGAATTGCAGTTTGACCATCCATCCGGAGTGTACCATTACTGTAAGTATACCCTATCTTGCGCCTGCCAGATGCGGATTCCAGGCAGTATTGCCAGCGGTTTGCCGCAGGGATGGGCAATGCTATAATGCCATTCTGTGGACCCACTGCGCGCGGAAGCTGAACTGGTGGAAAGGGCCAAAACCGACCCGGAAGCGTTCGGAGAACTGTACGAGAAGTACATCGACCGGATCTATAACTATGTTTATTTTCGCGTTGGCAGCGTGCACGACGCGGAAGACCTGACCGCCCGCGTTTTCCTGAAGGCCCTGAATAACCTCAACCGCTACCACTTTGTGGGTCTGCCCTTCTCCGCCTGGCTGTACCGCATCGCGCACAACCTGATCGCCAACCACCACCGCGACCAAGCCCGCCGGCGTGAAATCCCCATCGAGGATATGGCGGTGGTCAATATTCCTGACAGGCTGCCCGCGATGGACGCTTCCATAGGGCGCAAGCAGGATGCGGAAGCGCTCTGGAGGATAATTAACGACCTCTCTCCGCAAAAAAGAGAGCTGATTTTGCTGAAATTCGTCGAAAAACTATCAAACTCTGAGATTGCTGCGGTGTTAAACAAGAGTGAGAGCGCGATTAAGAGCCTGTACCACCGCACGCTGCTCGAGATGCGGGAACGAATTGACCGCTCGGATTTTTAGGACGGAAGCGAGATATGGGAGCATGGAAAATCTTGAAAAAGTGAAGGCAAAGGAACCCGTGGACCTGGATGACTTCGAAGGGAACATTGCCGGCCGTCTGAAGCCGGTGGGACCGGATTCATTCTTCCGTTCAGCTTTGAAAACCCGCCTGGCGCAATCAAAAATCTACGCCCGCCGGAAAGCAGCGGGCGCATTGAGCGTCATCTGGTTAATTGCCGCGCTAATCGCGTTAGTAACAGGGGAGCTGATTTACTTCTGCTGCCGCTGGCGGGGAAATCCCGCCTCTCAGCGCTGAAATTCCTGCAGTTTTGTCCGTAAAACTTCATCGGAAGGTTCCACCAGCATGGAACCGTCCGGGAAAACGATGGTAGGGACGCGGCGCATGCCCTGATTCACGCTCTTCACAAACTCCACAGCGCGGGGGTTTTCATCCAGGTCATAATAAACATAAGGCACCTGCGTATCGCTGAATACCCGTTTGGAGCGTTTACAATCCCCGCACCAGTTCACCCCGTAAAAGCGAATGAGATTTTCTGTGGTCATCGTGATAACCCCGGTAACTTGCCAGGCAGCCCCTGGTTTTGGGGCTGCCTGATTTGCTCTGACAAAATTAGTCGGTGAGCGTGGAACGGGTCCAATCGCCGACCAGCCAATACTTAAAGTCCTTCCCGTGGTAGGTCTCGACCGCGGCGTAAATGGCATACACCAGGCAGCCGATGGGCAGCAGGCTCAGAATCAGCGCGATAGGGATCAGGATTAAGCCAACCAGGATAAGGGACAACAATCCGGTGATCAGCCAGACCGCGCCGATAAGCAAACCGCCTCCGAAGAAGAAGGCCAGCTGGAAGATCAGGGCCTGCATAGCCTGATATGCCACGTACTTGGATTTGTCCTTGTACACCAGATAGATGACCAGGGCCGCGGCTGTGCCCAGCAATCCGGTGAAAAGATTGAGAAAAATGGACAGGTGCGCCAGAAGCGCCCAGGTGCGTTCATCTTTCGTTATCGCTTCCGCGGGATCCACCGTGTGGGCAGGCTCTTCCGCGGGAATGTCTATGGTAGTGGGAATTTCTGATTGTTCTGACATTGTTTCCTACTTTCTGTTGTTGAAGATTTCCAATATCTTACACGCGCTCAGGCGATCGGACTGTAGAAAATCTTTGGTCTTTGGGCGCGCGGCAGGAATCAAGCCCACTTCATCTTTTTCAGGAAGTCCGTGATGAACGGGATATTGACATGTTCGTCGCGGCTGGCTGCCACGCCCCATAAGATTGCAAGGGAGAATGCCGCCACTCCCACGAGCCTTTCCAGCAGTCCCTGCGGCAGGATAGCAATCAGCAGCCATACAAGCGAGCCAAACACCAAGGCCTGCGCCATGTGGGCTTTGATAAAGGGGCGCGCGCGTTTCTTTTGGAGCAGCAGCAGCACGATAGGTACAAGGGGGGAGAAGATGTAGGCAAGCGTGGCCCAAAGGCGGTCGTCCTGCGTGCTTTCGGTTTCGGGATTGGTTTCATCGCTCATACCGGGAACTCCTGTGCAGACCTGAGATTAGCGCCATTATAACACGCGGAGCGGCGGGCTTTGCCTGCGGTGCGCGCTGCATCAATGGGGCAAACTGAGCTGCGTCCACTGCGCGGCGCCAAATGCAATCAAAAACTGCCCGAGGTGATAGGTGGCGATAATCCAAAATTTGCCATGCGGGATGCGCTTGCCCATTCTGTCCGCGCCGTGCATCAAGTCGGAGAAAAAGAAAAGCAGACCGCCAGCGGCGCACATCCCTGCCGCCTGAAGAGGCCATTCGGGGCGAAAGAGGCACAAGGCGCCCGAGGCAGCCATCAAAACCAGCACCGCCGCGTAGGGTAAAAACACCCTGCGCATTGGCTTTAGTTCCGGCTTTTTAGCGGTGTTTTGGAAAATTATAATGAACAAGCCTGTAAGGACCAGGAGGGCCGCCGCGCCAATCAGAATTGTAGGCAAGAGCGGGGCAGGCGCGGCGTTAAACCCGCAGATATAAACAAGGTGCGCCAGGAAGAACGCAATCAGCCCGGTCAGGAACCAAGCCAGCGAGCGCGGAATCAGGAAGATATCCCCAAGCAAAGAAAGCCCCAGCCCGGCCAGAAAGGGCAGGGCGCGCGCTTCCAGACCGCCCCAAATGATGAAGAGCGCGATCAGGAAAATCAGAACAGCAGGCTTCGTCGCGTGGTATAAGCTGAGGTCCTGCCTCCAGGCGGCATGCCAGTTCAGCGCCGCGCTGCACAGCAATGCCGGTAAGAGCACATAAGCCGCCGCGGACATGCTCAGGATTTCTGGGAGAGACCCAGCTCCTTCAGAAATGCCTGGTCGTTTTTCCAGTCTTTGCGCAGCTTCACGGTCAGGTCCAGGAACACCTTCTGACCGCTGGCGGCCTCGATATCCACGCGCGCGGCGGAACCGATGCGCTTAATCATGTCGCCGTTTTTGCCGATGACAATCGCTTTTTGCGCGTCCCGCTCCACAAAAATGGTCGCTTTCACGTAGATAACCCCGTTCTCGCGCTCGGCGTACTCATCCGTACGCACAGCAATGCTGTAGGGCACTTCCTCCTCCAGCAGGGTCAGGCAGGCAGCCCGCACCATCTCCGCTGCGATGTCGCGTTCGAAAGTCTCTGTGATCTGGTCGGGTGGGTAGTACTGTGGGCCTTCCGGCAAAAGCTCGCGCAGCACGCGCAGCAGGTTTTCGATGCCGTTGCCGGTCTGCGCAGAAATCGAAACGACCCGCGCGCCGGGAAGCAGGCTCTCGAAGAGCGCTTTGTTGGCGGCCAATGTTTTACTGTCCGCCAGGTCGTTCTTGTTCAGCGCCAGCAGCACCGGAATATCTTTCTGGACTTCCTGCACCAGCGCCGCCAGCTCTTCGTCCAATTTGTCCGGCTTTTGCGAAGCGTCCGCCAAAAAAAGGATAATATCCGCGTCGTGCAGAGCATACAGGGCCTCGGAATTAATGAACTGGCTCAGCTTGTCTTTTGGTTCGTGCAGACCGGGGGTATCCACAAAGATCATCTGAGCTTCATCGGTCGTGAGGATGACCAGCTGGCGTTTGCGGGTGGTTTGCGGTTTGGCGGAGACGCCGGCCACCGGCTGCCCAAGCAGACGGTTCGCGAGGGTGCTTTTTCCAGCGTTGGGCTTGCCCACTATGGATACAAAACCGGATTTGTAGCCGGGGATAAGTTCGCTCATGGATTTGCTCCTGTTTGTAAGATGACCTTTCCAGTCTCGATGTGCAAGCCTTCATGCTGCAGCAGCCAGGCTTTGGTTTGGATTCCATCCGGCGCCGCGAAGCCGCGCAGGGCTCCGTCCGAGCCGATAATTCGGTGGCAGGGAATGAAGAGCAGCAGCGGGTTGTGTGCCAGCGCGGCACCAACGGCGCGGCTGGCGCCCGGGGCGCCAATGCGGAAGGCGAGCTGCGCGTAGCTGAGCACTTTTCCCCAGGGAATTGCAGCGCAGGCAGTCAGCACCCGGGTTTGGAAGGGGGGCAGGTCTTGTAGGTTGAGCGCAAGCGAAAAGGACCGGCAGGCGCCTTCGAAGTATTCGCCCAACTGGTCAACAGCCGCTTTTAGCAGGGGCGAATCCGGGCGGGCGGAGGACAGGTCTGTAGAGGGCAGGGCTGCGGGGCGGTTACAAAAAGCACAGCGGCGCAAGCCGTCCGGGCTGGCCTGCAGATAAAGGTTCCCTGCGGGGGTCAAAACATGAATGGCGGAAAAGCCGGAGGGGTGCGCCATTAATAATTCGACACCATGTCGATATTGCCGCGTTCGCGCGCGATGATATCGAAACGCTTGTAGACCACCACAGCCAGGACGGCGTACAGCAGCGTGAAAGCCAGCAGGATAAGAAGAAGCTGCAGGTCAGAAAGATTTGTATACATCGGGTAAGTCCTGCCAATCTCGGGCACCAGGGCTCTGCGTATCAACGCCAGCCAATAACTGATGGGGAGCGCATTTCCGATCCACTGCAGCGGAGTGGGCAGGACGCTGAGCGGGAACACCGCGCCGGAAAAAATGAGCAAGCCGGCGCCCATGCTATCTCCCAGCGACCAGGGGTTGTTCTTGATGATCAACGTCCAGCCGCCCAGGATAAGGCCCATGCACATCATCACGGCCATGCCCAGAAAAAAAGCTGCAACAAAGAGACCCCATTTCACTTCAGCCAGTACAATTGGCATTTTCAGAAAGAGAATCCCAAAGCCCAGGGTAAACAGCACGGAAAAACAGGAGACAAGAATGCTGGCAACGCTGCGTCCAATCAGGTACACGGGCACCTGCAGCGGAGCGATGAAAATATATTTGAGCGTGCGGTAATGCTCGCGGTCGTCGATAATTCCGAAGGAAACGCGCTGGATGGCCGCGCCGACCAGGATGTAAAAGGCGTTGCCGATGTACAAATTCACAAAATCCGCGCTGCTGAAATCTCCGCCGCGGATTACAAGGTACATCACAATCAGAATTGCCGCTGTCAAGATAGGGCGGATGATGGAATAAACCGCGAAGATAAAGGGATCCGTCCAATTGGACTCAATCATCCAGCCCAGCCAGGCACTGGTGCGGAAGGTTTGCAGCTTGCCGGGTTTGGCTTCATAGGTTGGGGTCGTTTTTACGGTTTCCATTGTGTTAACCCAATCTGTCCGTGATTCTACCTTGCTTGATTGCCAGCCTTTCCATGCGGCGCAGCGAGAAAAAGGCCCCTCCCAGAAAGACAACGGACAAAATTGCCAGGATAATCAACTCAAGCTTCACCGGGAGGAAGCCCAATTGTGCCGTGGAAGGAAACACAAGCTGCCGGATTGCGTCCATGCCCAGTGTAAGCGGGATGATGGAGGCAGCCGCCGCGACCCAAAAGTTGAACGCGCTCACCGGAAAGTAAAAACCGGAAAAGAGCATCACCGGAGCTTCCAGCAAATTCGCGAAGTGAAAGGCTTCCCGGTTGAAAAGCATGAACAGGGATGACAGCATCATGCCCAGCCCATAAAGCGCGACCATGGTGAGCACAAAAACCAGGAAAAGCGCCCAAAAACTGGTGATGATGTAGTTCACGTGGAAAAGCAGATTACCGAGAACCAGAATGACCAGCGCGCGAATCGTGGTGGAAAACAGCCCGCCGCTGGCCATGCCGAAAAGAATCGCCATAAGTGAGGTGGGCGACATGACGTACAAGGCCAGGTTGCCGTTTTCTTTCTCCCAGAACAGCTGACTGGACATCGACCAGAGGATGTTTATCCAGTAGGCGGTCATCGCGCTGCCGAGCACGACGAAGCCGATATACTCCTCAGGCGCTTTCAGGGCGCGGTATATGTAAACGTACCCGACCATGGTCAGGAACGGCAGGAAAATGTCGAAAAACAGCCAGGCTGGGTCCCGTTGGGAGCCAATAACGCGCGGATAGGCCCTGCCGATAACTGTCTGCAGGAACAGGCGCACGCCGCTGTTGCGCGTGACTTTAGTCTGGAGCGCCATTTTCAATATCCTTCATGGATTTGCCGACCAGGTTGATAAAAACATCTTCCAGGGTGGCTTCGCGTTTATGCAGCGTGATGATACGGCTGCCTCTGGCTGTCAAAAAGCTGAGCAGGTTCGCGAGTACGCTGTCATCGGAAAGGACCAGTTCCAGCTCCGCGCCGCTTTCGATTTGTGTGAGCGTGCCCTGGCGGAAGCCGTCAATCCCTTTGAGTTCCTCAAAATCCGCCGGGTCCAGGGCGCTTAGCTCCAAAGAGTAAATCCCTTCGCTGCGCAAGCCTTGCTTCAAGTTCTGGGGGGTATCGCAAGCCAGGATTTTGCCCTGGTTGATAATCGCCACGCGGTCGCACATTTCTTCTGCCTCGACCATATAATGCGTGGTCAGCAGGAGTGTGCGGGTCGGGTCCTCATCCACCCACTGGCGGACGAAACGCCGCACATCGCGCGCCGCGCCGACGTCCAGCCCGAGGGTGGGTTCATCCAGGAAGAGCACGGTCGGGTCGGTCATAAAGCCGCGCACGATGTTCATTTTTTGGCGCAGCCCCGTGCTGAGGTTGCTGCTCTTGGTGTTCGCACGGTCTTCCAGGCCAACAATTTTAAGCAGCTCCATGATGCGCTCGTTGGCTTGTTTGGAAGGGATGCCGTAGAACTGGGTGAACATCCACAGGTTTTCGCGAACGGTCAGCAAGCCGTAACCGGAGGTTTCACCGCCGGACACCATATTGATCTGCCGCCGGATTTCCTCCGGTTGACGGGCGACATCCCATCCGTTCACGCGCGCGCAACCGCTGCTGGGGGCCAGCAGGGTGGTCAGCACCTTGATTAAAGTCGTCTTGCCTGCGCCGTTTGGTCCGAGCAAGCCGAATAGCTCGCCGTGGTTTACAGACAGGTTCACATTGTCGAGCGCGACCAACGTGTGGGCTGCTTCTTTGCGGGTCTTTTTGATTTTATAGATTCGTCCTAATGCTTCGGTTTCAACAGCAAACATGCTATCCTCAGGTTCGTAGGGTAAACGTAGGTCAGGCGTCAAGCAGTACAGGCATATATTGTATATGATATTGATTGAAAGGGCGACTTCTCTTCTTCTTCTTCTCCTCCTTAAACCTAGTGCCGGGGTCGGCGTCCCTGGCACTAGCTGATTCTAAGGGGGATTTTTGTGTGAAAAGGAATTCATCGTGCCCTGCCAGTGGATTTGGTTTAGAATCCAGGTATCGTATCCAGCTCAGGAGGCACCATGGAAAAAGAACGCGCGACTTACCCAATCGATATCGCAGGCGTGCACCGCGAACTCACCCTGTTTGAAGTAAAACCCGGTCTGCGCATTGCTATTCTCAACATCCTTGGCGATGTGGAGCTGGTGGATGCCTGCGCGAAAGCCCTGGCGGAAAAGCTTTCGCGGCTTGCCTATGATCTTATCCTGACCGCGGAGTCCAAGAGCATTCCGATTGCCCATATGCTGGCTGTTGAAACGGGCAAACCCTACATTGTATTGCGCAAAGAGTGCAAGCCGTATATGGGCAACGCGCTCGAAGCTGAAACTCTCTCCATCACCACGGGTAAACCGCAGAAATTGTTTCTGGATGAAAAAGACCGCGGTCTGATGGAGGGAAAAAAGGTGTTAATTCTGGATGACGTGATTAGCACTGGTTCCACCCTGCAGGGCATGCGCCTGATTGTGGAAAAAGCCGGCGCGCAGGTTGCTGGCGAGGCTTCCATCCTCACCGAAGGCGACCGCGCGGAGTGGATGCGGATCATCTCCCTTGGGCACCTGCCTGTCTTCTACGATTAGCTGAAGAAAAGTATAAATGTTCATCCGGGTTGGATTGGAAGTGTTGGGCCCCGGGCGCGTGCTCGCCTGGGGTCTGGACTTCCCGGGCTGCTTTGCCTACGGCAGTGATGACGCCGAGGCTATGCTGCGCTTTGCCGGCAATTTGCTCAATTTCGGGGCCTGGGTTGGCTTGCATACCGACACGCCCTGGTTCCAGTTGGGGAATGTGGATTTCCGCCTGGTCGAGGCCTACAAGGGGGCAGAATTGCCGGTTGGAAAAAACGCGGATGCTTCCAGCGCGTTTTTTGAGGATGATTTTCGTCCTTTGCAGCAGGACGAATGCGCGAACGTTTTGGCGGTTTTCCGCTGGCAGCGCGAGGAACTCCTGGCCGGCCTCGAATTCATCCCCGTGGAACTGATGGGTCGAAAAAGCCCCGGAGAAACCAGGACGATCCGGGAAGTTGTGCTGCGCGCGGCTCGCACGGAGCTCTTGTACCTGAACAAGCTTGACCTGAACGTGCCGCCTTTGCCGGACGATGCTGCGCCGATTGACGCTTTGCAGTTCAGTCAGGAGCAGATAACCACGCGTTTGATGGGCCTGGTAGAAAACCCTGTGGTCCTGGAAGTTGACGGGGAATTATGGTCTTGCCGGAAATTGGCGCGGCGGCTGCTGTGGCATCAGCGCGTGCAGATAGACGAGATCAAACGCCTGGCTGGTATGCCGGGGGCTTAAAAGCAAACCAGGCGCCTCACCTGCGCCTGGCTTACTTTCGATCAACATAGTGTTTCGTCACTTCATGATCCTGATTTGAACAAATTTGAAAGGAGAGAAACAATAAGTGTTCAAATCTGATTTGAATATTAACACGCGTCAATTAAATCTGAATAAAGCCAATGTTATCAATTTGTTAATAACTTGGTTCTGAATATTAAACTTTCCCGAGAAATTGGAAGCGGATATTGCGTGGACACTTTATGAAAGATCAGGTTGTGATCTTGCCCAAACAACCCGGCGCCAAACTCTCTAAAGGCGTCTGGTTTATGCTATCATTACCCACACAAATATGAAAAAGCGCACCCCCATTCTACCGTATTTGCTTCTAAATGTGCTGGTCTCCGCGGGAACGATAATCCTGGTGCTGTTCCTGTGGCAAAAGCTCGGTGGAGGCAGCCTGCCCGGCCTGAGCTCGCCCAAGCTCGAAGCGGAACCTACCCAAACCGCGCAGCAGCCCACCGAGGCTGCCCCCGCGCGGCAGCCTGCCGCGGATGCGGAATTGAGCATCGAAGCGGTTGTCGGGGTCGGGAACCGCGACCTGGAATACATCCTGGTCCGCAACCAGAGCGAAACCGCAGTGGACCTGGCCGGATGGGAATTATCCGGTTCTGGTGGGGAGCGGTACACCTTTCCCGCGCTCCGATTGAATAAAAATGGCGCAGTTCGTCTGTACAGCCGCACCGGAACGGATTCGGTAATCGAATTGTTTTGGAACTCGGCTGAGGCGCTGTGGGAGACGGGTGAGGAAATTGTGTTATCCGCGCCCGACGGCAGCGCGCAATGTACTTATCTGATACCGTAGGGAAATCGACATGACTCAAGCCCTTTATCGCACCTGGCGCCCGGCTTCCTGGGAGGAAGTCGCGGGGCAGGAACATATCGTTCAGACGCTGCGCAACGCGGTCATCTCCGGCCGCGTCAATCAGGCCTACCTGTTTGCCGGCCCGCGCGGAACCGGCAAAACCACTTCCGCACGCTTGCTGGCTAAGGCGGTCAACTGCCTGGCAGAAGACCCTGCCGCCCGTCCGTGCAATACCTGCGAGAACTGCAAGGCGGTCAACGAGGGGCGCTTTCTGGACCTGATCGAGATTGACGCGGCCTCAAACACCAGCGTGGAGGATATCCGCGAACTGCGCGATACAATCAATTTCGCACCCAGCCAGGGCAAGTTCAAAGTTTATATCATCGACGAAGTGCACATGCTTTCCACTTCCGCCTTTAACGCCCTGCTGAAGACCCTGGAAGAGCCGCCCTGCCATGTCATTTTCATCCTGGCGACCACCGAAATTCACAAAATCCCCGCCACGGTGCTTTCGCGCTGCCAACGGCATGAATTCCGGCGCATCCCCCTGAACCAGATTGTAGGGAAACTGCGTCAGATTTGTGAGCAGGAAGGTATTGGCATCGATGAGGATGCCTTGAGCCTGATCGCGCGTCAGTCCACAGGCAGTATGCGCGATGCTATCTCACTGGTGGACCAGCTCGCTTCGCTGCCTGGGCGCGTTACCCTGGCCGCGGCCCAGGATATTTTAGGCACGGCCACCAGCCAGACCGTCATGGACCTGGTGCAGGCTGTGCAGGATAAGGACAGTGCGCGCGGCTTGGAGCTCATCCACGGCGCCCTGGACGGCGGCGCCGACCCGCGCCAATTCGCCCGCCAGGTGGTGGATTACTTGCGTTCGCTGCTGGTGGTCAAGATGAACGGCGGCAAAGACCTGGAATTGCTGCCTGAGGTGCGCAGCGTGGTGAACAAACAGGCCGGCGCGTTTGGCGCAGGGGATTTGATTTCCGGAATTGACGAATTCAGTAGAGCTGCCGCCGAGCTCAAGGCGAATTGGTATCCGGGCTTGAGTTTGGAATTGGCTTTTGCCCGCTCCGTTTCCGCCACGGCTGCGCCGGTTTTGGCAGCTGAGCCGGCTGCTCTTGCGCCTGTGCGAAATTCTGCTCAGGGGCCCGGGCAGAAAGAACCCGCCTCGGAAACGCCTGCCCGAAAATCAACGCCAGCGCCTGAACAAAGCAAGACAGCGGGGGATTCCCAAAAGGATCGCAAAACGGAAGATAAGGTGGGGGAAAGAAAACCCGAGACCGGCGCGTCCGCGGAATCCGCTCCCCGGGAAAGCGGCGAGCTGAACCTGGAAAATCTGCTGCAGGACTGGGACAAAATCAAGCGCGATGTGCGCGGGGTGGACCAGGTTGCCAGCGCGCTGCTGAATTCCTCGCGAATTATTCGCGTGGATAACAACACGATCACGCTGGGCTTCAAGAGCGAGCTCTTGCGCGACAAGATGAATGAAGAAAAGCCGCTGCGCGCGGTTCGCAGCACGCTGGCCAAGTTCTACAGAAAAGATGTGATGCTTATCTGCACAGCGGGGGTGCAGGGTGAGGACGCAGACAACCTTGAAATCATCCCCAATGGGCTGGTGGACATGACCGTGCGCGAATTGGGCGGGAAAGTGCGGAAAAAGATTGTGAACAAAGAAAAGAAGGATTAAGATGGCAAAAGGATACAATGCTGGACCATCCGCCAGACCAGGCGGGAACATGATGGCGCAAATCGCCAAATTGCAGGAACAAATGGCAGCTGCGCAGGCTGAGATTTCCGAAACGCAGCTGACTGAGACCGCCGGCGGCGGCGCGGTGACCGTAACGATGACCGGCGACCAGAAATGCGTGGCTGTCAGCATCCAGGAAGATGTTTTGAAAGAAGCCGACGTGGAAATGCTGCAGGATTTGCTGCTTATCGCTATTAATAAGGCCTTGGACGGCACCCGCGCCCTTTCCGAAGAGAAAATGGCACCCTTTGCCAACCTGCTGGGCGGCATGGGCATGGGAAGGTAAAACCCTGATGCGTACTCTGCCCGATCCGGTTCAGAACCTGATTGACGCCTTCGCCAGGCTGCCGGGAATCGGCCCGAAGACTGCTTCGCGGCTGGCGTTTTACCTGCTAAAGGCGCCGGACGAAAACTCACTGCAGCTGGCAGAGGCATTGGAACAGCTAAAGTCCCAGACGCAGCACTGCCGCACCTGCTTTAACGTCACCAGCGCCGGGCAGGACCAGTGTGAGATTTGCGCTTCGGACAACCGGGATGAAAGCATCCTGTGTGTGGTGGAAGAGCCGCTGGATGTGCTCGCGATTGAGCGCACCGGCGCGTTTAACGGCAAGTACCATGTGCTGCTGGGCGTGCTCTCGCCGATTGAGGGGATTGGCCCGGACCAGATCAAGATTTTCCCGCTGTTGGAACGCCTGAAAGGTGGAACGGTGCGCGAGGTGATTATCGCGACCAACCCCAGCATGGAAGGGGACGCGACTGCGCTGTATTTGCAGCAGAGGATCTTGCCATTGGGGATCAGGGTCAGCCGCCTGGCGCGCGGGCTGCCGGTCGGCGGGGATATTGAGTACGCTGACCAAAACACCTTGCTGCGGGCGCTGGCTGGCAGGCAGAGCATGGAGTAGTGAGATTGTTGATGAGTGAGAGCGCGGAGCAAGCTCCGCGTTTTTCTTTGTCACACTATGGTTTGGTTTTGCTTGGGTGTACAGGTTTTTTTTGAGCTTTCTGGGGCGAAGCTGGCGAGCGCAGCCCAGGCGGTGAGGGGTCATTAGCAGGTTTGCATGCGTCGTTTGCTAATAGGGCGAAACATCCTGGATGGGGCAGGCAGTGCGGCAGTTGATTCCTTTGGGATGCTTTGCCCATACGCCTGAAACCCAGAATCAATCCTTACCGCCGGCTGGAAAAACGCCTGCCAGTTTTTAACGGCGATGAATTCTCCCGGGAAGGCGTACCCTGTGTCTTTGCACTTTACAGGAGACCTATCCCTTACACTTTCAGTCACTTTCTTCCCTTTGGGCTCACCCTGGGCTTTCTCGCGGTTTCGGTATACCGCAAAGCTTACTTCTATTTTGCGGCAGCGTCTATTTCTATCGTTACAGGTTTGATGAGGCGTCCCGGTTCCCGTTCCTGCCGGTCGAAATACAGTATAATTTTCACTCTGTAAACCCTTCAGACGGAGTTCTCTATGCCTTTAACCGGTAACCAAATTCGACAGTCCTTTATCGACTTTTTCACGGAGCGCGGACACACCCACGTCCCCAGCGCTTCGCTCGTCCCCGGCGGGGATTCCACCCTGCTCTTCACCAACGCCGGCATGGTGCAGTTCAAGGACGTCTTTTTGGGCACGGACAGCCGCCCATATACCCGCGCGGTAGACTCGCAAAAGTGCATGCGCGTCTCGGGAAAACACAACGACCTCGACCAGGTCGGACGGGACAACACCCACCATACTTTCTTCGAGATGCTCGGCAACTGGTCTTTTGGGGATTACTACAAAAAAGAAGCCCTTTCCTGGTCCTGGGAACTGCTCACAGAAGTCTGGGGACTGGATAAAAGCCGCTTGTGGGCGACGACCTTCAAAGACGAATACGGTCAGATACCGGACGATGAAGAAGCCGCCGCGGTCTGGCTGAGCCAACCCGGCTTTGACCCCACGCATCTGGTCTTCTCCGGGCGCAGGGATAACTTCTGGGAGATGGCGGAAACCGGGCCCTGCGGTCCTTGCAGCGAAATCCACTATGACTTCGGGCCGGAAGCCTGCACGCAGAAGGATGACCCCCAACACGTCTGCGACGTCAACGCCAGCTGCGGGCGCTGGACGGAAGTCTGGAACAACGTTTTTATCCAGTACAACCGTCTGTCCCCGACGGAACTGGCGCCGCTGCCCAAAAAGCATGTGGATACCGGCATGGGCTTCGAGCGCATTGTCTCGATAATTCAGGGCGTGCGCGGCAACTACGCCACGGATTTGCTTTCCCCGCTCCTGGACGAGGTGCAGCTGCTGACCGGGCAAACCGACGCGCAGCGCGCTGAAAATCTCACCCCCTACCGCGTCATCGCCGACCACGTCCGCGCCTCGGCTTTCCTGATTGCGGACGGCGTCATCCCGGGCAACCTTGGGCGCAACTACATTTGCCGGATGATTATCCGCCGGGCAGCGCGCTTTGCGCGCAAGCTGGGCCTGACAGAGCCTTTCATGGCCAAAGTCGCCGCGCGCGTCATCAGCATCTACCAGGACGCTTACCCCGAGGTGAAACGCAGCGAAAGCCTGATTCTGGACACGCTCACGCGCGAGGAACAGCGCTTCGCCGAAACGCTCGACGCGGGCTTTGCCGAGCTCAGCCGCCTGATTGCCGGCATGCGCTCGCGCGGTGAGAGCGTCTTAAACGGCAAGGCGGCCTTTGACCTGTACGCGACGCTCGGCTTCCCATTGGAAATCACGCGCGACATCCTCGGTGAGGAAGGTCTGGGCGTGGATGAAAGCGGCTTCTTTGAGAGCATGGAAGCCCACCGCGCTGCCAGCGGCGCAGGCAAAGCGTTTGGGGATATGGGCGGACGCGACGCGGAAAACTACCAACGCGTCCTGCAGGAATTAATTAAGAATCACGCGCTGGGCGAGGCTGGCTGCGCCTACGACCCGTACGACCGGTACGTGGTTCCCTCCACCGTGCTGGCGCTCTTTCAGAACGCGCAGCCTGTGCGGCAGGTTCAGGCGGGCGATGAGGTGGAAGTGCTGCTTGGGGATACCAGTTTTTACCTTGAATCCGGCGGTCAGGTCTCGGATACCGGCAAAATCACTTCCGACCCGGCCGGCCGCTGGGAAATCGAAGTCTCCGGGCTGCGTAAACCCGCCGCGGGCGTGATTGTGCACGTCGGACGGGTGGTGTTTGGGCTGCCAACCGTCGGCGAAAATGCTGTCGCGCGCGTGGATAAACCGCGCCGGCAAGCCATTATGCGCAACCACACGGCTACGCATTTATTACACGCCGAGCTGCGCAAAACGCTAAGCGACCAGGTGCGCCAGGCGGGCTCATTGGTCGCGCCGGACAGGCTGCGCTTTGACTTCAACTACCCCAGCGCCATCAGCCACGAGCAGCTTCTGCGCATCGAAAAGGGCGTAAACCAAGCCGTCCTGGGCGAGTATGACTTGAACATCACAGTCAAACCCTTGGAGAAAGCGATTAACGAAGGCGCGATGGCGCTTTTTGGCGAGAAATACGGACAGGAAGTCCGCACTATCAAAATTGGGGACGAGGAAACCATTTCCTACGAGCTGTGCGGCGGTACGCACGTGCACAACACCAGCGAAATCGGGCTGTTCCTGATTACCAGCGAGAGCAGCGTCGCTGCCGGTATCCGCCGCATCGAAGCGGTGACCGGGCTGGCGGCTTACGCGTTCGCGCGGGAACGGTTGAACCTGCTGCAGCAGAGCGCGCAGATGGTGGGCGCTTCCCCGGCGGAGCTGCCCGTGAGGTTGACCGCGCTGCAAGATGAGCTTGAAAAAGCAGAGAAGCGCATCGAACAGCTGAGCGCTCAAATCGCGCAGGAAGCCTTCAACCGCCAGCTGGACCAGGTGCGGGTCATCTCCGGGGTGCCGGTTCTGACGGCGCAGGTGCCGGGGGCAGGCGCGGAAATGCTGCGCGGACTGGCTGACCAGTTCCGGCAGCGCTACCCTTCCGGGGTGGTTGCCTTGGCTTCCGTCCTGGATGATAAGCCGCTGATTATCGCGGCAGTCACGCCGGACCTGATCAAACGCGGCCTGAAAGCCGGCGACCTGGTCAAACGCGCTGCGGCGGTGGTTGGCGGAGGCGGCGGCGGAAAACCCGACCTGGCGCAAGCCGGTGGAAAGGACCCGGGCAAAATCTCGGAAGCCCTCGATCAGGTGCCGGCGTATGTGGCGGAGACCCTCCGGTAAGGCGCAATATGGCGCAGGATATCACCCCGTTAAGGCAGCAGTACCTGGATATCAAAAAACAGTATCCGGATGCGATTCTGTTCTTCAGACTGGGTGATTTTTACGAGACCTTTGACGACGACGCGCGCAAAGCTTCGGAAGCGCTGGATATCGTTCTGACCTCCCGCCCGGTGGCCAGGGGCGTGCGGGTGCCCATGGCGGGCATTCCTTTCCATGCTGCCGATAATTACCTCGGGCGGCTGATTGAAAAGGGCTACCGGGTCGCCATCGCCGAGCAGGTGGGCGGGCAGCCGGATAAAGGCCTGTTCACGCGTGAGGTGGTGCGAGTGGTCACGCCCGGCACCGTGGTAGAGCCGGGGCTGCTCAGCGCCGGCAGAAACAATTACCTTGCCGCGGTCTGCTTGCAGGAAAACCGCGCCGGCATCGCCTATCTGGATATCACCACCGGCGAATTCACCGGCACTCAACTGGACCTGGAAGTGAACCTGAACGCCTTGCGGGCGGAACTTATTCGCATCAACCCGGCCGAGACCTTGCGACCTGAGGGGCAGGAGCTGTCGGAAAGCTTTCCGGGCAGGCTCACGCCCGTCCCCGCCTGGTATTTTGAACCCGGGCGCGCCGAAGAACAGCTTAAGAGCGTTTTTGGGGTGGCCAGTTTGGACGGTTTTGGCCTCAAGAATTTACCGCTCACCGTGCGCGCGGCTGGGGCGCTGCTAAAGTACCTGCAGGAAACGCATAAGGATGCCCTCCTGACCCTGAAAAGCTTTGGCACCTACAGTCTGGGCGACTTTATGGTGCTGGATGCCGAAACCCGCCGCAACCTGGAACTGACCGAAACGCTGCGGGACGCGAAAAGCGAAGGCTCGCTGCTGTGGGTGCTGGACCAAACCAAGACCCCGATGGGCAAACGCATGCTGCGCCAATGGGTCAACAAACCGCTGCTGAACCTGGCGGCAATCACAGCCCGGTTGGATAGGGTCGAGTCTTTTTACCGTGACGGCGTGCGGCGCAACGAGCTCACGCACTTTTTGGCGGACTTTCACGATATGGAAAGGCTGGTTAACCGCGTATGTACCAACAGCATCCGCCCGCCGGAGCTGTTGAGCCTGCGCGAGGATTTGCGCCTTTTGCCCAAACTGCGCGAGCTCTTGCCCACCGAGCCGGCGCTCGCGGCCCTTCTGGCAGAACTGCACGAACATCCGGATGTGCTGAGCCTGCTGGACGAAGCAATCGCAGATGATCCGCCAGCGACGCTGGCGAATATTGGCGTCATCAAACCCGGCTTTTCCGCCGAGCTGGACGCGATTGTTTCCTCGTCGCAGCACGCGCGCGAGTGGATTAACAATCTTGAGGGCGAGGAACGCAAACGGACCGGCATCAAGACGCTGCGGGTGGGCTTTAATAAAGTATTTGGGTATTACATTGAAATCAGCCGGGGAAGCGCGGACAACGCCCCCGCCGATTACTTGCGCAAGCAAACCCTGGTGAACGCTGAACGCTTCATCACGCCCGAACTGAAAGAATACGAGTCCCTCGTTCTGAATGCAGAGACGCAAATCCACGAGGTGGAACTGCGCGTCTTTAGGTCCGTGTGCCAGCGCGTGGCCAGTTCAGCCGCGCTGCTGCTGGAAAGCGCCAGAGCGCTGGCGGCGTTGGACTGCGTGCTCTCGCTGGCGGCTGCCGCCGCGCTGAACAACTACGTCCGACCGACGGTGCGCGCGGAAAAAGGGCTGAAAATTATTGGCGGAAGGCACCCGGTGGTGGAGCGGCTGCGCACCGGTGAGCGCTTCATCGCCAATGATGCGGTGTTTGAGGAAGGCGAGATTGTGCGCGTCATCACCGGCCCGAACATGAGCGGTAAATCCACATTTCTGCGTCAGGTGGTGCTGATTGTCCTGCTGGCGCAGGTGGGCAGCTTTGTTCCGGCGGAGTCTGCGGAAATCGGGCTGGTAGACCGCATTTTCACCCGCATCGGCGCTCAGGATGCGATTCACGCCGGTCAATCCACCTTTATGGTCGAGATGATTGAGACGGCAAATATCCTGAACAACGCCACCCCTCGCAGCCTGTTAATCCTGGATGAAATCGGGCGCGGCACCAGCACCTACGACGGGCTTTCTATCGCCTGGGCGATTATTGAGTATCTGCACAGTCACCCCAAACTCAAGCCCTTTACCCTGTTTGCCACGCATTATCACGAACTGACTGAGCTGGCGGAGATGCTGCCGGGCGTGCGCAACTACAACGTGGCCGTGACGGAATCCGAGGGCAAGGTGGTCTTCCTGCACAAGATTGTGCCCGGCGGGGCGGACCGCTCGTACGGCATCCACGTGGCGCAGTTGGCCGGGCTGCCAGGCCCCGTGATTCAACGCGCGAACGAGCTGCTTAAGCAGCTCGAAGCCACGTCCGGGAAGACTATCCCGGCCCAGGTGCCGGACTCATCGCAGCTGCGCCTGTTCCCGGAGAATAATCCGCTTATGGATGCCTTCAAAAAGGTGGATTTGAATTCGCTCTCCCCGATCCAGGCGCTGAACTTGCTCTACGAGTGGCGCAGGAACTTCTTCCCGGAGGAGTAGCGTTGTTTTCAGGGGGGTAGGCAAAGCCAGGTGGGTATTTCGAGTTGAGAAATTTTACTTGTCACTCTTAAGTGCAGCGCAAAGCCTTTCCTCTATTCTGATCAGATGCTTCGCTGGGGCTTAGCATGACAAGCCGCGCCACCGCGAGCCGAATCGTTCGTCATCGCGAGCGCAGCGCGGTGATCTCCCTGTTGGCTCAGCTTCGCCATTGCTGAGAGACAGGCATTCAGGCAAGCATGCACACAGGCAGATTGCCACACCGTTTTGCCTTGATGCCTCATCTGGCCAGCTCGACGTTTGGCGGCAAAACGGTTCGCAATGCCGAATCATTCGTTATCGCGAGCGCAGCTTCGTGGTCACTGCGAGACCCTTTGCCACAAGGTTATGGCTGGTTATTAGGGATATGGATTGGCAAAGGGTCGTGGCAGTCTGCCTTTCAACATCATAAACGCCTGGTGAATAATTCTGCTATGCAATGGAATTCAGGCAGATTGCCGCGCCCCCTCCTTGTTTATCCAGGTGATCTATGGGTGATTACACCGGGGGCTCGCAATGACAAATAAGAATCCCGCTCAATAAGTACCAAGGAATCTTTGTATGGACGAAACTTACAGCCAGCCGGGCTGACCGTTCAGAAAATCGCTGCCGGGCATGCCGCGTTTGCCCTCCGGCTGTAGCCTGTCCAGCACCAACAAGCCTTCCGACGTACCGACAGCAGGCAAACCATTGACAATGTAATGCCCTTCGATTTCACTCTCAAAGGTATCGTGCGGGTGCGCGTCGAGCACCTTGATTTGCTTCCCGTTCAAGACGAAATATGTTCCGGGCCAGGGGAAATAGGCATGCACTTTGCGGGTGAGGGTGAGCGCGGGTTGATGGAAATCCAGCAGCCCGTCCGATTTTTTGAGCATCGGCGCGTATGTGGCCAGGCTGTCCGCTTGCATCAGCGGCGCGAGCATGCCGGAGAGATAGGAGGGAAGAATTTCCGTCAGCGTCGCGGCGCCCAGAAAAGCCAGCTGCTGCGAAAGTTCCGCGCCGGTGGTACCCGGCCGGATAGGCACAGTCCTTTGCGTCAGAATTGGGCCGGTATCCAGACCTTCCTCCATCAGCATAATGGTCACGCCGCTGCGTTCATCCCCCGCCAGAATGGCAGCCTGGATGGGGGACGCGCCGCGCCAACGGGGCAGAAGCGAGGCGTGCACGTTGAGGCAGCCTTTCGGCGGGAGCGCCAGCACGCTTTTCGGGAGGATCTGACCGAACGCCGCCACCACAATCAGGTCCGGCTGCCAGGCTTCCAGCTGCTCCAGCGCGCCGGGTTTACGCAGGGAGAGCGGCTGGAAGACCGGTATCCGCAGGTGATCCGCCAATTGCTTGACAGGGCAGGGCATGGGTTGGCGCCCGCGCCCGGCCGGCCGGTCCGGCTGGGTGACAACGCCAACGACCTGCGTGTTGTTATGCAGTTCTTCCAGGGTGGGGAGAGCGAAATCGGGCGAACCCATAAAGACGACCCGGGCATTCATGCCAGAATTTTATCATATGGCTTACCCGCCAAAAGGGGGAATCACTGAGCCGGACGCGCAGTCCGGCTCTGAATTTGGAATTAGCGCCAAAGCTCAGCTTGGGCGTGCAAGGGAAGGCGATGGAGACTTGCGTTTAGTACTGGCAGCCAAGCGCGACAATGCGTTCGTCCAACTTTTGCGCGTAGCTGATAATCATCGCGCGGTCCTTGCTGTTCATAAAACTGATGCGCACATACAGATTGCAGCGCACGAATCCCACCGCGATGTTTGCCTCCGAGCTGGAACTCGCTGACATCACATACGCCATGTCCTTTTCGCCCACATCGTCAATGGTGTCAAATTCGAAGGTGTAGGAACTCCCGTATTCCTGGATCAGTCGGGTGACTTCGTTTAAGTCATCCATGTAGGACAGTGCCGGATCGAGTGTGTCTTCATAAACGAAGACGGCAACATAGCCTTCCACGCCGTTATCACCTTTTTCGATAGAAAGAAGGTGGCTGGCGGAACCTCTGTTCGTAATCCAGGCAAAGCGATCCTCATCAATGCTGCCCAGGCTGCCAGGTTTATAGCCGCTGGGGAGGTCTTCCGGATGCCCGAGCAGAGCTGGCAAGCTTTCATCCACAGGCAGCGTGGTGAGGGCAGGGGGCAGTGTAGGCGCGCTTGTGGGGTTGGGGAGCGGCGTAGGAACGTCTGTCGGGGGGAGCGTTGGGACAGCAGTCGGAACTGCTGCCTGGGTTTGGCGGATAGCTTCCTGCACAGCTTCAGCGGAGGGGGCGCAAGCTGCTGCCAGCATTACCAATACCAGAAAAAACCATCCTTTTTTTATCATTTCTACTCCGAAAGGGCTACTGATAAGTTACCATGTGCCGAAATGCAAATTACTCGCAGAAAAAATCACAAAGTCAGAAAAATATGGGATTTGATGAAAGCAACGCTGCGCGCTGTGCCTCCATTCTACACTGGCAAAGAATTGTACACTCGGATTATTTTAACCTGAGATATTCAGGAATCAAGGGAATTTATCGTTAAAAAGCGAAATTGCAGCAAGAACTTCTTTTGTGAATGCGGTTCTGAAAAGCTCTCCATGCCGACTGAGTGAGATTTTGTCAAGGCTAAATAGAAATATCCTACTGAATGGTCGTAGTCGTCCAGGCGGGTTTTTCCTCGAAACTAAGCACTTTATTTCTTCTTTTCTATCATGTTTCGCGCTTGCCCTAACCCTGACCCTTCGCAGCTCTTGATCATCTGAAGAGGGGGGATCTCGCATCTCGATAGGTCTCCACTGGGTAGTACTCTTTCCCTACCAATTCCAGACATTGATCTCTGTATTTTCCGTTTCCCCTGTTCATCAACAGTATTATTATGTGCTCCCCCCCACAATTGAGATGTCAAGGCTAAATAGAAATGTCCTATAGCTGGCAAGTTAGAAATGTCCTATTCG